>JBMDYE010000082.1:0-21666 GCA_048595135.1 Planktothrix sp. | reverse complement strand
ACAAATTGCGATCGCCCAAACACAAAAACAAACGGTAAACGATGAATTCCGCGTTCAGAATGTTGTTGTAATTCTGCGATCGGATCAAAATTATATTGTTGCAAGAACGCTAACATTTCCTCAAACGAAATAATTCCCCCTTGATCCGCAATATTATAGCGAATTAAAGGAATCCCATTATCACCTGAAAAGAACAAAATTCCTCGATTAGAATTATCCTGGCTTTGCACTTCAAAAAATCGGCTTTTCGGGTCATATTGAACTAAGGTGGGTAAACGAGATTCTCCGAATAATGTTCTGGCGATATCAGGATTTTTAGCGAGAAATCGACGAATACAAATACTCAATGGTGTTTCATTTCCTAATACTCCCGCATCGGCTGTTCCATATAAGGTTGCTGAATCATATTCAGGTTGCGTTGATCCGGTTCTTTCTCCAACTAAACTGCGCCATTCTTCACTAAACACTTCTCCCGCAAAAACCAGTTTAATATTATAGTTTTGCCAGTTCATTCCTTCTGCAATTCCGGTATCAATAACATCTTTAATAAAAGGAGGATAGCCTAATAAAACCACCTGTTCAAAGAATTCTCCTAATTCCCGAATTACTCGAAAAATTTCCGGTTTTTGGTTTCCGGGGGTAATGACGGTTAAAGGATAACCTTTTGTCGCTAAATGACGACAGCATTGGGTCGTATACATTCCCCCCACCCAGGTTCCTAATGTAAAACAAACAACGGCTAATGTCCGGCGTTGATCCACTTTAAAACTATCATAAAATACCTGTTCAAAGCGAGTCGCAATTTGCAATTCATCACTGACAAAACGGGGCCAAAATGTCGGGTTTCCCGTTGAACCTGAAGATACCGCAATAAAATCACAGTGTTCTAACTGACCTTGGCGACATAATTCGGGTAAAGAATAATGCCTTAAATAATTGTCTTTAGTAATTAAGGGAAGGGTTTGGAATTGTTCAAAGGTTTGGATATGATTAGGAATAATATCTTGTTCAGCGAGGAATTTTTGGTAAGCAGGAACCGTTGTGGCGACGTTGTGGAATAAATTTAAAACGGTTGTTCGACCGCCATCTGTTACCGGAGCGAGTAATGTAGATAACGGTGTGGTTAAAAACGTTTGTAAGGCGGAAGTAGCGCGTTGACGCTGTTGGTCTTGAAATTCACTCATAGGGTGCTTTCAATTCGGTGATTCATTGATATTATTATATAAAATCATAAATTTATAAATTAAATTTTAATAAAAAAATCCAGCTTTTGAGAGAAACTGGATTTCGAGAATAAATTGTTATGGGGTTACGCATTACAGTGAGAACATTCTGACATTCTGAACCATTAAATCAAGACGGAGGCGGTGGAAACCTACTCAAACAACTTAAGGTTCTGATACTCGCCGCCGCGACATAATTTCGCTTTGCACTTTGGTTCGGTGCAAAAGTGGTTCCTGTTTCATTTAAAGGGGATGCAACGCGACAGTTAGCAGACATTTGTTGAATTGCTTCTTTCGCCCAATGTTGACGAATATCGGAAAATTTCACGGGTTCTTCTGGGGAAAAATAGTCGCGACCATCCCAACCTCGAAGTTGAACCATATATTTATCAACTTCCCACAACAGGGAGATCAGTTCTGCACGAGTAACGGCTTGTTCTGGACGAAAAAGACCGTCTTTATAGCCTCGAATAAATCCAATCTCACGAGCTAACTGAATTTTAGCAGCACTCCATCGCTTGGCATCGACATCAGGAAACGGATTTTTATCAACGGTTTTAGGAAGTTCAGGTAAAGTGGGGCTAGGGTTAGGAAAAGAAAGATTGACATTTTGTAAAGGCGTTTGATAAAACAGTTCAATAATAACAGAAATTAATTGTTCTCTTGTTAGGGGTTGTTGGGGACGAAATTGCTGTTGGGGAAATCCACTCATCAGCTTCCTTTCAACAGCTAGCTTGATTTCTTCTTGATAGAGATCTTGATTAATATCCTGAAACTGAAGGGTTGAATTTTGTTGAGCATTTAGAACGGTTGGCGATAAAGGAACCCCACCTAAAATTATTAAGGAAATTCCCAGTTTAATTCGTTTAAAAAATGGCAGAAAAGGAGTTGTCATGGCTCACTCGTTTCTTAGGAATAACTCAAACAGTTTATTCCTAGAGGGTTTGATTGAATCCGTTTTTTATTTATACAAAAAATATACAAGTTAGGGATTAGCATTAAGCCATTGTTGTTGATAGGTATTAATAAATTTTTGAAAAAATGCTTGAGCTTGAGGCGTTAATCCTTGAAGGATATTCGGTTGTAAAAAGCAAGTGGGGGACGGTGTACACCAATCACAGGAGGTTCCATAAATAATATCAAAGGTTTTGCGAGGGATCTCAGCAATATAATTCCCTCGATGAATCCCCCAAGCATTAAAAAATACGGCATCCCCAGGATTAAGATAAATTCGCTTAGAATTCAGCATTTCTGAGGAATTAAGTTGTTTACCGTTTAATCCTTTGCGGATTTCTCTTTCTTGAGGAGTATCCCAACGTTGATGAGAACCGGGAATATACTCTAAATTATTATCGGGTAAAAACGCAATATGAACGTGAATTCCGATGGTTGTTTTCATTCTAAGCTGTTCTATTTCTTCATTGGGTGCGCCAAATTGTTGATCACGATGCCAATCTCCATTCCGGGTGTAACTAGCAGGATTAAAAAAATATTGGGTATTATGAAAGATCAGATCTGGATTGACAATTTGATCTAAAATATCTAAAATTTTAGGGTGAGCGATCGCCTTCAACAAAACGGTTAATTCTTCAGGATAATCAATAAAATAGTGGGGTTCTGTTAAAAAAGCCATATTCGTTAAATTAGCGAATTTTTCGGGCTCAGAGGACTGGTTAACCCACTGTTTAAAAATGCCATCGCAAATTGTTCTCAGTTCTTCAACTAAACCCGAACTAAATAATTGCGGAATGACTAGATATCCCTGTTCATTCCATTGTTGTTTAAGAAGATAAGGCTGCATAAAATCGTTACTGAGTGAGCTTAATAATAACTTGTTCTAATCCTGAAACCACCCGTGCTAAATACTCAAAGTTAATGTATTCAGGAAGATCTTGAGTGGTGTGATAATAAGGATAGCGATATAAAGCCGTATCTGTCACCATTAATGCGGGATAATCTTGTTGCCAAAATGACCAATGATCTGACCAACCCACCCCAGGAACCCAATTCGGTAAGGCGACGCCTTGAGAGGGAAAGGAAGCGGAATTTCTAAACTCATTAATCACGTTTTGAACTAAAGAACGAGATTTAAAATTCCCAATAAAACTAATAAAATTGCCTTGATTTGGATAAAACCATTTTAATAAATTTAAAGGATATTGTTGACTATTAGCTTGATCAGAATAATAGCCGATGGTTTCTAAACTGAGCATTGCCACAATATTTTCTTGCTGTTGTTTGCAACGTTCTGCATAAACTAAACTCCCCATCTCTGTTGTCCAGAAAAAGGGCGGTTCTTCATTGACAAATTCTACAAATCTTAAGGTTTTTTTCGGTTTAAATTGAGCCAATTTTCGAGCTAAAGATAATACAGCAGCAGTACCTGTTCCGTTATCATTGGCTCCGACAGAACCCATGACAGAATCATAATGGGCGCCAATAACGACAATTTCATCCGGTTTTTCGGTTCCTTTAATTTCAACTTCTAAATTCCGAAAGGATTTCCCCTTCGCTTGATAAATTTGAGACTGAACAGAATAACCTGCTTGGGTGAATTGGGATTCTAAAAAATCTGCGACTTTGTTGAGGTTCTCTGCCAAGATAAAGTTATGTTCTCCAACGCTGGAAATTGCCTTAATATCTCGTTTTAATTCCGCTTGAAGTTGTTGTTGATTTAAGGTTAAATCCGGTAATTCTCCTTGATAGCTTTTTCCGGGCATTGACGTTATTAAAAAAGCTGTTAGGCTTAGGAGAGTTAAGAGTAAAATCAAAAGAATCATCATTCTAATTAAGGCTCCTTTCGTGATGATTTGAATTCGTCTTTGATTGAGCATAATGACTTAAGCGACCTGAACTTTATTTTGATTCTCGTTATAGTATAAAGGCTGCTGTAGAAGAGAGCGATCGCTCTTTAGAATTTTGTAATTATGGCAAAAAATTGTAGGATAAATCGCACCTCACTCCTAAACTCAGCTTACGGATTGTGGTAAAATCTAGATCAAATATTATGAATTTAGGATTTAGAATGAGAAAGTTAATCGCGATTATTTTCGCTATTTTTATGGGTTTAATTGCTTTCCCCGCTTCTGTCCAGGCAAGTTTGTTTAATTCTGAAACTAAACAAGCTTCAAGTTCAATGCAAATGACCGTTTATCGCAGTCCTTTGTGTAGCTGTTGTAGCGGTTGGATTGACCATTTAAAACAACAAGGTTTTCAAATTAACGATATTAAAACCGAGGAAATAGAAGCCATTAAACAAAAATATCATGTTCCTGAATCATTAGCATCCTGTCATACGGGCTTAATTAATGGATATGTGATGGAAGGTCATGTTCCGGGTGATGATATTAAGAATTTTCTGAAGCAAAAAACGAATGTTGTGGGGTTAACCGTTCCCCAAATGCCCGTCGGAACACCAGGAATGGAAATGGGAAATCGAAAAGATCCGTTTGCTGTACTCGCTTTCAAAAAAAATGGTGAGGTTCAGGTTTTTAAGAATTATCTGAACTAAGAACTTAACAGCGTAGACAACAATATAAATAACAAATTACTTTGCTAAAAATATTAAGAATTAGGGAACAGGGAATAGAAATTTCTTCCCCTGCTCCCCCCGCTCCCCCCGCTTCCCCCGCTCTCTTCTAACTGGTGACTGGTGACTGATGACTGTAAAGGGTTAAGGTAGAAACAGCAAAAACAGTCCGTTGACCCATGATTCACCCGATTTATCCTGGTCTGATTTTAAGAAACCATTACACCATTGTCCGTGAGTTGGGACAGGGGGGGTTTGGGCGTACCTATTTAGCGAAAGATCAACATCGGTTTGATGAATTTTGTGTTTTAAAAGAATTTGCACCGCAAGCGCAAGGGAGTTATGCGTTAAAAAAATCTCAGGAACTGTTTGAACGGGAAGCTGAAATTCTCTACAAACTCAGGCATTCCCAAATTCCACGATTTCGAGAGTTATTTCGAGAAACCTTAAATGATCAAGGCTATTTATTTTTTGTT
Source organism: Planktothrix sp. (assembly GCA_048595135.1). Taxonomy (GTDB): domain Bacteria; phylum Cyanobacteriota; class Cyanobacteriia; order Cyanobacteriales; family Microcoleaceae; genus JBMDYE01. The sequence goes on along the minus strand of JBMDYE010000082.1, from coordinate 16,438 downwards.
CAAGATTATGTCGAAGGATCGAATTATAGAAGTTTATTAAACCAACGCTTACGGCAAGGCATCAAGTTTACAGAAGCAGAAGCCATTCAACTGTTATTACAATTATTACCCGTTTTAGATTATATTCACAGTTATGGAGTGATTCACCGAGATATTTCTCCTGATAATATTATCCAACGTCAATCGGACGGATTACCCGTTTTAATTGATTTTGGTGGGGTGAAGTTAATTCAAGCCAAAGTTGAGTCAGAATTTTCTGCTAACCACGTTTCTAGTCCCGCAACTCGGTTAGGAAAAGTCGGTTATGCACCCGATGAACAAATGCGAATGGGAATTGTTTATCCCCATAGTGATTTGTATAGCTTGGCAGCAACAAGTTTAGTGTTGTTAACGGGGGTGGAACCTCAACAGTTAATTGATCACCATAATTTAACGTGGAATTGGAAAAAATATATTAATTTAACCCCTCAATTTAGCGAGATTCTAGATCAACTGTTAGCCCAGCGACCGAGCGATCGCTTTCAGTCTGCACAAGCGGTTTTAAGCGTTCTGGGTTCTGTCTCTAATCCGGTGATCATCACACCGACTCAACCCCCACCAGAATTAAAGTCTCAGCCCCAAACTCCAACCCAAACTCAACCGCAAACCTCATCTTCAACCCCCATCAAAAAGCTGGCATTAACGTCAGCTTGGGGAACCGCTTTATTAGTGTTTGCCTCTGTGTTAATGATGGGAGGATTAGGATGGTTAGGCGGGATTTATTGGTTAAATCGTTATCAAAAAAACAATGATTTAAAACAAATTCCTTCCCCAGGAAAAGAACAACAAGAAGCTTTACGAGATCAACGACGGTTATTAAATATTGATTTTCAATTTTTTGTCAATTTAGTGAATGAAGAATTCTATACTCGTTATCCTGAGCAATCAGGACGAACCTTAACCGATGCACCGGAAGACGCGATTTGGCGACAGCGATGGAACCAAATTGCGGATGAATTCTTACATCGTTTAGAAAACCTCAGTGATGAATCAAGAGTCAAGTTAGGCAACTACAGTACCACAGAACTCGATAATTGGAAAAAAGTGGTGAATCAGTTAAATTTGAGTAGCCGGGCGTTGTATGATTTAGCAGATGCCAAGTTTTTCTATTTATTCCCAGAACAACCTCGTAATGCCAATCTATTAGGGTCATCAATCGGTCAGGTTTGGCTGGCAATTACTGACGATACGGTGGATAATATTCAAACAGGAACAGACTTAAAGCCTGTACAATTTGCATCCGAAAAAACCCGTAAAACCTTGAAGGGTCGTTTACAACCAGGTGAAGGAAAAGCGTATATTGCGCGTTTGAGTCAAAACCAAACATTGCAAGTGCGTCTACAAGCCCCAAAAGATTCAACGTTACTGTCAATTTATACCCCCGGAAATACTCAAAAAGCTCGGTCTTTATTAGAAGATTCTCAACAAACCCGTTGGTCGGGTCGTTTAGAGGATTTTGGTTATTATGAATTTGTTGTCGTTTCGGAGGCATCAAAGCCTTTAGAGTATGAGTTAATCTTAGAGGCTCAATAATTAATCTTAATTCCAGTTAATTTTATCCGTTTAAATTATCATGTTTTGAATGAACTGGTTTCGTCTATCCCTTCTCAATCAACCGAGATCTGATCTTCTCATCAACTTAGCCTAGCTCAAGTTTTAGTGTTATAAAAAAATACTTTAACCGTATTCAAGCTAACTGAAATTTAATTCCGCCTATGTCAGGATTAAAATCTGTAGCCTATTACGAGTTGATGAAAAACAAAAGTAGTCATTATTTATCGCTGCTAAAAGCAATTGATAAATTGGCTTAATTCAAGTTATCCCCAATACCTGTATTGCACCCCGTTCTAAACCTTTATAAATCAACTTATCGTCAAGTTTTCTTGAATTAATCTTTAAATTTTAAGGATATTAGATTTATGCCAGAGATTAAAGTTGGTATCTTACACTCTCTAACTGGAGCGATGGCGTTTAGTGAAACTCCTTTATTGGAAGCAACCTTAATGGCAATTGCAGAAATTAATCAAACGGGAGGGGTGCTAGGGTATACCATTGAAGCGGTGATTGAAGATGGTACTTCTTCCCCATTTACCTTTGCTGAAAAAGCTGAAAAATTAATTTTAATTGATCAAGTTTCTACATTATTTGGTTGTTGGACTTCTACATCGCGGAAACTGATTCAGCCCATTTTAGAGGAAAATAATATTTTACTGTGGTATCCCGTTCAGTATGAAGGATTAGAAGCATCTCCTAATATTTTTTACATCGGGTCTTGTCTAAATCAACAAATTCAACCTGCGGTGAATTGGTGTTTACAAAATTTGGGAAACCGCTTTTATCTGATCGGGTCTGATTATGTTTTTCCTCGCACTGCTAATAAACTGATTAAATCAACGTTAAAGCAAAATGGTGGGGTCGTTTTAGCCGAGCAATATGTTCCATTAGGACACCAAGATTTTTTAGACATTACTCATCAAATTCGATATTATCAACCGGATGTCGTGTTTAATACTATCAATGGAGAAAGTAACTTTTACTTTTATACCAGTTATCAAAAAGCTAAGATTAAAGCCAGTGAAATTCCAATTATGGCGGTGAGTATTTCTGAACCAGAGGTGCAAAGAATTGGTGAGGCTTGTGTAGATCATTATGCTTGCTGGAGCTATTTCCAAAGTTTAGATTTTCCTCAAAATCATCAATTTGTTAATAATTTTAAAGCTCGATATGGCTCAGAACGAGTAACTTCCGATCCAATAGAAGCCGCTTATATTCAAGTTTATTTATGGAAACAAGCTGTAGAAAAAGCTAAATCTTTTCAAACCGAACCCGTTAAAAAAGCTACCTATCATCAAACCTTTATTGCCCCTGGCGGATTAATTAAAATAGAAAAAAATCATCATTTATGGAAAGACTGTTATGTGGGAAAAACTAATCATTTAGGGCAATTTGATATTGTTTGGAAAAGCCCTGATCTGATTAAACCTTTGCCTTGGTTGGGAGTAGAAGAATTAACCTCTTTTCCAGGAGCAGAAGTTGTGATTGATATGTTAGCCGAAGTTTCTCAAGGCATTCAATATAGTTGTCTCTTAGAAGAAAATAGTCGTTTTTTAGAACAAACGATGCAACAGTTAAAAAATGAAATTTCCGAACGTCAACGCATAGAAATCACCCTAAAAGCGGTGAATCACGAGCTTCATTATATGGCGATTACAGACACATTAACGAAAGTTTCTAATCGGTATTGGTTTAATGAATGTATGAAAAAATATTGGAAAGAACAACTCCAAAATCAAACCCCATTAACGTTAATTTTATGTGATGTCGATTGTTTTAAATCCTATAATGATACCTATGGTCACCAAAAAGGAGATGAATGTTTACAAAAAATTGCTCAAGCCATTAAAAGTTCTGTTCGCTCAGAGTCTGATATTGTCGCTCGTTATGGCGGAGAAGAATTCGCCATTATTTTACCCCATAGTAGCTTAAATTCTGCTTTACAAGTTGCCACTCGAATTAAAGCGGAAGTGAAACGGCTTAAAATTCCTCATAAAACATCCACTGTCAGTCAATATGTCACGGTCAGTTTAGGCGTGAGTAGCCAAATTCCCCAGTTTAATTCCTCCCTTGAATCTTTAATCCTAGAAGCCGATCAAGCCCTCTATCAAGCTAAAAACCAAGGCAGAAATAAATGGTGTTTTCACAAAATCTAGAAGAATTAAGAATTAAGGAACGCTTAACTGGGAACAGGGAAGAAACACTGATGACTGATGACTGATGACTGATGACTGATGACTGTTAAGCCGTGCGGCGTTCTTGTTCATAATATTGTTGTAAATGAACTTTATTGAGCCACAGGGGAAGAAAGGCTTTTAACCACTTTTCTCCTTGTTGATGATATAAAGCGTGTTTCCGAAGTTGTTCGGTTTTAGATTGGGCGCCAGCTAACATTAACTGTTCCGTTCCTCGTTCAATCCAGCGCTGCATTAGTTCTCCGGTCATTTCAGGATGGAACTGAACCCCGTAGGCGGATTTTCCATAACGAAAGGCTTGATTCTGAAAGGTTTGACCTGTCGCTAATAACACCGCATCACGAGGTAATTCAAATCCTTCTCGATGCCAATGATAAACATATTGCAGGGAGTGAAAATACTCTTTTCCTTCTAAGGTTGGTGTAATCGGAAAGTAGCCGATTTCTCTCATTTCCGAAGGATGATCACTGACTTTTGCCCCTAATACTTTTGCTAACAGTTGCGCGCCTAAACAAATTCCTAAATACGGTTTTTCTGACTCTAAAACTTTCGGTATCCAGTTCAATTCAGTACGGATATAAGGCAAAGTCTCCTCATCATTAACGCTCATCGGCCCGCCAAAAACAATCACCGCTTCATGGTGATCTAAACTAGACGGTAATGGTTCCCCCAAGCAGGGCAGGCAAATATCAAGTTGATACCCGTATGATGCCAGGAATTGTCCCACCCGTCCTGTATCGGTTGTGGGTTGATGAAGAACAGCGAGAATAGGTTTCATAGTTTAGGCGATCGCAACAGTTTCTTCAAATTAACTTCAAAAGAAAAATCCGTTCTCAAGACAATAAAACGGAATAACGCTCTAGTATAGTTAGCTACTGACTACACTGCACTTATATTTTCTTCTGAACTCTATTATACCCGGTTTTTGAAGATTTAATATCAAAAGTAATAGATATTTGCAATACAACTTGTAATTTTTTATACAAACTTTGATAAAATTCAGTTTTATACTTGAAAGTTTTTGACTGATGTTGAGATTGTTATTCAAACTTTTTATTCCTCTTTTCTACCAGTCGTCATGACCCTGCTTTAAGTAAAATAGTGCTTTCATTCTTGATGTCGGGGTGGGGTTACTACCTCTACTGGCTTTTGCTATTAATGCAGAAATTGTTTAAAATCATCCCTAAGTTAGATGCAGTAATTTCAGTCAATTTGTAAAAATTTAAGTCAAGATAAATAAACGAGTTTAAAACGAACTCAATTCAATTAAATTAAAAAATAGCGTTAGTGGGAGGGTCAAAATTATGTCACGTTTTATTCAAGTTAAAAATTTTGGATTTAGCTTAGATGCCGTTATTTGTTGGCAAAGAAATACTGAAGAAATGGGGAGTCCATTAGTTGTTAATTTTATGGATAATCAAAGCTTGAAATTTACCGATGAAGAAGCAGAACAGGTACATCAACTCTTAAACAGTGTCTCCACTAGCCTGAGTCCGAGAAGCATACCCTCCCATCGGTTTGAAGCGGCTTAAATTTTAAAACTTACCCCACTACGGCGAGGATCTCCAACCCCATCAAACTCGCCGTTTAATGTTTTCATCACGGTATGAACTCCCCCAAAAAACATATTTTTTTCTGGCCATTGAACCCAAGTGGAAGCGGGAGGAAAGTTGAGATTTTGAATCACTTCTGGATGAAATTCTGGCTCTAAATCAAAACGATGATTTTCCCAATGAACCCGCGAACTAGCCACCGCTTGTTCTAACGGCATTTGGAAATCAAGTAAATTAATTAAAACTTGTAAAATAGCAGTTCTAATCCGATTTGATCCCCCCGAACCTAAAATAATTTCTGGTTTTTCATCCTTTAAAACCATCGTGGGAGCCATCATTGAAGACATTCTGACATTTTCTTGCCATTGGTGAAAACCCTGTGGATTTAAGTCGGCTTCCCCTAACATATTATTCATCATAATTCCGGTTCCCGGAATAATATATCCTGACCCTTCGCCATTAGACGTTGTGACACTGGCTGCATTCCCTTCAAGATCCAACACACTAATATGGGTGGTACTTCCCCATTTATTTAAGCGGTCGATCAACTGTTTGTCCTCAGCGTTTTCTCCCTGAATTGATAAAAATTTTTCGGCAATTTCCGCTTCATATAAATGATTGTCTAACCGTTCTTGTCGCGCTTGATTAGTTAACTGCATCGCTTCTAATAAAATCTGAAGATGTTCAGAACTCCCAAACTGAACGGATTTTAAATCGAGTTGGGATAACAGTTTTAAGGTAAAGGCAATTAACGTCCCCCCTGAACTCGGTGGCGGATTGGTTAAAATTGTTTTACCTCGATAGTTTAAGGTTAAAGGCGATCGCTCAATTACCTGATAAGATTTCAAATCCTCTAAGGTTAAATAGCCCCCTTGTTCTTGAGAATCGTTAACAATTTTTTGGGCAATTTCTCCTTCATAAAATTCTCGAATTCCTTCCCTCACCAAATATTCTAACGTCTGAGCAAACGATTTCATCCTTAACCGTTCACCGACTTGGAGAATTTCACCCCCAGGACTGTAAATTTTTTGTCCTTCTTCTGTTTGTAATAAAATCGGTTGCAGAAGCGTATATAACGTATAAGCTTGAAATGTTGTTAATTCCACCCCATTTTTAGCAAGATTTATAGCAGGTTCAGCCACCACTGAAAACGGTAACTTTCCTAGGGTTTGATGAACCTTTGCTACCCCCGCTAAGACCCCAGGAACCGCAATCGAACCTAACCCGACCTGAAATTCTTGAATAGTTGTGCCAAAATTCACCCCAACCGGATAAAAATTAACCTCAGAAACGGGACGTTTGTAACGAGGGGTTTGGGTAAAAAAATCAAACAAAATATTCTGACCTCCTTGGGGATGAGCCAGGAGAAATCCGCCTCCTGCTAAAGAGGTTAATCCCGGTTCAGCCACACAGGATGCTAACACAGCAGCAACCGCAGCATCAAAAGCATTACCGCCTAATCGTAATATTTCTATCCCCGCCTGAACCGTTTCAGGATGTCCGCCAGCAATTACGCCCTCATTTTTACGCATCACTAATGATTAAGAAACTCTAAAATTTTGAAGAACCGCAGCAACCTGATTTTTCAACATCGTTTTAAAATATAATAAGGCAATTAAAAATGCAAAACTCATTGATGCTGAAAGAAATTAATCACTGGGCTAGAGTCCCAAAGTGATCTCAGCAGCAGGGGAAAGTTAAAAGAACAGCGGATAGTTAGTAATCCATACCCATCCTTGTTGGGGTGAAATTGACTTCACCCTCAAGATTTGTTTATCCCTTTTATCAACGAACCCTCATATTCAGAAGTTTCTAGCCTTTCATGAGGAACTTCTTACCTTGAAAATCCTTCAAAATAGGTAAGTCATTTCGCGCTTTTGTGTGGTGTTGGAATCGTTCAAGATGGTAGAATCCTTGCATTATCGTCGATTAATGGGTCAGTACAAGCAATGGACTGTTGCTTTCCTGACAGGCTTATTGTCCTGTGGCGCAGTTCTAACGGGGGTTGTACCCGATGTCTCTCGATTATTAACCGCTCAGACTCAGTTCAATTCGGTTGCTCAGGCTCAACAGCAACCCGGTTTTACCGAGCAGGATATTAGCAATTATGCTCGTGCTGTTTTGGATATTGAAGGCATTCGAGAAACCGCTTATCGAGATATTGAAAGTATCCTAGAACCTGGAAAAGCGGTTCCTGATGTTAGCTGTAATGAAACGCGAAGCATCAACCAATTGGACAAAGCGGTGCGAGAAATTGCGGTTAACTACTGTAATGAAGCGAAATCTTTAATTGAGTCTAGTGGTTTAACGGTATCTCGCTTTAACGAAATTACCAAAAGCCAACAGGCTGATCCGAAATTACAACAACGCATTCAAGCGGAACTTGCTCGCCAAAGACCTCAATAATTAGAAACTTTAATTCTAATTAAAGGTTTTTGGTTCCATCAGAATAACCGGAATTGATCTTCTATCTAAACTGCTATGAAAACTTTATCCTGCTACTCCCAATTGCTACCCAAATCTTTAACGTTACTAGCGTTATCAAGTGCTGCATGGTTGATGGGTGTTTCTCAAGCACCATCAGAATTTTTACCTCGTTTGACTTTGGGTTCTGCTGCTCACGCTCAAGAAAGTTTTAACTATAGCGAAGAAGACATTAGGAATTATGCGCGTGCGGCGTTAGCGTTAGAGTCCCGACGTCATGCAGTCGCCAATGAAATTAAAAAAATTGTCGGAGAAGTTCCCCGCATTGTTTGTGATGAACCCACCAGTTTTAATGCGTTACCCGGTAATGCACCTCGGTTAGCCGTGAGTTACTGCGACCAAGCCAAACGGACTATTGAAGCCAAAGGATTAACGGTTTCTCGCTTCAATGAAATGACCCGCCGCCAACAAAACGATCCCCGTTTTAGACAACGCATTCAATCAGAAATTCTACAGTTACTTGAGTCAGGAGGACAATAGGAATTAAGAATTAAGAATTAAGAATTAAGAATTTTAAAATCGACATTTCCGCCGCTAATAATAATACCAATTCGAGCATTTTTAGCGGTGATAATTCCCTGTAATAAGGCAGCAGCACCAAGCGCTCCTGTGGGTTCTACGACTAATTTCATCCGTTCCCACAGAAAAAACATGGTTTTTAAAATCCCTGGTTCTTCAACGGTTACCATTTCATCGACATAATGCAAGACTAAGGGAAACGTTAACGATCCTAAACTGGGGGTTCTTGCACCGTCGGCAAGGGTTTGAGGATTCTCAATTTTTTGTAAGGTTTTACTATAAAAAGAACGAGTCGCATCATCGGCATTGGCAGGTTCAACGCCAATAATTCGACAATTTGGGGTGAGTTGACGAGTGGCGATCGCACAACCTGATAATAAACCACCCCCTCCACAACACACTAATAATACATCTAAATTCCCCACTTCTTTAATCAGTTCTAACGCTGTTGTTCCTTGTCCAGCAATCACATCAGCATGGTTATAGGGAGGAATAATAACGGCGTTCCGGTCTTGAGCAATTTGTTGACAAAGATCTTCCCGTGACGTTTCAGAACGGTCATAAAAAATAATTTCTGCCCCATAGTTTCGGGTGGCTTCCTGTTTCACGGTCGGCGCATCTAAGGGCATAATAATAGTTGTGGGAATCTTTAAAATTTGTCCCGCACGGGCGATCGCTTGGGCGTGATTTCCTGACGAATAGGTTAAAATTCCTTGTTGTTTTTGTTCAGGGGATAATTTAGATAAGGCATTAAATGCTCCCCGAAATTTAAACGATCCCGTCCGTTGGAAATTTTCGCATTTAAAAAATACTTCCGCCTCCGTGATTTCATTAACAGTTCGAGACGTCAACACTGGAGTTTTAAACCCATAACCCTCCAACCGTTGCGCCGCCTCTTCAATATCAGAATAACTAACCGTCATAATCAGTCACCAGTCACCAGTCATCAGTCATCAGTCACCAGTCATCAGTAATTAGTTTTTAATTCTTCTACCTTTTACCTTCTGCCTTCTGCCTCCTGCCTTCTCTTCTTAATTCTTAATTCTTAATTCTTAATTCTTAATTCTTAATTCTTAATTCTTAATCATTCCATCTTCTAAGGTGAGAATGCGATCGGCAACGTCAACAATGCGAGGATCGTGAGTCACCATTAAAACGGTTGTATCCCCTTGTTTGGCTAAGGTTTTTAACAAGTCAATCACAGCCCGACCACTGGTTGAATCTAAAGCGGCGGTGGGTTCATCAGCCATAATTAACAGGGGTTCACCGGCTAAAGCCCGGGCGATCGCCACCCGTTGTTTTTGACCCCCCGATAAATCCCTCGGTAAGAGATTCATCTTATCGGCTAACCCCACTTGTTCTAAGCGCAGTTTAGCTTCTTTTTTGGCGGTATTGCCCCGAATTCCTTTTAAATTCAAGGCTAATTCGACGTTTTCCATTGCGGTTAAAGCGGGGAATAAATTAAACCCTTGGAAAATAAAACCAATGTTCTGTAAGCGAAACTCAGCCAATTGAGTCCGAGACATTTTGGTAATTTCTTCACCCAACAGAAAGACCCGTCCTGTGGTTGGTGTTAAAAGTCCGGCTAAAATTGACAATAAGGTCGTTTTTCCCGACCCACTGGGCCCCATCAATAACTGAATATCCCCTTGTTCAACTTCTAAATTAATGCCGTTCAGGACTTGGACATTTTGCCGTCCCGATTTGTAGGTCATTTCGATCCCATAAGCTTGAATGGCGATGGATTTCAATCTAGCATTCGTTGAGTAATAAGCAATTTGGCTCCGGGAAATTGCGGATTGTTCCCAGTTAACTTGAGTGCGTGTCATTGTTCTATATGAATAATTGATGTGGGCTTTTAACAGTAAGGGGAACTCTGTAGGATTACTTACAAGGGAATGTCTTTAGTTTACTGATCCAATCGGGTAAATTTAGGGAAGGTTTTCTAGAAAACTCATATTCTAGTCAGAGAGGATACAGTTGATCACTAAAATCTGGGCCTTTATTCAGGGTGGAATACTTTTATTGTACTGTTAAATTCTGTATGATTTTGTGATCAATCTCAACAATTCGTGATGATTTGACATCATCAAGCTTTGAACACAATGGCTGGATCAACCTTGGTCACCTTCTGAATGGCAAAAAATGCGGCTCCCACACACATCACCACCGTTAACCCCAACACCCCTAATGCTGAGATCGGTGTAATCAGAATCAAAATGCCTTGAGTGGCAGATGCCCAACTCGCTACCCCCAAACACAATGCCATCCCAGGAAGATAGCCTAAAACTGCCATCCATAACGCTTGCTCAATAATAATCCCGTAGATTACCCAATCGGACGCTCCCATTGCCTTCAGGGTTCCAAATTCTTTTAAGTGGTCGGTGACAGAGGAATAGAGAATTTGTCCCACCACCACCATCCCGACTAAAAATCCAACCCCTGCCCCTAAACTCAAAACAAATCCGACTCCTGTGCGTTTTTGCCAAAAGTTTTGCATGGTATTGGACATTTCTTCGCGAGTATGAACCTCAACATCGTCGGGTAAAGCCTCCATTAATTTTTGTTTGAGTTCGAGTACATCTTGATTGGGTTTCGCTTTCACCAAAACATAAGTAATCGGATCAGCTAAATTCAACTGTCGTGGCTCTGGAGGCGGTTGATTGGATGCTTTCGCATCATCATAGGATTGAGTACAGTTCACATCATCCTGTTCAAGCTGGCAGAAAGTCTGGGTTTTAATCGGGGCATTCACATAAGCATTGCCTGTTCTTAAAGAAGTAAAAACAAAACTATTGCTAACAATGGATTGGGTTCCTTTGGTAATCCCGACTAAACGGGCATCTAATCCCCCAATTTTGGCTTTATCCCCCAAATTGTGAACTTTGAGAGCTTTTAATTTACTCTCATCAAGCATAATCGTGTAAGGCTGTTTGAGGTCTTGCAAATTCCCTTTCACGATATTCCAAGGGTTAAATAATTGTCCTTGGGGATCGGAACCGACGACGGTTACCGCATGGATTTTATTTTCCACCGGATCACGCCATCGGGCATTCCGAAAAATTAAGGCTTCTGCTCGTTCTACTCCCGGCACTTTTTCCGTTTGTACCATTCGTTCTAAGGCGATGGGCATTGTTAACTCCAGGTGAATCATGTCAGTTGAGGCAACCCACAAATCCGCCTTAGAGTTATCAATTAATACCGACGAAGACCGAATAAACCCTGTAAGAATCCCATTTTGAATGGTGACTAAACTGACAGCAAACATAATGCCAGCTTGAGCGACCAAAAAGCGGGGCAGATCTTCAAACAGGTTTTTACGAGCAACAGAAGCCATAGGTGCAAATTCAGAATTTAGGTGTTGGGAATTCGGGATCGGAGAATGGGGAAGGGTAGGTCTCTAAAAGTAGACACCGCATCATGAATCCCGTTTTCCTCACTTCCTTGTTCTTAATCGTTAATTGTTAATCTTAGTTTATCCTTTTTTCAAGCGGTGGCTAGATGAGGGAAAAGAGGGCTAATGATTCGATGGGGTAGGGGTTTGGCCCATGAATACCAAGTATCTACAGCTTGAAAATCAATCGATTGATAGAGCTTTGTTGCTCCGGTTAAACTTTGGGCATCAACGCTAAGTCTGACAAGGGTTGCGCCGGATTTTTGCAACTGATATAAACCTGCCAAAAGGATGGCTCGTCCTAACCCTAATTTTCGGAAGCCGCGTCGGGTTCCTAGCCATTCAATCCAGCCAATCTGAGGGGATTTTATCTGACAACTACAAAAAGCGGCAAATGTTCCATCGGGTGCAACAACTACTAAGTCTAATTCCGGTTGATAGTGCGGTTGACGATGCCAAGATTGAACCTGTTCAACGGTTAATTCATGATGATCCCAATGATCAATAAAGGATTCATTAAACAGTTCGACCCAAGCCGGAATATCTTTTTGATCTCGGATATAAGACAATTGATAACCGGAGGGTAGAGAAGGAACCTCCACAAACGTTTGTAACGATTTCTCCATTGTTAAAAAGTGGCGATCCACCGTAAAGCCATAATTTTTTAACAAGATATTTCGTTGAGTTTGATAATCTAAAGTATAGGTTTTGAGTTGCACAGAACGATTGTTTTGTCGTCCCATTTCTCGGATTCGTTTTTCACTCCACCGCAAAATCTCTTGTTCTAAATTTTGATCACAAATCGAGGGGTGAATATACCATCTCAGGTAGCCATCTATTTGATGCTCACAGGTCTGCGGTTCAATAAGCGCTATCCCTAAAAGTTGTCCTTCATTATTTTCCCAAAGGCAAATATCAGTTTTGGGATTAACATTTGGGGAAGATAAACTCAGTTGTAGTTCGGTTAAACATTCATCTTTAATCACCAAATCAGCACTTTGACAAGCTTCTACTAAAGCGGCGATCGCAGACCAATCTTGTTGTCCTTGGTATGTTTTAAAGGTTAAGGTACTCATAAAAATTGTTTCCGGTTAAACCGGATAAATGGTTTAGCTATTCGCTAAAACTGAAGCAAATACAATAAATCCCTCTGTCACTGATGAAAATCTCTTTCAGTGACAACATTTCAATGCTAAATTAAGGCGGGTTGGGTTGAAATTCAAAACCCAATGCCTCATCTAAGCTGCGGTAAAGCTATGAAAGGAATAATGAATTCAGATCAAGTTCAGAATTCTGCTAATCCAGCAGAAGTTGTCTGACTTGATATGTTAGACACTCATAAAAAATCGATTAATTAATGTTTGTTGTTTTCGCTTACTTGTTCAACTTGGCATTCAGGTTAAATGGGTATTGCCAGCTTGGATTCTGGCCCTTGGAAAGTCACCAAACCTGACGCAAGCGCACAATATTGTTAAGAACTGTTGTTTGTTACGCTAAGTAAAGAAGAATTTCACCCCCAGTGGGCATCTGCGTTCTGTTTTTCCTTAAACCTTAAGATCCAAGGTTGGACTAAACTCGCTGAAAGTTTAAACCGATTGCAGACATCTATACTCTAAACATAGCCGATCCCCTCTGTCAACTGTCAAGGGGGGATCGGGGGGACAAGGGGACAAGGGGACAAGGGGACAAGGGGATGGGGGGAGAATTTATTAATGTGTCCGACTGGGTAGGGGCGGGATATGAGCGGGCAGTAATCTAGGATAAAAACCGATAAATTGTCGAACGTAAGATCCCGCCCCTACTGAAATTGTCCTCTTACGATCCTAAATCAATATTGAGACTTAGGGCGATCGCTTGGGTGGTTTCAAACGCATTAAAATTATTATCACTGATTAAAATCAGCGATCGCTTGCCATTTTCTAACTCAGATCCCCAAGTTAACCCCTCAATATTATCTAAGGGAATATTTAGGGTACTTAGATCTAATAAAAAAGACTTTTCAACGGGATTAATTGTTAAGCGATTATTTTTTAAACTTTCAATCTCTTGAATATTAGTTGCCTCTTGTAGGGAAACTAAAAATAAGCGAATGGTAAATCCTGAACCCACTGCAAAAGATCGTTCTAAACTAATCAGATGATTTTCATCAATTGCCAATAATTCTACTAATCCCTGAGTTTTAAACTCTTTTAGAAGTAAGGGAGGCTTGGCTAAAGGTTCGGTGATATACAAAAATTCTTGATCCGGTTGCCTTGTTTCCAAATTATATCGCAAAATTCGACAGGGAGTTCCTTGTTCTAAATTGGGTTCTTCTCCATCTTGAATTAAGGCGTTTTCATTGGCTGTGAATAAATACTTTAGATCAGGAGTTAGCGTTAAACTTTCTAACCCTAAATTTTGGCGTAAACCCTGGCTTTGTTGAGAACTGGGATTAAAAAATTTCTCTGGAATGGGAAGAGAACTTAATTCTTGACCCTCCAAGGAAAATTCTTTAATAAACGGGGCAATTTTTTGATTAATATTGCCTTCTGAAGACACAAACACACTTTTTCCAGTAAAAACAATCCCTTCTGGATCAAGGGTATTTTTAGCAAAGGGTTGACCGTTTGTTGTTAATAAGGGATTAACGGCTGTAACTGTAACAGGTTCCTCTTGGGAATTAAAATTAATTTTTAACGTATAAAATCGTGCTGGATTTTTGGTTCCTGGGTCATCGGCGATCGCATAATAAACCTGTTGTTCTGGGTTATAGGTAATTCCTGATAATCCCCCCACTTCGGTATTTTCAAATAATAAACCGGTGGGAATGATTCCCCGTCCGATTAAATTAACCACACTGGCTTCTGCTACTGTAGAAGAACTAAAAATCAGTACCAATATTGTAGCAAAAAGACACAAAAATAACGGGAATGCTAGAGTTTTTAACTGAAGTTTATGCTGTTTAAATTTGATCATAAAACTCTGTTTTATTTCAATATTTAAATCCGATCAATAGATTAGCAATAAAGGGTAAAGACTGTTGAACTTGATTTTGTTTAGAAAAATCGGGTTGCAGGTTTGGGGGAAGGTTTCGACGGAAAATTAAGGGAATACTTAATAGACCTAAAATCACCACCATGACCGTCATCATCCAAACTAATAAACGACTGGGTTTATAATTACTTTGTTCAATTTGCCAAAACACTTGGTTATAGTTCCAAGCGGCGAGGACAACCGTTGTCAACCCAAAAAGGATCAGAAAAACTCCTAAATTATCGGAATTAAAAATCGGATGAGAAGGAACAATATTCTGAGAAAAAGTGGCTTGAATTTGACGTAAAAAAATACCAAATCTAGCGATCGCAAAACCTAGCGCAATTAAAGCAATAGCAGTTCTTAACCAAGCTAAAAACGTTCGTTCATTAGATTGATGTTCTCGCTGGCGATCAATTTTGGGGGGTTCATTCATACTCGCATCTGATAAAATTTGTTAACTCAAAAATTCAGTTAACCATTCTTTAACATGAAAAGTGGCTCGACAATCATCTTCATTATATTCAACAATGGAATCTAATAAACTGCGATCGCCTGTTTTTAACCATTTTTCATACCAACACACACATTGAGCGCCATTTGCATGAGGATTTCGCCATTCAAACCCTAACCATTTCGCCACTGGTTTGAGTGCGTAACTTTCCACCGGAAGCATGACGGTGCTGGTCATTTGTTCATGAATATCAATAAACCGTTTTAACACAGGTTTCCAACAATAACTAGGGGTATTATACATTTTTGCTAGCCGTTTTACTGTTTTCGGCTCATAATCACAAAAATGAAAAATTGGGGCGATGGGATAAGACCAAACTAAATCCAAAAACTCTTTCCAGATTAATTCTTCTTCGGCTTCATTTTCCGCCAAAAGTGAATAAAATTTATGTTCATTTAAACGACGATTAAATACTAAAACCCCATGTAAATAATCTAAATTCAAATCCGGTTGCGCTTCAATATCAAAATAAATTTCTACCGGAGACTGTCTTAATTGGGTTTTAAACTCCCTCTCAACATTAGGCAGATTAAAATCATCCAGTTCAGTTACAGGTTTAAGGTCTGATAGTCGTTTAAACGCTTGATTATAAAAATTAGATTGCGCTTGTTGAATCACCTGTTCAGCCACACCCTCTTCAAATTCAGGATAAATTTTTAATGCAGTAGCTGTTGCATTGGCTAAGGCTTCCAGAGTGGTTAAATTCTGATCTTTTAACAGATTATAACGGTTCACCGTTACACCCGGAATCAGAGACAGATGATTTTGCGATCGCGCGGCTTCATAACAGAAAATATACCATTGACACAGATTGCATTTTTGTCGGGAAATAAAAACTTCTGGTTCCTGTTCCAGTACCAACATTTCCACATACCCTGCTATAATCTCTAACAGTTGTGGAATTCGTTGGTTTAAATTTACCCCATAGGGATTTTTATCCCGTAAAATTAACCAAACTTTTTCTGGTAAAACTCCTTGAATGTCTTCTAATAAATAAGCATGAAGGGCAGAAATAATTTGATAATCAAATTTCGGACGTTTTCCCAATTTTATATCGGAAGGAATATAAACCCAATCCCCAAATTTAGACTGACCTGGATGTTTAAATAATAATTCAGGACAACTCACCAACGTCACAACAAGTTCTGATTCTTGGGGTTCATCAGAATCAACC
>JBMDYE010000081.1:0-3832 GCA_048595135.1 Planktothrix sp. | reverse complement strand
TGGCGGAATTGTTATTATTTAGGCTGTCCGGTGGAAGTGTCGATGGAAACCCTAAAAATGATGGGCGATCGCACATTTTCTGATATTAAAATTATCCCCATTGATGATAAAAGTTATCGAGCTTGGTATCATGCTCAAAATCTCGATCCGCAACGCATTACAGCCACTCCATTAATTAATCCCTTAACCGGAGAATTAGAAACCGAAGACGTCAGCAAAACGACCGAACTCTATTTATCAAAAGCTGTCGATCAAATTACTCGGATTAGAACCTTAATTTCCGGTGCATTAAGAAACCGCGCCAGTGATATTCATTTAGAACCTTCAAGCGATGGATTAAGAGTCCGATATCGTATTGATGGCTTACTGAGAAATATCACCACTTTACCATCAGATATTGGCAGAAAAGTGATCGTTGCCATTAAAGTCATGTCGAATATGGATATTGCCGAAAGTCGGCGTCCCCAAGACGGAAGAATTGGGGAGAATTATGTTTCCTCCCAAGACTTACAAGTGTCATTAGATATGCGGGTGAGTACGTTACCTTGTGTGGGGGGAGAAAAAGCGGTAATTCGGTTATTACCTCAAGAAAATCCCTTTTCTGGATTAGAAGATTTAGGCTTTTCTCAAAACACTTTAGACATTTATAAAAGTTGGTTAGTGCAACCGCAAGGGATGATTATTTTTACAGGCCCAACCGGGTCAGGAAAAACGAGTACATTATATAACAGTTTGTTAGCGGTCGCGACAGAAAATGTTAATGTTGTCACCGTCGAAGATCCCGTTGAATATGTGTTACCTGGAATTACCCAAACCCAAGTTCATGAACGGGCGGGGATGACATTTGCGGCGGGATTACGTGCAATTTTGCGACAAGATCCTGATATTATAATGGTGGGGGAAATTCGCGATCGCGATACCGCAGATACGGCAGTTCGTGCTGCCTTAACGGGACATTTAGTGTTAACAACCTTGCATACAAATGATGCCATTGGTGCAATTCCTCGCCTCAAAGATATCGGCCCCGACCCGGGTTTAATTAGCGATGCTTTGTTAGGAATTGTCGGTCAACGCTTAACCCGTCGTGTCTGTCCCCATTGCGCTGAACCTTATACACCAACCTCAACAGACTTGCAGATTTTGGGGTTAAACTTAGAAGAGGCAAACCCCGACAATTGGCGGAAAGGTCGAGGCTGTTCTAACTGTTTTTATTCGGGTTATTCGGGGCGAGAAGCCATTGTAGAATTATTGGCAGTCGATGATAGAATTCGTCAGATTATTTATGAAAGTACACTCACAGAATTACATCGTTATCTCCATGAAACCGGGTTTTTGTCTTTCCGAATTGCCGCCATTGAAAAAGTAACAACGGGGGCAACGACCGTTGAAGAAGTTCAGCGTGTTTTACCCCGCAGTGCCTTAGTTCGGAAGTTTTCCAGTCAATCCAATTCCGTTTAAATTGTAACGTTCTTTGTTTTAAATTTTCCCATGCTCATCAAAACGAATTCTAAACCCCTACGTTGGCAGCAAACTCGATCTTCCCCCCTCACTCGACAATTAGATGTGTTTACTGCCGCTGGGATGTTTATGTTCTTTTTATGGTGGGATCGAACCTTAGCAAATAACACCTCCCAACAACGACATAAACGGGCAAAATGGTTAGTAAAAACGATGTTAGACTTAGGGCCAACATTTATTAAGATTGGTCAATCTTTGTCTACCCGTGCTGATATTTTGCCTGCGGAATATGTGGAAGAATTGGAAAAATTACAAGATAAAGTTCCCGCCTTTAGTACCGACCAAGCCGTTGCAATTATTGAAGCTGAGTTAGGCAATTCTCTGTTTACGTTATACCGAGATTTTGAACAACAACCGTTAGCGGCGGCGAGTTTAGGACAAGTTCATAAAGCTCGACTGCATACCGGGGAAGAAGTGATCGTTAAAGTTCAGCGTCCTGGGTTAAAACAACTGTTTGATTTAGATGTGCAAGCGGTGCGGCGGGTTATTCAGTTTTGTCAAGCGAATTTTAGTTGGACAAAGGTTTATAATTTAGATGATTTATATAATGAATTTTTCATGATTTTATATCAAGAAATTGATTATATCAAAGAAGGTAAAAATGCCGATAGATTTCGGGAAAATTTTGAAAATTATCCGGGAATTATTGTTCCTAGAGTTTATTGGAAATATACCACCCATAAAGTTTTAACAATGGAATATTTACCCGGAATAAAAGCCGATGATCGACAAAAATTAATCGCCTATGGAATTGATATTAAACGGGTGAATCAATTGGGAATTTGTGCTTATTTAAAACAAATTCTTCAAGATGGATTTTTTCAAGCCGATCCTCATCCAGGAAATATTGCTGTTAACCGAGAGGGAAGTTTGATTTTCTATGATTTTGGGATGATGGCGGAAGTGAAAGCCTTAGCCAAAGATCAGATGATTAAAACTTTTTTTGCGGTATTAAGAAAAGATACAGATGTTGTTTTAGATAGTTTAATTGATATTGGTTTAATTGAACCTGTTTCAGACATGAAACCCGTCAGAAGAATGGTACGTTTTTTACTCGATGAATTTACCGAAAAACCGATTAATTTTCAAATGTTTAATCAAATTAAAGATGAAGTTTATGTAATGTTTGAACAACAACCTTTCCGTCTTCCCGCACAAATGATGTTTCTATTAAAATCTTTAACTACCTTAGATGGGTTAGCGAGAACGTTAGATCCACAATACAATTTAGTCGCTTGCGCTCAACCGTTTGTGAGGAGTTTAACGGTTTCCCAACAACGGGGTAATTTAGTGGGAGAATTAGCACGACAGGTGCGAGGTTTTGTGAAATATCAATTACAAAAACCGAGTAAAGCAGAAGTGTTAATTCGGCGGTTAGAAGAACGCTTAGAAGAAGGAGAAATTCAAATTAAAGTTCGTTCTTTAGAAAGCGATCGCGCCTTAAGACGAATTAATTTAGCAATAAAAACCTTAATTTATGTGTGTTGGACAGGGTTTACTTTAATCTGTGGAGCGATTTTATTAATTGGTAATTATCAAGGTTGGGCTGTTTTTGTATTAGTTTTATCTTTATTAGGGTTGTGGATGTCTTTGCGATCGCTCTTTAACCTCGCCATTCGAGAAAAATTAGATCGGATTGCTGAAAGTTAATCGAATTGAATCCCCATAAACTCACCATTATTCCTCCTCTGCATCAATTTCGTTTCGATAATCTTGAATAGCTTGTAAAAATTCTTCAAAGTAAGGATCATCTTTAAACATTCCTGCAAATTTCATCCAAGGATCTTTCGGTTGAGGAGGTTCAATTTCTAAATTGATAATTTCTGTATCCTTAAAAAATGCCTGGAGACGATGAGATAACTTTTCGATAGCTTCTTCCTTGCTATTTCCTGATGCCTTTAAGCTAGGAATGTCTACAACAAAAGTTTGATACTTGCCATTTTTGAGTTGCTTAATACCCACCTGATAATTGAGTTTATTGGCAGGATTGATTAAAGATTCAGGATGAGCAATCATTGTTAACTTTCACCTCAATACTGTTTTAATTATAGCAATTGAGTTGGATTGTGTGAAGATTGGCGATCGCTCCAAGAAAAGGTATAATAGAAATGAATTTATTTAATTAAGATTATTCGGGTTAATGACGGCTGAAACATTACCAAAAATTAAATTCCTCAAACAACCCACTTCTGATGCTTGGGTTGAACAAGCGATCGCTCATTTTGACACAATTTTACTCGATCATTCCCACTGCGAACGCAAAGCAGCAGGGGTTGCCATTAACTTAATGTTTCGCTATCCTTCCAGCGTCAAA
>JBMDYE010000080.1:0-6785 GCA_048595135.1 Planktothrix sp. | reverse complement strand
TTAACGCTTTTCTGGGTTCTCTGGCGCCGTTCATGTCAAAACCTCAAAAAATCAAGGCTGATCATTATTCTATCCCCCAGGGCTGTTTCATTTTCCCCGTGAATTTGTTTGACCTCTCCCCCTAACCCCCTCTCCTTGGAGGAGAGGGGGGAAGAATTTCTACTATGAGACATCAAAAATTATTCTATTACTCCCCCTTCCCTTGCAGGGAAGGGGGTTGGGGGGTTAGATCAGAGGTTTCTAACTCTATATATAGACTCCACTTCCCTAATGTAACGGAATATTACAAAATTGCTGTCATAGCAGCATAGCATCTTGACATCCTGGAAATAACCCATTATCTTGAGATACATACCCGGGTACACAAGTTCACTGTCCTATGCAAAATAAGCAAAAGGTAACTCTCTATCTTCCGCCTCAACTGCATCGCAAACTCAAGATCAAAGCAGCAGTTGAATCAGAACCGATGTCCTCCATTGCTGAACGAGCAATAATCTTCTACCTCAACAACCCGGAGTTGGTAGACGAAGTGGAGGCATCTTACGGACAAACCCATCGGGTTTACACTTGTCCAGAATGTGCCAGTTCCGTTGTGATGAAGGAAGGAGAACTGACGGCGATTGGAAATCAGCCCAGTATCCTGACCGACGACGAAATTCCTGTACAGCCCGTGCGTGAGGTTAAACCCAGCGCATCCCAAACAGGAGAAGAAGAACTGGTTCCCTGCTAACTCTCTGGCTTCGATGATGGCGCGAATCGTGTTCAGAGTCGAACGTGAAGGATGGCAAATTCTGTAAACGTTACACCGTCTCTATTGGATCGAGGACTATGCAAGAAGAACTTAGTATCCTAATTGAAGCTCGATATCCTCTGATCTACCTCGTGACTTCTGAGGAGGAGCGGTCTGAGCAAGAAATCGCCAAAATCGCCCAAGCTAAACGTCAGAGAGAAGTCTATATCTGGACAGTCACTCGCGGCTTAGTCAAGTATGATCAAGCACGGACAGCGGTTCAGTCGAACACTGTCTCCCCGCAAGCTGCTCTGGAGTGGGTGATTCGTCACCGAGAACCAAATGTAAGCGGAAGTATCTATATCTTTAAAGATCTGCATCCCTTCAAAGATTCTCCAGAAGTGACCCGGTGTTTGCGGGATGCGATCGCGAGTTTCAAAGGTACGAACAAGACGATCATCTTGATGTCTCCGGTTCAAGCCATTCCCATCGAGTTAGAGAAAGAAGTTGTGGTTCTGGACTTCCCTCTGCCCGATATGAAGGAACTCAACCAAGTCTTATCGGCTCAAATGGAGCAAGCCCGTTCGCGCCGTGTTACAACGGAAGGACGAGAAAAACTGCTCAAAGCAGCATTAGGCTTAACGAAAGATGAAGCCGAGAAAGTCTACCGCAAAGCCCAAGTCACCGCCGGACGGTTAACCGAAGAAGAAGTTGACATTGTTCTGACGGAGAAAAAGCAACTGATTCGACGCAATGGCATCTTAGAATACATTGATGTTGATGAAACCATTGATGCTGTTGGGGGCTTAGAAGAACTGAAACGGTGGCTGCGTCAACGCTCCAATGCGTTCACAGAACGGGCAAGAGAGTATGGTTTGCCCCAACCCAAAGGAATGTTAATCTTAGGCATCCCCGGTTGCGGAAAATCCTTAATTGCCAAAACCACCTCACGGTTATGGGGTTTACCCCTACTGCGGTTAGATATGGGTCGGGTTTATGACGGTTCAATGGTGGGACGTTCAGAAGCCAATCTGCGAAACGCCTTGAAAACCGCCGAATCGATTTCCCCTGTGATTCTGTTCATCGATGAGTTAGACAAATCCTTTGCTGGAAGTGCTGGAAGTGCTGACTCCGATGGCGGAACCTCAAGCCGCATCTTCGGTTCCTTCTTAACCTGGATGCAGGAAAAAACCTCTCCCGTGTTCGTGATGGCAACCGCCAACCGCGTCGAACGCTTACCCGGAGAGTTCTTAAGAAAAGGCCGATTTGATGAGATCTTCTTTGTGGATCTCCCCACCAAAGAAGAACGCCAAGATATTTTCAGAATTCATCTGTCCAAACGCCGACGAGAAATTGAGCGCTTCGATTTAGAACAACTCTCTACCGTTTCCGAAGGCTTTTCTGGGGCAGAAATTGAGCAAGCCATGATCGCCGCGATGTACGAGGCATTTGCTCAAGACCGCGAGTTTACGCAGCTAGATATTATTGCCGCGATTAAGTCCACTTTGCCTTTGTCCAAGACCATGAACGAACAGGTCACCGCCCTACGAGACTGGGCAAGGCAGCGTGCGCGTCCGGCTGCGTCCTCCGTCGCTGAATATCAGCGCATGGAGTTCTAAAAGCTTACTCCTAGTCCAAATAGGAGCTAAGGCTAGTCAACAAAATAAGGCTAGCAGTTTCAAAGACAAAAAAAGCCGTCCTAACTAATAAGACGGCATCAATTCTAACCAAACCGTTGTTGTTTCGTTTTCAGTTCCACGGAGGATACCTAAATGTCTCACTTTAGCACACTGCGTACCAAAATCACCGATGTCGAAATCCTGAAAGCTTCTCTGCGTGACCTGGGCATCAACACCAAAACCAGTGCTGATGTTCGCGGCTACAATGGCCAACGGGTTCGCGCCGACTTAGTGGCAGTTCTCGAAGGTGAATATGATCTCGGTTGGTCTCGCAACAGCGATGGCACCTACGACTTAATCGCTGACCTGTGGGGTGTTGCCAAAAAGCACAACCAAACCGAACTGATCAACTCTATCAATCAAAAGTACGCCGTTAACAAGACTCTGGCTGATGTTAAACAGCGCGGTCTGCAAAACGCCAACGTCAAACTGGTTGTCCAAAAATAGTTGGTTTGAGCGTTCCCAAGCTTGCGGGTTAACCAAATCTAGACGGGTTAACCCGTTTTTTTTTGTTGATCAAGCAATTACGCCATCTGATTTGCAACAGTATCATACAATAAGATATCTTAGGTATAGTGGTTCGGTAATCCACCACCTCAAAAACGTAGCAAATTCTCATGCAGACTGAAGCTTTTAGCGAGCTTTTTCCATTATTTAAGGGCGCTAACCCAGAAACGTTAGAATGGCTGCTATCCGTTGCCGTCAAACATGAATACCCATCCGACCGGGCGGTTGTGATGGAAGATGCTTGGGGGAACGCAGTTTATTTTATCGTTTCAGGATGGGTCAAAGTTCGGCGTCTATCAGGGGAGGAAGTTGTCACCTTAGCCATTTTGGGACGCGGCGATTTCTTTGGGGAAATGGCAATTTTAGATGAGTCTCCCAGGGCGAATGATGTGATAGCTTTATCATCGGTGCGATTAATTAGTGTATCTGCCCAACGTTTTATTCAAACGTT
The DNA here is from genome assembly GCA_048595135.1 of Planktothrix sp. GTDB lineage: Bacteria > Cyanobacteriota > Cyanobacteriia > Cyanobacteriales > Microcoleaceae > JBMDYE01. Next base: position 3,418 of record JBMDYE010000080.1, on the reverse strand, counting down.
GTTCAAAGACCCCCAACTGCATCACCGAATGCTGCAACTGATGGTGCGACGTCTGCGTCAAACCAACCAACGCTATCAAATTCGTCACCGACCTCCGGCTATTAAATTAGCGAATACCTTAGTGGAATTAGCAGAAAATTACGGCCAGCCCACGGAAAAAGGAGTGGAAATTTTTAATATTCCCTTCCAAGATTTAGCCGATGTTACGGATATTGCTTTGGAAGAAACCACAAAAATTATGGATAAACTGTTGAGTAAGAATTGGCTCAATATTGATGAAGAACGAGAAGTGATCCATATCCTTAATCTCAAACATATCAACCATCTCGCCAGTCAATAATATCCATAACAACCCTGATGTCAAACCTTTAAATTATTTGCATCAGCATCATGAAAATTATATTAACCCTCGTTTTAAAATTAGTCTTGATTTTTTCCGTTTTCCCTTCTGTCCTGGGATAGATTTCCTAAACAGAGGGGATACTTTTAATTAAGAATAACGAATCGATATAATTAACCTGTATTTAAACCTTTAATTAATTATGACTGGAACGACTCAAGCTCGCCCTCAAACGTCTACTTCCGTGACTCCCGCCCTCCAATATTCGGTCGCCATGCCAAAACCGGAGTCCCATCTATTTGAAATCACCTTAAAAGTTCAGGGAAACTTGCTGTCATCGCCTCAAATCGATTTAAAAATGCCCGTTTGGACACCCGGTTCCTATTTAGTTCGAGAATATTCCCGCCATTTACAAGATTTTCAAGCGTTTGATCAGGACGGAAAACCCTTGAAGTGGCAAAAACAAAGTAAAAATCATTGGCAAATTCACCCTCAAAACGCCTCAGAAATTATTGTTCAATATCAAATTTTTGCGAATGAATTAACGGTCAGAACCAATCATCTTAATAACAGTCACGGTTATTTTAATGGGGCGGCATTATTTTTCTACGTCCCGGGAACGGAAAAAGATCCGATTCAAGTGACCATTCACCCCCCTAAAGATTGGTTTGTTAGTACCAGTTTACCCTTAGTTCCTCATCAAATTAATACCTTCTACGCAGCCGATTTCGATACATTAGTCGATAGTCCCTTTGAAATTGGAACTCATCAAATCTATGAATTTCAAGTGGAAGGAAAACCCCATCAATTAGCCATCTGGGGAGAAGGAAACTATAAACCCGAACGATTAATTCAAGATTTTCAAAAAATTATTGAAACCGAGGCAGAATTGTTTGGGGGATTACCTTATGAACGCTATTTATTTTTATTGCATTTATCAAATCAAGGCTTTGGTGGCTTAGAACATAAAGAGTCCTGTACACTGAATTATCCTCGGTTTGGGTTTAGGAGTACAGAAAAATATAACCGCTTTATCCAATTAGTTGCCCATGAATTCTTCCACCTTTGGAACGTAAAACGCATTCGTCCCAAAGCGTTAGAAGTGTTTGATTATGGGCAAGAAAATTATACCCCTTCTTTATGGTTTTCGGAAGGAACCACCAGCTATTATGATATGGTGATTCCCTTCCGGGCTGGAATTTTTGATACAAAAGCGTTTTTTCATGCTTTATCGAAAGAAATCACCCGCTTACAAACCACCCCAGGGCGGTTAGTACAACCGTTGAGTGAATCCAGTTGGGATGCTTGGATTAAACTGTATCGTCGCGATAATAATAGTGATAATAATCAAATTTCTTATTATTTAAAAGGCGAAATTGTTTCGTTTTTAATCGATTTAATCATTCGAGAAAAAACCGGAAATCAGCGATCGCTTGATGATGTGCTGCGTCAACTGTGGGAACAATTTGGAAAAACAGAAATTGGCTTTACCCCTGAACAGTTAGAAAGTATTATTGAATCCATTGCTGGTGTAGATTTAACTGATTTCTTCCAACGTTATCTACACGGAACCGAAGAGTTACCCATTCAGGAGTATTTAGAACCGTTTGGGTTACAATTGAAAGCAGAAACAACCGATGAAACCCCTTATTTAGGCTGGAAAGTTTCATCGGATAAAGGGAAAGAAGTTATTAAATTTGTAGAAGCGGGAAGTCCAGCGGAAATTGCCGGGTTAAACCCAGACGATGAACTGTTAGCGTTAAATGGCTATCGGGTGACGGCTGACCAGTTAAATGACCGCCTCAAAGATTACCAACCAGGCGATTGTGTTAATTTAACAATTTTTCATCAAGATCAATTACAAACTTGTCAAGTAACCTTAACCTCTCCCCCTCCCAACATTTATAAAATTGTCACGGTCAGCGAACCCACCCCAGAACAACAACGAAATTTTGAAGGCTGGTTAGGGTGTCCTTTCCATAACTTGTGAGAAGATGGGTTGACACTCTCACCGTCAATCGCCAAGCGATGTAACGTTCGATTCTTTGTTCAACGAATCGACTTGCTCAGACAGGATTACTCCAGTTAAAGTAGAGGTCAATTCTCCCAAAGCATTTATCGGTTCTAGACCGAAAGTTCCGGTATGTCCTGCCGTACTTAACGCAATTCTTAAAATGTTTCTTGCAGCATTTTTATCCCTGTCTAACTGACATCCACAACTACAAATATGGGTGCGAGTTGACAGGGATTTTTTTACAGTTTTCCCACAATTTGAGCAGTTTTGGCTCGTATATTGAGGTGGAACAGCAATGGTAACTTTCCCATACTTTCTCCCAAAATACTCTAACCATACTCTAAATTGATACCATGCTGCATCGTTAATTGATTTAGCTAGACAATGATTTTTAACTAAGTTTTTAATCCTTAAATCTTCGTAGGCTACCAAATCGTTAGATTGGATGACGGAGTACGCAACACGCTTGCTGAACTCTTTTCGTTGCCGACTTATTTTTAGATGTCCCTTAGCTAATCTCTGTCTAGACTTTTTGCGGTTGTTAGATCCTTTCTGTTTTCGAGAAAGTTGTCTTTGTAACCGCTTTAGTTTCTTCTCACCCTTTCTCAAAAATTTAGGGTTATCAACTTTATTACCCTGGTCGTCAGTGTAAAAAGCAGATAACCCCAGATCTAAACCAATCGTTTTATTGGTTGGTTCAGATTGAATTTGAACGTCAACTGCAAGAATGAATTGGCAATAGTAACCATCTGCACGTCTAACTAATCGAACTCTTTTGATTTGTTCGGGTTGATAGAAATGGAGATCGTAACTTCCTACTAACCGTAACCGTCCAATTCCTTTCTTGTCAGTAAAGGTAATGGCTTTACGGGTTTCTAAATCTAATTGCCATCCGGTTGTTTTATATTCAACCGAACGGCAATTTTTTTTGAATTTAGGGAAGCCTTTTTTGCCAGGTACTTTTCGCTTGCAGTTATCGTAGAATCGAGCAATGGATGACCATGCCCTCTCTGCACGCTTATTGTCTAGCTTGAGAGTTTAACTCGTTTGCGAATTTAAAGTCG
>JBMDYE010000079.1:0-8766 GCA_048595135.1 Planktothrix sp. | reverse complement strand
CACCCCCAAACGCAAATTGTAAAATCTTCATTCCGGGGAATTGGAACTGATCTCGCAGTTGTTCAACTTCGGGTGTAATCACGCCTAAATCTTCGGCTAAAACGGGTAAATTTCCCAGAGTTTGCTTGAGTTTTTCAAAGAATTCAAACCCCGGTGCTTTTATCCATTCTCCTCGCATTGCGTTGGGTTCTCCACCCGGAATTTGCCAATAGGCTTCAAAAGCACGAAAATGATCAATACGGACATAATCCGCATATTCCAAAGTGGTTTTAAACCGTTCAATCCACCATTCAAAATTCGTGTTTTTCAATTCATCCCAATTATAAATCGGATTCCCCCACAGTTGACCCGTTTCGCTAAAAAAGTCGGGGGGAACACCTGCAACATAAGTAGGTTCTAAGGTTTCTGGGTTCAACTGGAAAATTTTAGGATTCGCCCAAACATCCACGCTATTATGGCAAACATAAATCGAAATATCTCCGATAATTTTAATGCCTTTATTATTAGCATATTGCCGGAGTTTTTCCCATTGCTCAAAAAAGATAAATTGTAGGAATTTTTGATATAAAATTTGTTCTTTTAGTTCGTCCCGTTTGGCTTTTAAAGCATCCGGATCACGATGGGCGAGGGCAGGTTCCCAATAGTTCCAAGCTTTCGCATGATTTTCTTCTAATAATACCATGAATAAGGCATAATCATCTAGCCAAACTTGGTGTTTTTTGCAGAATTCTTCAAATTTTGAATTCGGATGATCAGCTAAATTCTTCTTAAATTGATGATAAGCTTTTTTGAGATAAGCCGTTTTATGGGGAATGACGTGATCAAAATTAACTCGATGGAGATTATCAATTTCTAAAGGCTGTAACTCACCTGCTTCTAGTAACCCTTCTTCCACTAATCCTTCTAAATTAATCATTAACGGGTTTCCAGCAAAGGTGCTGTAATTCATAATATAAGGAGAATGTTCATCGGTAGTGGGGCCTAAAGGTAAAATTTGCCATAATTTCTGACCACTTCTGGCTAAAAAATCAATAAATTCATAAGCGGCTTTTCCTAAATCGCCAATGCCATGTTGACTGGGAAATGAGGTGGGATGCAGTAAAATTCCACTGGAACGTTGAAATAACATAAGCAAATTTGCTGAATTTCTTCTTATTTAGGAATAACATAAAAGACAAAAGATGGCATCCTTCTCTTGATAGGTGGTTTGAAAAATTTTGTGAAACTGATGTCCTTTTCTGTGTATAGATGTCGCCCGGTGTATCTCTACTTCTGTATTCTGAGCCATTACGGGCGGGGTTGTCCCGCCCCTACGGTTGTTAATTTCTCTTAATCAGGGTTAACTTAATCAAAGTTGTAATTAATTCCGTTTCTTCAACGGGTTTTGTCAGATATCCTTGAAACCCTGCTAAAAATGCTTTTTCCCGATCTTCTGGTTTAGCATAAGCTGTTAACGCTAAAGCAACGATATTTCCTCCCTGCTCAGTGCTTAATGATCGCACTTGACGTAACAAAGCATAACCATCGGTTTCCGGCATTCCAATATCACTAATTAAAACATCAAACCGAAAACTTTTTGTTTGGGTTTTTAACACGCGAATCGCTTCATCTGCATTTCTAACCGCCAGTGCTTCTGCGCCCGAATTTTCTAACATCTCAACGATTAAATCCCGTGCATCTTCTTCATCATCCACCACCAACAGCCGTAAACCCTTTAAGGGGGGCAAATTAGAAGGAACAGTTGGTTTTGTAACTTTTTCGTGCTGTTGTTGAAGTTTCCCTGGCTGAACCGGATGATGAAGACTAATCAGGGGTAACTGTAGGATAAAAGTTGACCCCTTCCCCAAACCCGGACTTTGAGCGATAACCCGTCCCCCGTGCAATTCCACCAAATGGCGCACAATGGCTAACCCCAACCCTAACCCCCCATGTTCACGGGTAATGGAACCATCCGCTTGACGAAACCGTTCAAACACAAAGGGTAAAAAGTCAGGATGAATCCCTTGTCCCGTATCACTAACTTGAATTTCTGCATATTCAAGGGAAAGTGACCCGACCCCTGGGGTTAGGGGTTGGTTTTCAACCGCCACGAACTCTGATTCTGGATTGGGGTTTCTCTCCTCGACTTTTTGCAGACGGACATCTACTTTCCCCCCTTCCGGCGTGAATTTCACCGCATTGGTGAGTAAATTCCACAGGATCTGTTGTAAGCGGCTGGCGTCCCCTAACACCTGATGAATGGTGGGATCTAAACTTAAATTAATCTGAATTCGTTTAACCTGAGCCGCCGGACGCACGGTATCCACCGCCGCGTCGATAATCGGAATTAACGGGACGGGATGAAACTGCAAATGGAGTTTACCCGTAATCACGCGAGATACATCCAATAAATCTTCGATCATCTGAGTTAACGTTCGCGTGTTGCGATGGATGGTTTCAGTCGCACGGCGAAAGGTCGCTTCATTCAAATTGTGAGACATTAACATTTGCGTCCATCCCAACATGGCATTTAGGGGAGTCCGCAGTTCATGGGATAAGGTGGCTAAAAATTCATCTTTGAGGCGGTTGGCTTCTGCTAACTGTTCCGCACGAGAACGGAGTTGTGCTTCGAGTTGTTTGCGGCTGGTAATATCGCGCAGTGCTGTCACCCTGACCTGACGACCTTTATAAACATGGGGACGACCGACCATTTCAATATTTAATAATGTTCCATCTTTTCTGATTCCAATAGCTTCATAGGGACTATCGACCTGAACTTTTAGATTTTGTAAAACTAATTCATGACTTTCTGGGGCTACAAAATTTAAAAGAGGAGATCCGATCATCTCCTTGATTGTATAGCTAAACATCAAAGCAGCCCCGTTATTCGCTTCAACAATCATGCCTTGTTCATGAATCACAATTCCATCAAAGGTGGTTTCAATTAAGGTTCTAAACCGGGCTTCACTTTCTTGTAATTCTTCCTCCGCTTGTTTGCGTTCTGTCATGTCTTCATGAATGACAACAACTTCTCGCATTTTCCCCACTTCATCTCTAACGGGATAAATATAAGATTGTACCCACCGTTCAGAATGGGAATAAGCAGACAGCCCGGGGAAGGTTTCATTGGGATTATATAACAGGGGCGGAATCATCACCACTTCCCCCGCAAAACCCCGTTGAATATAGGGCATAATTCCTTGACTCCTCAGTTGAGGATTGCTGAAAATATTATAGTTTTTAATATCTTCCCAAGTGATTCCCCAAAGGCTTTCCCAGGCACGATTCACTCGAATAATATTGCCATTTAACGATAAAATTAAAATACTAAGGGGAGATTGTTCAATCATCGTTCGATATTGCATCTCGGAACGACGCATTAAGGCTTCAGCCCGACGACTTTCTGTTCGATCTAAAGCAACCCCTCCCACCAATCGTTGTCCCTGAGCATCTTCAATGGGAAATTTATACACTAGAAATTCGCCAATCTTCCCATCTCGACGGGGAGCCGATTCAATGGTTTCTATGACTCGATTTTCATCCACCACCACTTGAATACTTTCAATCAGTTGTTCGGCGACTTCCTGCTCAAATAAATCAAAAATCGTTTTTCCCCTAAAATCTTCGGGAATATTCAACGTTTGAAGATAACTTTTATTGCAATAAATCATCCGACTGTCGCGATCGCAAATCCAACCCAACGCCGGACTATAATCCATAAAAGCTTGAAATCTCGCTTCACTTTCTCGTAACGCTTGTTCCGATTCTCGCAATTCGTTGGCGGCTTGTTCGGCGACTCGTTGAGCTTGGGCTTGCGATCGCATTAATCCAAATAATATAAAACTAACCAAGGTTCCAGAAATCGCAATATAAGGAACTAAACGGCTTTCTGAATTAAAATCTAATTCAGGACGAGACTTATACACAATCGTCCAAGTTTGTCCGGCGATTGTAATCGTTTTTCTTTGTTGAAATAGCGGTTTAAAGTTGGGAGGAAGGGGATGAAAGTTAGAACGATGGAGTAAATTTCGCTGCACAACGGCTAACCCATCATAAACCTCAAAATCAACTAAAACATCTTCATTTCTTCCAAAAATACTCTGCATCAAATCATCAACTCGGAATGGACTATAAACAAATCCCTTCAACTTTTCCCGTCGTTCCACCACCGTTGGTGGAATCACATTTCCCTCATAAACGGGATAGTAAATTAAAAACCCCGCTTGTTTTCTAACATCAATTTCTTGAACTAACGTGACTCGACCCGAAGCAAACGGTTTCCCCCCATCCCGTGCTTTTTCCATCGCCGCCCGACGAGTGGGTTCACTAAACATATCGTAACCAATGGCAGCTTGATTGCGCCGATCAAGGGGTTCAAGATAAATAATACTGTTATAGATAGAGCGCGGATATTCAGGGCGAATCGTAAAATTAGGCCAGCCTTCGGCTTGCATCCGAGCGACTAATTCATCTTTTTGATCTTGACGAACCTGAATGGTAAACCCAATTCCTTGTATCCCTGGATATTCTTCCCGCAGTTGTAATCGGTCTGCAAAAGCGCGAAATTGCTCTCGATTAATGGATTCCTGAGTCGCAAATAATCCACTTCCTGCCCGCAGTAAGGCAATATAGGTTTTAACATGGTCACGAATCAGATTTTCCGTCCGTTGAATTGAATTTTCAAATCTCAGTCGATCTTGGGTTTGGGCGCTCGATTCAACATAGTAAGTTGCGATCGCCGTCAGCACCAGTGTGCTTAACAGCACCAGATGGGGAACCATCTGCCGAGTCGGGGATAACAACTGACGGAGCAACTTCAACTTCATAGGGGAATGTTAATTGCAGATAAGTAGCAACGGTAAACGGGCAACTTGATTATCTATCCTGATCTTATTGTGCTATATGCTTTGCCTTCATGTCCGATTTTAAGAACGAGAAATAAAAGCCTTAGTCCCCCTCCAGAAAGACAGGGTTTAATTAAATCAGCTACAGTGGGGTTTTAGGGAATTTTAGGGGCTATTTACCTTTTCTAGTCGGAGTCACCCCTTATTTCAGCGATCCCTCACCAACTTCATGCACATCTACCCGATCAATTAGCTTTCTCCCTCAGAGTTTGAGCATCGCATCTACAGGATGAATCATCAGCTTGATTATTTCGTCTGAAAAATATTTTAAATTGAATCCTGTTATTAGGATCAATGTTCTCGGATTTTAAATTTCATCAACTCGAAAATCACTGCCAATAAAAAGTGTAGGGGTGAGTTGTTCGGATAGAATCGCTAGTGACTGAACAACTTTTACCCCTACATTAAACCCGCTACCACATCTTCCAACAGGGATGTTACCGGATTGAGTCTAAATCAGGTTCCCTTGCATTCTCAATCACTTCTATTCACTAATAGGAATGAGTCGCGTAGGAAACATCTCTCTGCTACTAGATATTTATTATGGCAGGATTAATCTAGGCATGAAAACTTAGAAAGTTAACAAGTTTAGAACCGACATTTCCTACAAATTAGGCCGATTCAACTGATTACCCACAACTTAGCTTTTTTGTCAATCTATACAAGTATTGAACCCGATAAACTTTCTATAAGAACAATTCAAAGAAACTCAACTTTTGTATATTAAATCACCTTTTAAAACCAATTCTGTCATATTTCCCATCCTTTTTTCAAACTATCCTGAAACTATTGAGGCTGAAACTGTAAGTGTTAGATACATCTTATTCTGAAGCATTGGATGAGGACGGCTATGGGAATCAATTTTAAATTAATTACTGGGCTAAGTCTATTATCTGTGTTATCAGCCCCATCCTTTCCTGCTAATGCGTTAACAGTGAATTCTGGCTTACTGGTGGCAGAACAGCGTGTTAATCTTCCCAACCCTTCAAATCGTCTTCCGACGGCTATTGCTAATCGGGTCAGAGAAAAAGCGATGGAAGTGACAGGCGTACCTGTATCCAGTGTCTCGATTCTCAATGCAGAACGTCGCATCTGGCCCAATGGCTGTTTAGGTTTACAGTTTCCTGATTTGTTCTGTACCCAAGCCCGGGTTGAAGGTTGGTTAGTCACCGTCAATAGTGGTGGAAAAGGGCTGCTGTATCGCACCGATCATCGAGGTGAAGCCGTTTATCTGGAAAATGGCTTAAGTGTGCTACCGAACACCGTTCAACAGGCTGTATTCAAGGCAATACAAGCCCAATCAAGGATTCCCCCGAATCAACTGCGGGTTACCCAAGCACACCCTCGGATTTGGGATGGTTGCCTGGGCATTCAGGAACCTAACCGCGCCTGTCTTCAAATTGCGATTTTTGGATGGCAAGTCACGGCAGAAGGTCGAGGTCAACGGTGGGTTTACAACACAGATCACAATGGTTCCCAAGTTCGATTTCACCGAGAGGTTAGTCAAGTGAATGCTACCCCTGGCACAATTCAGCCTGTGCCTTTTTCCCGTCAGGAACCCTCCCCCGTCTTACCCAGAGATGCCGTGTTTCAAGCGATTTCTTCCGGTGGGATTGCCGGGAGAGTGTCTAAAGTAACACTCTGGTCAGATGGTTGGATCACTTGGCAAGAAGGGAAAGGAACTCAAACCCCCGTTGTTCAGCGGGATTGGGTTTCTCCTCAACAAGTGCAAGCCTTTAAACAAATTTTGGCAACTCAAAAATTTAGTCAATATAACCGTCTTGATTTTCCTGCCCCCACCGGGTCAGCCGATATCATTACGGTGACATTAATCGGTCAAGGTAGTGTTACTCGCTATGCCGATTTTAACCTGCAATTCTTACCGCCGACCTTAAGAACTGTTGTTAACGCTTGGCAACAAACAGTGAATTAGAATTAAGAATTAAGAATTAAGAATTAAGAATTAAGAATTAAGAATTAAGAATTAAAAGGGAACAGGGAACAGTGGGACAAGGAGACTATTTTTCCTGCCTTCTTCCTCTTACCTCTTACCTCTTACCTCCTGCCTTCTTCCTTCTTCCTCTTACCTCCTGCCTCCTGCCTCCTGCCTCCTGCTGACTGATTGTTAAGGAAGGTTGCAATTTTAATAAAACGTTATAAACAGGATTATAGTTAAATTAAAAAGAATAAAAAATTGGACGGAGGAAACGGGAATGTTTATCAACCTGCACTGGAAATATATTCTTCCTAAATCTCATCACGAAACAGCAACCATTGAAGCTCCAAAAGCGATCCTGCCACAAAAGAAAAGTTTAGCAAAACGAGGACAATTAGTTGCTCAGTGGGTTAAGGATGAAAAGTCAGGTCAACTCTATTGTCAATGGATAAATCAGTAAAATTACGGATAAAAGCATTGAAAATTGAGTCAATTTGTTAGTGCATCCCAAACAACTCTTATTTCAATCATTTATGCGATTTCCAATAAACACAACAAACCGATCAGGATCTAAAATCTTGATCGGTTTAAATGTAGTTAAATCCTCTAGAACAGGTTTATTGCTGAGATTGTGGAAAATTGATACACTGTAGCAAGCGATTGTCTAACAGTTGCTAGTCTAAAGAAAAGTTTGGTGAGGTTATGGAAAAACCACAAATCGCTGTTAGAATTCCCTCTAGTCTGTTAGATCAGCTTAATTCCTATATTGAAAAGACAGGTACAACGTAGAAATTATTCCCCCCTCTCCTTGGAGGAGAGGGGGTTAGGGGGAGAGGTCATACAAATTTAGTGCAAAAATGAAACAGCCCTACTCAATTCTTAATTCCCCTATAACTTCATATCTTTTAAACTACTGCGAGGATTAAACGTGCGGCTATCACGGATTTTTTCATAATATTCTCGCTCTTGAGTGCTTAATTCCTTGGGTGGAACCACAACAATTTTTACTAATTGATCCGTGCGACCTGCATTTTTCGGTTTCGGCCATCCTTTGCCGCGTAATCTTAACGATTGGCCTGAACGAATTCCCGCCGGAATATTGAGTGTCACCATTCCATCCGGTGTGGGAACTTCAACGGAGGTTCCTAATGCGACTTCATCCGGTGTTAAGGGTAATTCACAAGTTAAATTATCCCCGTCAAATTGAAAGAAGGGATGGGGCTGAATTTCTACTTTTAAATATAAATCTCCCCGTTGTTGGGTATAGGGGTCAACTTGACCTTGACCTTTGACCCGAATTTTAGTTCCGGTTTTCACACCCGCCGGAATATTCACTTCTCCGGTTCCATACCGTCGTTGTGTCCCGTGAAACGCTTCACTCAGGGTCAGGGTCAACGTCGCTTCCGTATCCGCAACGGTTCCGGTGCTGCGATTATTAAATCCTGGTGAGCCAAAATCATTATATCCAAACCCTGATGGCGCTCCGGTACTGCTGCGATAGGAATAACTGCGACTGCTATTCCCCCCAGGTCTAGCCCCTGCTGCACCTGCGCGACCTAACAAGGTATTAATGAACTCATCAAAACTATTAAATTGACTAAAATCAAAGTTACTAAAGTCTCCCGTCGCCCCTGCACCTCCTGGCCAACCTCCACTGGGCGCTTGATTCCAATATTGACCAAATTGATCGTATTTGCGACGTTTATCCGTATCGGATAAAACTTCGTAAGCTTCATTAACTTCTTTGAAACGCGCCTCCGCTTGTTTATCCCCTGGGTTCATATCGGGGTGGTATTTCCGCGCTAGTTTGCGGTAGGCTTTTTTAATATCGTCGGCGTTTGCCGTTTTGTTTAACCCTAAAATTGCATAATAGTCTCTATAGTCAGTTGCAGGCATTCTTCCCCTCTCCTCAATACGGTTATCCCTACCAATTTTTATATAAGCTAG
>JBMDYE010000078.1:0-8614 GCA_048595135.1 Planktothrix sp. | reverse complement strand
GCTCCCAAAGGTTCTTCGTGCATTTCGATCGTTCCCTCAGCAGGGATAATTTGAGGTCGAGGTAAGCTGCTTTGGTGGTTTTTGAGTGCGGCTTCGATTTGATCGGGATCGCCGACCAACAAAACATCCACATCAAATTTTTCCTGTGCCAAGAGAGCTCCTGCGACGACTTCGGTGGGAGCATAATCCCCACCCATAGCGTCAATTGCAATTCTTGCGCGAGTTGAACCCATTGACCAACGTTAGAGAAACCTTCAAAATTTTACCAAAGAAGTTCTCACGCTTTGAGCCGTTATAGCATGATCGATGTAATTAGCTCAGGATTTGTTAGTTTGTGGTTAGAAATGGCGGGTTTGGATAAGGCGGGATTAAATACCGCTACCGCCGAGGGTTTACAAACGGAATTGTCTCGTTTAGTGTTTCCTGATCAACCTGATCCAACGGCGGAAGCGATTGTGCAACAATATATGAACCGATTAGCAGCCAAAGGGTTATCGCCGGAATTACAAGGCGTCTGGATTCAATCAGGATGGGTTCCCCTGGCTAAAAATTCGGGAACGACTCCCCTTCCTGCGGCTTCCATTACCAAAGTCGCCACCACGTTAGCTTCATTACAGGTTTGGCGACCGGATCATCAATTTGAAACGGTTATTAGTGTAACTGGCCCGGTGGTCGGGGGTGTGGTACAAGGGGATTTAGTAGTCACGGGAAATGGTGATCCGTTTTTTGTTTGGGAAGAAGCGATCGCACTCGGAAATACCCTTAATCAATTAGGAATTCGGGGGGTTGCTGGTAATTTAATGATTGTTGGAAATTTTTATATGAATTATGAAGTTGATCCGTTAAAAGCGGGTCAGTTTCTTCAACAAGCGTTAAATTCTAGTCAATGGAATGAGGAGATTTCTTATCAACATTCTCGCATGACTCCAGGGACACCAAAACCGCAAGTGACGATTAGTGGAACACCGTTTCCTCAGATGGGGGGTAGTAATTTAACGCCGATTATTCGCCATAAATCCTTGCCATTGGTGGAAATTATTAAACAAATGAATATTTATAGTAATAATCCGATGTCGGAAATTTTAGCTGCCAATGTTGGGGGAGTGAATGCAGTTCGGGAATTGGCATCAAAGGCTGCGGGGGTTCCAATTGAGGAAATTTCGTTAATTAATGGCTCAGGATTGGGTCATGAAAATCAAATTTCTCCCCGTGCGGCAACAAGTTTATTTATTGCTTTAGCTCAAAATTTACAAGATACAAATTTAACGATTGCTGATTTACTTCCGGTTTCAGGACGAGATCTTCAAGGAACATTAGAAGATCGGAAAATTCCGGTTTCTACTCCTGTGAAAACGGGAACGTTATTTGATGTGAGTGCGTTAGCAGGCGCGTTACCAACACGCGATCGCGGGTTAGTTTGGTTTGCGATTATTAATCGAGGGGCTGATTTAGATGGGTTAAGAGCAGAACAGGATTATTTATTACAACAACTGGTGAGTCAATGGGGATCTTCTAACCCGATACCCGAGTTAATTCAACCGAATATTAATAGTTATAATCCCAGTTTAGGTGATCCGAATCGCAATGAAGTTTTAGTGAGATTGTAACCCAGAAACCGGGTTTCTGATTCAAGCTAACTACCTCTATCCAAAGTTTGTTGAGAAACCGGGTTTCTTTTAGAGGTGTAACCCAGAAACCGGGTTTCTAATTCAAGCTAACTACCTCTATCCAAAGTTTGTTGAGAAACCCGGTTTCTAATTTCCTACTAATGAGTTTAAAAATAATTTTAATATAGGATTAATAGTAAAATATATTTTTTGGAGCAAAAACTTATTTGGGAGGCTTCCCTACTCCTATTGTAGCTAATCTTAACGGTGAGTTAATTGCTACTGCAATGATTGAGGGGGTTGATGACAATCAAATCAAACTTTGGAATTTAAAAACTAACGACCGTACAACATTAGGAACACATGGGATTACTAACTGAACAAGAGTTTGTTTGAGTTGTTTTGAAATCGCTCGTTTCTAATTTTTAATCCACTTGCGATAACACCGAGTTGTCATCAAATAGGGGTGAAACACTTCTAGAAACTTAGATTGCAGGGTCTCAAAAAATGTATTGACAATTTCAGGATCATCAAGATGAAACGGAAATTCCTGATTAAACCCTTTAAAAAAGTACCAGTTCATAATCAAGCGACCTTGATCCGTCAACGAGTTATAAAACTTTAATAATTGCCCTTGAGGATCGGATAAATGTTCGATCACATCAAATGAGATAATGGTATCAAAACGATCTTCTGGAAAAATTTCGGTACAAAAACAGATTTTATCCGATAAGTTTAGTTGTTGCGCTCGGTACTGAACAAAACTAATACTGATCGGATTAATATCACAATAAATGACTTGCTCAACGTCAGGAGAAAGGGCGGCACCAATGGCATGGGTTCCAATCCCACCTCCAAAATCTAAAACCCGACCTTTAGCTTGATCCGCAATTAATCTGAGGGTATCGCCAATATAATCAGAACTGGCTAAATGCCATGCACTCAACTCAAACAAATACATCTCTTTGACTGTATCTTGATAAAATTTAGTGGCATTTTCCCAGTCAAAATCTCGGTGTCCGAGTTCAGCTAACTGCTGTTGACTCGATTCTAATTTCGCTGCTAATGTGTTGGAATCTAAATTCAAAAACCCTTGTAAATGTTGTTTTAAATCAAAGCAATTTTGAAAAAACTTTTCTAAAAAAAGAGAACTAGAACAATTAACCATAACTGGAATTTTCCTCTGGAGCAAAAGCAAAAATCACTCATGATCTCAGATTATCATAAATAGGAGCGCGACAAAAGTTGATTTGATGTTGAGTGTTCTAAAATGCCAAGTGAAGATCAGGTTCTAAAAGCGATCACAGGAGGGACTCTAACTCAATTCTAAAAAAAACGTTATAAAAATAAGAAATTGTCTCCAATTAAGGCAGGAAACTGAAGGATTCAAATCCATCGAACCAGACCATCGTGCCGAGGAAGTCGTCAGTAAATGTTGCTAAAATAAGCAAATTGTTATAATTGTAGGAGTAATGTAGAGCAGGTCAACTCACTTGACAACAGTAGAGACATCTGCTTGTTGACCGACTTAAACTTGAATTTAACGAAATCGATAGATTTAGGTGCAGGATACAGAACCATTGAGGTACAACCGTTATAAACACAACATCACGAATCTTGATCAGTGTGTATCCTGTTCTGGAAGTGATCCTGTGAACGCTAATTTTGCTCAAAAGGAGAATTGATGACTCAATCCTTCATTCCTGTTAATGATTGTCCCATTCAGATTGAGGACGATCGCACTGGAACCAATGTGGAAACCTTAAAACGGGCTTTTGCCGATAGTTTATTTTACGCTCTGGGCAAATACGAATCCCTCGCCACAAAGGAAGATTTTTACATGGCGCTGGCGTATACTTTACGCGATCGCCTCTTAAGCCGCTGGTTAAAAACCATCAAAACCTACGACGAGAACAAGGTTAAATTCGTCTACTATCTGTCGGCTGAATTCTTGATGGGACGGCATCTCGGCAACAGTCTGATCAACTTACACCTGTATGAAAAAGTCCGTCAGGCGGTGGAAGAATCCGGTTTAGACTTAAACGAACTCCTGGAACAAGAACCCGATCCCGGTTTAGGAAACGGCGGTTTAGGACGCCTTGCCGCTTGTTTCGTGGATTCTTTAGCCACCTTAGAAATCCCGGCGATTGGCTATGGCATCCGGTATGAATTTGGGATTTTCCACCAAACCAT
Organism: Planktothrix sp.; assembly: GCA_048595135.1. GTDB lineage: Bacteria > Cyanobacteriota > Cyanobacteriia > Cyanobacteriales > Microcoleaceae > JBMDYE01. The sequence continues at coordinate 4,814 of JBMDYE010000078.1, read as the reverse complement.
CCAAGACGGTTGGCAAGCGGAAATCCCCGATAAGTGGTTACGCTTTGGCAACCCTTGGGAAATTCCCCGTCCAGAACAAGCCATTGAAGTCAAATTTGGCGGTCATACGGAAATGTATCACGACGAAAAAGGTCGTGAACGGATTCGCTGGATTCCCGGCGCGACGGTCATTGGCGTTCCCTATGACACTCCGGTTCCGGGTTACGATACGAATACGGTGAACCCTCTGCGACTATGGAAAGCAGAAGCCAGTGATGACTTCAACTTTGACGCGTTTAATGCGGGGAACTACGATGGGGCCGTTGCCGATAAAATGCGATCGGAAACGATCTCTAAAGTGCTGTATCCCAACGACAACACCCCCCAAGGAAAACAACTGCGCTTAGAACAGCAGTATTTCTTCGTGACTTGTTCGTTGCAGGATATTATTAAACGCCATCTGCGCCATCACCCGAATCTGTACAATCTTAATGAAAGTGCGGCAATTCAATTAAACGACACGCACCCGGCTGTGGCGATCGCAGAATTAATGCGATTATTACTGGATGAACATGGCATTGATTGGGGGTCGGCGTGGCGCATTACCCAAAAAACCTTTGCCTACACCAACCATACGTTGTTACCGGAAGCGTTGGAAAAATGGTCGGTGAGTTTATTTGGCTATTTGCTACCCCGTCACTTAGAAATCATCTATGAAATTAACCGTCGTTTCTTAGAAGATATTCGCCGTTGGTATCCCGATGATGATGGATTGGTGTCCCGTTTATCCTTAATTGAAGAAGGAAAAGAAAAATTCGTGCGGATGGCGAATTTAGCTTGTGTGGGTAGCCATGCCATTAACGGGGTGGCAGCCCTCCATACGGACTTGTTGAAAAGAGATACTCTGCGCGATTTCTATAAAATTTGGCCGGAGAAGTTTTTCAATAAAACCAATGGGGTAACACCTCGCCGTTGGATTCTGTTTAGTAATCCAAAATTATCCGAGTTGTATACCTCTAAAATCGGTGGGGGTTGGCTAAAGGATTTAGATCAACTGCGTCAGTTAGAATCCTATGTCGATGATCCTGAGTTTTGTGAACAGTGGCGCCATATTAAGCTGTACAACAAACGTCAGTTAGCGGATTACATTTGGAAACATAATGGCATTGAAGTTGATCCGAATTCGATCTTTGATATTCAGGTCAAACGGATTCACGAATACAAACGTCAACACTTAGACGTTCTGCACATTATCACCCTGTATAACCGGATCAAACAAAATCCCCACATTGATATTTATCCGCGTACCTTTATCTTTGGTGGTAAAGCTGCCCCTGGATATTTCATGGCGAAATTGATTATTAAATTAATCAATGCTGTTGGGGAAGTGGTGAATAAAGATCCTGATGTGCGGGGACGCTTAAAAGTCGTTTTCTTAGCGAACTTTAACGCCTCCTTGGGTCAGAAAATTTATCCCGCTGCTGATTTATCACAACAAATTTCAACCGCCGGAAAAGAAGCTTCTGGAACCGGAAACATGAAATTTGCCATGAATGGAGCCTTAACCATTGGAACCTTAGATGGAGCCAATATTGAGATCCGCGAAGAAGCAGGATTTGAGAATTTCTTCCTGTTTGGTTTAACCGCCGATGAAGTGTATGCGATGAAAGCGAAGGGTTATAATCCCCAGGATTATTATCACCATAATCCTGAATTAAGAGCGGTCATTGATCGGATTTCATCAGGATATTTCTCCCATGGAGATGAGGAGTTATTTAAGCCCTTAATTGACTCCTTGATGTATCACGATGAATATATGCTGTTTGCGGATTATCAGGCTTATATTGACTGTCAACGACAAGTCGCTAAGACCTTCCAGGATCAAGCGAAATGGACGAGAATGTCAATCCTGAACGCGCTGCGGATGGGCAAATTCTCCAGCGATCGCACGATCCGTGAATATTGCAACGAAATTTGGCAAGTTCAGCCTGTTCCTGTGGAAATGGAAGGATATGATCCTGAAAAAGCAGGTTTGCGGGTGATTCACTAACCAGTCATCAGTACCAGGGCTTTTTCATTTTCAAGCGTGAATTTGTTAAACCTCTCCCCCTAACCCCCTCTCCTGCAAGGAGAGGGGGACTAATTATTAATATTAAACATGAATAATTATTAATTACTCCCCCAACACGCGCACCTGATGGGGGTTGGGGGGTTAGGTGATAGCGGAGGAGGCGGGGGGAGAAAGTTCTCTTGCAAGAGTGCCTATTGCAAGAGTGCCTAATTCCTAAAATGTCAGTTCTTGTAATAACCAAAAACCAGCAAAAGATTCGGAATTAGGATCAGATTGAATGGCTAAAAAATGAACGTTTTTAGACTGTTGTTTCGACGCTTCAAATTGTTGGGCTTCCGCTTGAGTTTTGGCATCGGGAAAATTGGCAACAATCCAACTTTCACTTTCTCCCGTTTCTAAGAGTAAATTAGGACGAGAACTGTTATCAAAGTGCAAATACGCTAACTCCAACCCAGACATCCACGCCGCTAAAGGAGTCGCCCTAGAGGAGTAAATAATGAACCCCGGAACTAAGGTTTCCGGTGATAAATCCACCATGGCTAGTCCAAACGCTTCTCCAAAACTAATATCCCATTCTGACAGTTCTCCAAAAGCGCCCGCTTCTAAACTCACAAACGCCCATTTATCGCCCCGTAACGCATCCGGCATCGGTTGCGGTTGCGGATTGAGAAACTGAACGGCGGGACTGGCGCCTTCTTGATAATTCTCCAAAGTTGGATAAAATTTCTCCATCCGTTCCTGCAACCATTGATAAAGGGCATAAGTCCGACGACTGGCATAAGCCGGTATAGCCAGTTCTTTACAGGCTTTTGAAATCATATTTGCCATCGGTCGCCGGAAAAATCGAATCCGAGAAGGTGTGGTGGAAGCTTTCGTGATCGCCTCTTGAATCGCACTTTGTAACCACAGCGAGTTGACTTGATTACTCGGACAAAACTGTGTGTAGCGAAACAAGGTTTCAGCGCGATCGCTAATGTTGACAGGGGTTTCACAGATTAAAACTTCCCAAACTTTCTTGCCTTCTTCGTCCCGCAGGGGGCGACTATAAAAATCGAGTTCCCAGATTGTTCCCTTCATGAAATGTTAATTTTTTTGCCTTAAACATATCCTTCTCTTAATGCTAAATTGAAACTATGAGTAAAAACAGTGAAGGATACAAAATCGTTAGCGACAACCGTAAAGCTCGCTATCTCTATGAAATTTTAGAGACCTACGAGGCGGGTATTGCCCTTCAGGGAACGGAAGTTAAGTCGATTCGGGCGGGTAAGGTGAACCTGCAAGATGCTTATGCCTTAATTCGGGGGGGCGAAGCTTGGCTGTTCAATGCCCATATTTCGCCGTTTGAGAAAGCAGGTGGTTATTTTAACCATGATCCCCGTCGCACCCGCAAATTATTATTGCATCGAGAACAAATTAATAAACTATTGGGACAAGTGGAACAGAAAGGGTTAACCTTAGTTCCTTTAAAAATGTATTTGAAAAAAGGACGTGTGAAAGTTGACATTGCCGTTGGACGAGGCAAGAAACTTCATGATAAACGGGAAGATATTCGTCAACGGGATGATAAACGCACAATGGAACGAGCGATGAAACGATATTAAGAATTAAGAATTAAGAATCGCGTAGCGTCCTGAGCGGAGCGAAGGATCTGAATTAAGAATTAAGAATTCGTAGGGGCGGGGTTGCCCCACCCCTAGAGACTCAGAAGAATTAAGAATTTAACGGCTTACTGTGTTACTGATTACAAATTACAAATTACTGATTACTGATTACTGATTACTGATTACTGAGTACTGATGACTGTCTGTTCTCCTGGTAAGATTAGGTATTAATTATTTTAAATTGGGAGAACTTTCAACATGACGGCTGAATACCAGACCCGTAGAGAACGGGATAGTATGGGAGAAATTGAAGTTAGAAGCGATCGCTATTGGGGCGCACAAACTCAACGATCTATTTATTATTTTACCATCGGAAATGATTTAATGCCAAAAGAAGTGATCACCGCTTTTGGTATTTTAAAAAAAGCCGCTGCAATTACAAATCAAGAACTCGGAAAACTCCCCGAAGATAAAGCCAAATTAATTCAACAAGCCGCCGATGAAGTCATCGCTGGAAAACTGGATGATCACTTTCCGCTCAGGGTTTGGATGACGGGAAGCGGAACCCAATGTAATATGAATGTCAATGAAGTGATTGCTAATCGAGCCATTGAAATGGCAGGGGGAATTTTAGGCAGTAAAAACCCGATTCATCCGAATGATCATGTGAATATGTCGCAATCTTCTAATGATACATTTCCCGCAGCAATGCACATTGCCGCCGCGATTGCGATTACCCAACGGTTAATTCCCAATGTTAAAAAAATGCGGGATAAATTACAAGTAAAAGCCGAAGAATTTGCGGATATTGTTAAAATTGGTAGAACCCATTTACAAGATGCAGTTCCCTTAACTTTAGGACAAGAATTTTCCGGTTATGTCGCTCAATTAGACGCAGATCTAAAACGAATTGATTCGATTTTACCCGATTTATATGAATTAGCGATTGGAGGAACTGCGGTGGGGACGGGACTCAATACCGCTAAAGGATTTGCCGAAAAAGTAGCTCATCACATTAGTCAATTAACCGGATTACCGTTTATTTCTGCACCGAATAAATTTGCAGCAATGGCGGCACATGATGGGATTGTAATGGCGAGTGGGGCGTTAAAAACCTTAGCTTGTTCGTTGATGAAAATTGCGAATGATATTCGCTTTTTAGG
>JBMDYE010000077.1:0-44722 GCA_048595135.1 Planktothrix sp. | reverse complement strand
GGTGAGGAGTGACTGGTGAGGAGTGACTGGTGAGGAGTGACTGATTAATTTACTTTGGAAAATAACGGGGATTCAGCCGTGATCCGGTTCCACCGTCGGAAGGGTCGAGGAATTGGCGCAGGGGAATGCCTTGGGAATTGGGGCGACGGTTGGAATTGGGTCGGAAAATACCGTTAATCGCATCTCGGCTATTTTTTTCATCGACCCAAGTGTAAACGCCTTGGGTGCTTTGACCGCTATCGGCAATCACGAGGTTTTGGAAAATGCGATCGCGCACTAATAACGGATTTTCCCCAGGAGGAACGGTTAAGACAATCCGACATTGAGGAACATCTTCTGTGGTGGCGCAGAGGGTGTTATAACCATTCTCAACGGCGGTGCGTAACTCCGCTAACCCATCGGGACGATAGGATTCTAAACGGCGACTAATCTCAAAACAACGGCGTTCGGGTGTCCATCCATCCCCCATGTTACTCGGAACGGCCCAAGCATAGCCTTGATTGGGTTGGCTAACGGGGTAATACATCACCGTATATTGACCGCCAATGGCTTCGCATCTAAACCGAGCTACATCAGCCATATCGGTTTCCACTTCAACTTGGGGAATGGGGGGTTCGTTGCTTGGAGGCGGTACAGGAATGGGTTGAGGCGGTTGTTGGACGGTAGGAGATGGTTGTTGGGTGGGTTGGGGATTCTGACGCGGTTGGAGAATCTCGTTAATTCTGGGAAGTGCTTCTCGAATGCGGGAAGGCAAAGAACGTCTGGTCGAGGTGGATTGAGCGTTGGCTTCCCCGGTACTGGCCACCAGGGGTAAGGTTAGGGATAAACTCAGCAGGGTTAATAAGCTAGAACGTAACAGTGAACGAGACATAAACCTTTTCTCCTGTTGACTAAATTGTGGTATTGTGATCGACTACAATAAAACTCATTTTTTTTTACAAATCTTTACAGTTCGTCATTTCTCTCATAAAATTACTCTGGTGTGAAACTTCAAGGAGTGCAAATCATAATGTCGGAGGCAGGAAAGCCACTGACAGTTCCCAAAGACTTCCTCACCCCTGCGGGTGGTTTGAACATAACGCTACTGATGTTTTTCTTTGCAGTAGCATTAGTCATCCTTTCCACATTGGGATACTGGCGCTGGGATTGGCCAGATTGGTGTTGTTTTCTAATTAATGTGTTAGCACTGCACCTCTCAGGGACAGTGATTCATGACGCATCCCATAATTCTGCTCACAAAAACCGCATTATCAATGCAGCCTTGGGACATGGCAGTGCGTTAATGTTAGGGTTTGCATTTCCCGTGTTTACGCGGGTGCATATCCAGCATCACGCCCATGTTAATGATCCTGACAATGATCCTGACCATTTTGTTTCCACAGGTGGCCCCTTGTGGTTAATTGCGGCACGGTTTTTTTACCATGAGATCTTTTTCTTTAAACGCCGACTCTGGAGAAAATACGAGTTACTGGAGTGGTTTTTAAGCCGCCTGTTTGTGATTACCATTGTGGCGATTTCGATTCATTATGACTGTCTCGACTATATCCTCAACTTCTGGTTTTCGCCGGCTTTAGTTGTTGGGTTAGCATTGGGTTTATTTTTTGATTATTTACCCCATCGTCCCTTTCAGGAACGAAATCGCTGGAAAAATGCCAGGGTGTATCCAAGTGCCATTTTAAATTTGTTAATTTTAGGCCAAAATTACCACTTGATTCATCATCTATGGCCTTCTATTCCCTGGTATAATTATAAACCTGCTTACGAAGTCATGAAACCCCTATTAGATGCTAAGGGTTCCCCTCAAACCTTGGGAATTTTCCAAGGGAAAGATTTCTGGAGTTTTCTCTATGATGTCTTTTTGGGAATTCGTTTTCATCATAAATCAGAAGTTCGTGAGTAGTAAGTAGTTGATGATTAACAATTTGTAATTAGCAATCAACGTTTAGAATTCAGCAATTAACAATTATTGATAGTTCAAAAAATGTGATTGTATCCTGTTGAACGCTAAGGGTTGGTTGCTAACTACTGATGGGAATGGGAGACGATAATGGCATCAGAAAAACAACAAACAAGTCAGAAGCTAAAACCAGAGACAAAAGAAGAAAATTTTGGGAAAAATTTACGAGAAAATTTAGTTATTTTAGCGATCGCGTTAGGATTATCGTTATTAATTAGAACGTTTATTGCAGAACCTCGCTTCATTCCTTCTGATTCGATGTTTCCAACTTTGGAAATTAACGATCGCTTAGTGGTTGAAAAAGTCTCTTATTATTTCCGTCCTCCTACGCAGGGGGATATTATTGTTTTTAATCCACCTGAACAATTGCAAACGTTAGGCTACGCATCGGATCAAGCCTTTATTAAACGGGTCATTGGTGAACCCGGACAAACAATTCAAGTCAAAGATGGATGGGTGTATATAGACAACCAACCGCTCTATGAAAACTATACTGCGGAACCGCCTGATTATAAATTAGAACCCCAAAAAATCCCTGAAAATTCCTATTTTGTGATGGGAGATAACCGCAACGATAGTAATGATTCCCATGTGTGGGGTTTTCTACCTAAGCAAAATATTATTGGTCGCGCTGTATTCCGGTTTTGGCCGATTGATCGGTTTGGGGGGGTTTAGATTTCGGCAAAACGATGAATACCATCAAAACTATATTAATTTAAGGAAAAGCATCTCAATTTGATCTGGACGAGATAATTCAAGCGAATTAGGGTAAAAAATTTTGAGACTATCTTTGCACTCCAGGGGACTCATCCACTGTTGGGTCTGAGGTATCAGGTATCAGATAGCCATACCTCTTGCGAAAGATTTATGCGATATTCTTTGATGCTGTTGGAATAGCAGTTAACTAAATCTTAAATAATTCTGAACCCATGATTGATCAACGGATTCAGAGCTTGATGTATCGTAAAGCTTTTTAAACCTGTTCAACAGGAGTTTAATCATCAAGCCAGAGTTTTGGCTTTGTTTACTAGCAAGAAGTCCCCATTTACCGAGAAAGCAAGATGGCAAAAACGAATGGCGTTATGATGCAGTATTTCCATTGGTACAATCCTGCTGATGGAACCCTTTGGGATAAGCTGAAACTGAATGCAGCAGAGTTAGCGTGTTCTGGATTTACAGCGTTGTGGTTACCTCCGGCTTACAAAGGAAATGGAGGAGGGAATGATGTGGGATACGGGGTTTATGACCTGTATGATTTAGGAGAATTTGATCAAAAAGGCTCCATTAGAACGAAGTATGGCACTCGCCAAGACTATCTCAATGCGATTAACAGCCTTCATGCTTCAGGGATTGAAGTTTATGCTGATGCCGTTCTAAATCACAGAATTGGAGCAGATGGAACAGAAATTGTCAAAGCAACTCCCTTTCCTTACTCAGATCGAAAAAATCCGAAAGAAGGCTTACGAGACATTCAAGCTTATAGCTTATTTAACTTTCCAGGTCGTCAGGAAAAATATTCTAATTTTGAATGGCATTGGTGGCATTTTGATGCGGTAGATTATGATGAATTTAGAAAAGAATCGGGAACGGTTTACTTATTTGAAGGTAAACAATTCGATGATTATGTTGCTTTAGAATTCGGTAATTTTGCTTACTTGATGGGAGCAGATTTAGACTTTCAAAATGTAGAAGTTCAGGATGAAATTATTCGGTGGGGAAAATGGTATTTAGATACAACGGGTGTAGATGGGTTTCGCATCGATGCGATTAAACATATTTCCGCTTGGTTTTTCCCCCGTTGGTTAGATGAAATGGAACAACACGCAGGTCGAGAACTGTTCTTTGTTGGGGAATATTGGACGCCTCAAATTGCCACCTTACATTGGTATTTAGATACAATTGGTGGCCGGATGTCGGTGTTTGATGTGGCACTTCATTACAACTTCCATTATGCAAGTAAAGCGGGGGGTTATTATGATATGAGAACGATTCTCGATGGAACCTTAATGAAGGAACGTCCCACCCATGCCGTTACGTTTGTAGAAAACCATGATTCTCAACCATTACAAGCTTTAGAATCGGTCGTTGAGCCTTGGTTTAAACCCCTAGCTTATGCAATTATTCTGCTGCGACAAGAAGGCTATCCTTGCGTTTTTTATGCCGATTATTACGGAGCAGAATATGAAGATCGCGGGCGAGATGGGAATACTTATCATATTGTTTTACCCTCTCATCGCTGTATCCTTGATCAACTATTAGATGCCCGTCAAAAGTACGCTTACGGCCCCCAATATGACTATTTTAATCATCCTGATATTATCGGCTGGACTCGCTTGGGAGATGAACAACATCCAAAAGCCATGGCTGTCATTATGAGTGATGGACATGGAGGTTCTAAAGCGATGGAAGTTGGTAAATCCAATGTCAGATTTTACGATATGACTGGACAAATTAAAGAACCTGTTGAAACTAATGAATGCGGTTGGGGTGAATTTTCTTGCTTGGGTGGTTCCGTTTCGGTTTGGGTTCAAGAATAGGAATTAAGAATTAAGAATTAAGAATCGCGTAGCGTCCTGAGCGGAGCGAAGGATCTGAATTAAGAATTAAGAATAGGCAATGAGTAATAAATTTCTCCCCCTGCTCCCCCTGCCTCCCCCGCTCCCCCCCGCTCTCTTCTCCCCCCTTCCCCTTGTCCCCCTTTCCCTTTTGTGCAAATATAGAAAAATTGTCTAGTCAGCGTGTCCGTGATGGTCACGAGTTCTGGGTCTGACAGTTGGAGAGGAACACACTAGGTTTAAGTCTATGAAGGTTGGCGATCGCGTTCGCGTCAAAACATCGGTTACGGTTTATACCCATCCTGAACATCGCAATCAAGCGGTTGATCTTGAGGGTGCAGAAGGTAATATTGTATCAATTTTAACAGATTGGCAGGGGAGACCCATTAGTCCTAATTTGCCTGTTGTCGTTGAACTGGGCAAAAAGTTTAAAGCTCATTTCCGTGAAGATGAGTTGGAATTGGTACAACACGCATAACAGTCAGAAGGAGGCAGGAGGCAGGAGGCAGAAGGCAGAAGGCAATAGGCAGAAGGAAGAAGGAATGAAAAATAGTCTTCTTATTGCCTATTGCAAGAGTGCAAGAGTGCCTATTGCAATAGTGCAAGAGTGCCTAATTCTTAATTCTTCCTAAAAACCAACCCAAAATATTAATATCTTTTCGCATTTTTTCTAGTTCTTGGCGGTGACGTTCCGCTGTTTCATAATACCACTGACAATATTGATTAAAATCTTCTCGATATTGAACTTCTTGGTGAAACTCACGGGTTAATTGATGAGCTTTAAGAATTTCAGCCGCAGGCTGATCGGGTCGTTTTGTAATCTGTTCCCACTCAAAGGGCATGATGGCACTATCCTGAATTCTGGGGATATTGCCACCTTAACACAATTTTTTTAGAGCCAACCCCGTAATCGATAAACCCCGATTCCAATATATTCTTTTAACGCTTGTGTTGTTTGATGAAGGGAAAACGCATCAGGAATCCAACCTAATAATACTCCTTGCCATGTTCTTTGCGCTTCATTATTTTCGCTGGGAATTACTAAAAAGTCGGTAGGAGCAGGAATCGCATTAATTCCTTGACGTTTGAAAATTAAGAGCGATCGCGGCATATGTAAGGCAGATGTTACTAATAAAATCGAGCCTTGAATCTTTTTTTCTTGCAAAATTTGTCTAACATTCACTGCATTTTCATAGGTATTTAACGAGGTGGAATCTTGAAGAATTGCTGAGGCGGGAACGCCCATTGCTTTGGCAATTTCGGACATATCTTGAGATTCTGGTGCGCCACCTCCCTGCCAATTAATTCGTCCACCACTTAAGATTAACCAAGGGGCTTTTTTCTGTTGAAATAATAACGAACCATATAAAATGCGATCGCCCGCTTCCCCCACTTCTACCCAAGGACGAGGCGGTAATGCAGGTTTTGTTCCTCCCCCTAAAACCACAATTGCCGCTGCATTGGAAAGTTCAGAATTGGGAATATTTTGATATTCAAGCGATCGGGTTAATCCTTGAGCAACCCCTCGACTACTTCCTAATAATAAAAGGGCTAATGCTAAACCTATAACTATCGCTGATTGACGAGGGTATCGTCCCAGGGTAAACATTGACACAATTAACAGTAAACAACTTAATCCCAAGGGATAAATAAACAGAGGTAACAGTTTAGATAAAAATAGAAACATAAGAATTAAGAATTAAGAATTGTAATCAGCACTTTTTCTAGCTTTTATTGCGTTTAAAAATCCATTCTAAAAGTGTAGTTGCGCGAGGGGATTTTTTAAAAGATTTTGATTTCAACTGATCGCTTTTAGAGCGAGTTAACAGTTCTGAGAGGTTCTCAGTCAAAATTTCCATTTTAGAAGGCTCAGAATGATTATTCTCATCAATTTGCCACCATTTCGTTAAAGCGGCAACCGAATATCCTCCTAAAATTCCAAAGCCTAGACTCGCCATTAAAGAATCACCCAGAGCTATAAAAGCCAGGGTAAAAAATAATCCCATTCCAAAGCCCAATTGAGTTGAGGATAACGATTTAAACATCGGTTTTTCTTGACTTTAAAGATACTGATCAAGCTGAATCTATCTAGAGATAGACGTAAATTTGTAGTTGAGTTAGATAGGGTAGGTTTAATTGCTAAATTAGCTGGAATGCTCAGATTATGAACGCTCTGATTGAGGAAATTAAAAAAAGTTTATTAAATTTAGTCGGTTCTACGGTTGAAGTTCTTCCAGCCCTCCTGATTAGCCTTATTATTTTAATTTTAACTCGATTCTTCGCTGGATTTGTTAAAGAATTTGTCACGGCGACCTCCCACCGCGTTATCCGCAGTTCATCGTTACAATTATTAATGATTCAAACCTGTTATGTGATGACTTGGGTGGTTGGAACAATTGTTGCTTGTGTGATTGCGTTTCCCGATTTAGGACTGGGAGATATTATTGGGTTATTAGGATTAAGTTCCGTTGCCATTGGTTTTGCATTTCAAGATATTTTCAAAAATTTTCTAGCTGGAATTCTGCTTTTATTACAAGAACCCTTCCAAATTGGGGATCAAATTATTGTTACCGATTATGAAGGAACCGTTGAGAAAATCTCGATTCGCTCGACTCAAATTCGTACCTACCAAGGGGAACGAATTGTGATGCCGAATTCAATTTTATTTACCAGTCCAGTTCGCGTCAGAACCGCCGAAGGAAAACGACGAACAGATTTAGCCATTGGTGTTGATTATGACACCCCTTTACCCCTCGCTATCAAAACCTTAATAGAAGCCGTAAAACCCGTTGAAGGTGTTTTATCCCATCCGGAACCCGAAGTAGATATTGTCGGTTTTGGAGAAAGTTCAATTGATTTAATGGTGAGGTTTTGGACATTTCCTGAACAAGCCCAGGTGCGACGAGTTACGAGCAAAGTCATGTTAGCCTTAAAACAAGACTGCGATCGCCATCATATTAATATTCCTTATCCTATCAGAACAGTCTATTTTAACGACCAAAAATCCGATGATCATTCTCAACCCGTTACTAACTCTTCTAAATTACAAGACGGACAATAAAACTCTGAATTTCGGCTTAATTCGGAAGGATTCAAAACTCTTTTTTTAGTTGAAATTCCTGCAAAAGATTCAGCTACTTCAACATTTTTATACAAGTGATAAATCAGTTTCTTGCCTGCCTCTGTAAAGGTTAAATAATGTAGCCCCGTTTGAATATAGGGAGTGACAACCGTTCTAAAAAATTTAGGATAAGCTCTTTGAATATCATCGGGGTGATCATAGCCAAATTGTTCATTAATTCCAGTTTCCTCAAACTCTTGGAATAAAAACAGCATTTTCTTTAAATAATTTGGATCAGCTAATTGACCAATTAAATCCGCCGCCCGAACTAAACCAGCATAACTGCTGATATCTTGATGTTCAGGATCATTAGGAACTGGAAACCGAGTGATCTCAATATTCTGTTGTAAAAGAGCGACATTGATCGCCGGTTGATTCTCGAAATATTCCCCTAAAAATTGTTTTGCCCGATCAATATGATAAGGCATTAAACTAGCATCCGTTCTGTGAGGCGGAAGTTGAATCAATTCGTTATTAATTCCTGTTGCATACAGATGATCAACTAAAGAATCTTGACGACAAATTCCTTTAACCAAGCCGAGATCATGGCATAATAAAGAAATGATACTATGCAGCCAATCTTGACAGGAAACAGTCCCTTCACTCAACTGTTTTCCGCGTAAAATTGCTTGTCCTGCTAAGGTCACTAAAATCGTATGTTCAAGATTATGATAAGGAGCATCACTTTGGGCAATTTGATTTAACGCATAATCAGCCAAATCAACCATCACCGCCAAATCGTTCAGTTCCTGATCCCCATAGACTTGACGGAAACTGTGTTGTAAAGAGTCGATACAAGTTTGAATCATAATTGGGTGAGTTTGGTGACACATTGGGAGGGATAATGTTAAGTTAAGAAACCAGGGTTTATTCATACCAGCTTTCATCCTTGTAGGATTTACTTCTATTATGTTTCAATCCGAACTCGATGAGAACCAGAAAAGCCCATGAGTTTTATCAAATTTTACCTGATTTTCGACTTTGCTCAAACCCTATAAATATTTTATGACAACATCCCGACTTAAAACCCCATAAAACCTCATAAATCTCCTTAATATTTTTAATGAAGGTTGTCGCAGCTTAATTCTTAAAGCTATGTTAGTGATTTTAATCACAATGCCTAGGAAGGTTTGCCTTACAATAAACTAAGTCCCATTAAAAACCGCAGAACAGAAGAAAGATAACAGTTGGCTCGTTATTGCGGATTAGCAAAGTGATTAAAATAATCAAGGTTTAAATTAAATTATCCCTTAATTCAATCATGGATTCTCACGAAGCTCTCGAATTAATTGATCAATTAATCTACCATCAAACCGGAAAGCATCTTAATGATTTAGAACGGGAAGTTTTTGTAGGGTCTTGGGATGGAAAAAGTTACCTAGAAATTTATCCCCTTAACCCCACCTATTTAGAAAAATATGTGGGTTATAAACTTTGGCAAAAAATTTCTCAAACGTTAAATGACAAAGTAACGAAGAAAACGATTCGAGGGGCAATTGAACGATATAAACAACAAGAAAACACGCTCAACAGCGATGCGACATCCTCCATCCATTCTTTAAATCCTGATTTCCTCTACCGAGTGTTTATTAGTCATGCTCATTCAGAACCTTGCATGAGTTTAGCGCGTCAGCTAGAATCAGCCCTGCTGCAAGCAGGACATCAGGTTTTTCTGGCGTCATGGGAAGTAACTCCGCCTCAACTTTACCAACCTGAAACCGATCTTTTATCTAAAATTGATCACGCTTTAAGGCAATGTCATTACTTAATTTTACTCTTATCTCCTCAATCTCCGATGAGTGAAATGGTGATTGAGGAATTGCGACGGGTACGAGAATTACAAGACGCTCATCCTCAAAATTTACCTTATCTTTTACCAATTTGGGTTAATGTTCCCTCCCATGTTCCCCTCAATCATGATCTAAAAAATTATTTATTAGGAACCGTTCAACGGGATTGGAATAACAGCGAAGATACCCCGAATTTAAGTCAAGAAATTCTTACCATTCTCAACCAATCCCTAACCCATTTTCAGCCACAAAATTTTCCCTCAGCGTTAGACAATTGGGATCAAAGAGAATCTTTTCCTTTCTATCCCATATCTTCTGCAATTCCCTCTCCCCTTCCCGTTGCAGAACCAGAAGTTCCTAGCGGACAAGTTCGGTTAGAATCTGCCTTTTATATTAAACGGGTTCCTGATGAAGATCAATGTTATCAAGAAATTCATCGTCCGGGGTCTTTAATTCGTATCAAAGCCGCCCGACAAATGGGGAAAACATCCTTAATGGCAAGAATTTTAGAACAAGCTAGAGAAACCGGATATCGAACCGTTCCTTTAAGTTTTCAACACGCCGATAAAGCCATTTTTAACAACTTAAATAACCTGTTACAATGGTTATGTGCTAAAGTCGCCCGGAAGTTAAAAGTCAGCGCTCAAGTGGATGCCCATTGGAGTAATACTTTTGGGAGTAAAGATAACTGTACTGCATTTTTTGAAGATTGTTTATTATCAGAAAGTGATTACCCCTTAGTCTTAGGATTGGATGAAGTAGATCGGGTATTTCAATATCCAAATATTGCCGATGATTTCTTTAGTTTATTGCGGGCTTGGTATGAAGAAGCAAATTATGGCGGTGGCGATAGTGATTTATGGGAAAAACTGCGGTTAGTGATTGTTCATTCCACAGAAGTTTATATTCCTTTAGATATTAATCAATCTCCCTTTAATGTCGGTTTACCCATAGAATTAACTGAATTTAAAGAATCTCAAGTTGAAGATTTAGCCCACCGTCACGGGTTGAATTGGGGTGTTTCAGAAGTTCAGCATTTAATGCGAATTGTCGGTGGACATCCCTATTTAGTTCGCGTCGCCCTTTATCATATTGTTCATCACCAAATCTCCTTAGAAAAATTGGTAGAAATTGCCACTACAGAATCCGGTATTTATGGTGATCATCTCAGACGTCATCTTTGGAATTTACAACAACATCCAGAACTAGCCCAAGGGTTTAGTAAAGTTGTGAATTCACCCCAACCTGTTGAATTAGAATCTGTCCTGGCGTTTAAATTACATAGTCTCGGATTAGTTCATTTACAAGGAAATGAAGTCATTCCTCGTTTTGAGCTTTATCGAGATTATTTTCGTCATCGTTTAGTACAGAATTTTAAAGAAAAATAATCAAACGTTAATCTACAGAAATAACCTTGCAAAGTCTGAATTCAGCCACTCTATTTTAAGGGGAATCTATGAACTCAACGACTAATCTATATTATCATTATAAAATTGGGGGGCATTTATCCTTAGATGCACGGAGTTATGTGGTTAGAAAAGCTGACCAACAACTTTATGAATCTTTGAAGAAAGGAGAATTTTGTTATGTTTTAAATGCGCGTCAGATGGGAAAAACCAGTTTACGCGTCCGAACCATGCACCGTTTACAAAATGAAGGGTTTGCTTGTGCAGCAGTCGATTTAACTAAAATTGGTTCCCAAGATATTACACCGGATCAATGGTATGCAGGAATTATGAGGCGATTAGTTACGAGTTTTCGCCTTCCAATTAATTTAAAATCTTGGTTACAAGAACGAGAATTTTTGCCCCCAGTTCAACGGTTAAGCGAACTGATTGAGCAAGTTTTATTAGAAACAATTCAAGAACCTATCGTTATTTTTATTGATGAAGTTGATAGTATTTTAAGCTTAAGTTTTTGTGCCGATGATTTCTTTGCTTTTATTAGAACCTGTGATGAATATCCCTTTTTAACCTTTGCTTTGCTGGGGGTTGCGACCCCCTCCGATTTAATCCAAGATAAAAATTGTACTCCGTTTAATTTAGGTCAAGCCATTGAATTAAACGGATTTCGTTATGAAGAAGCCCAGCCGTTAATTGAAGGGTTGCAAGGGCAAATTACCCAACCTGAACGGGTGATGAAAACCATTTTAGAATGGACAGGAGGACAACCATTTTTAACCCAAAAGTTATGTTATTTAATTCAACAAAAAGCTTTAGAAAATCATCAAATTCTAACTATTTTTGAAGCGGAAGTGGAAGCTTGGGTGGAACGTTTAATCCAAAATCGTTTTATTGAAAATTGGGAATCCCAAGATGAACCGCCCCACTTGAAAACCATTCGCGATCGCATTCTCAAACCTGGAGAACGTACTACATCTCGTCTAATTATTTATCAAAATATTTTAGATCAGGGAAGCATTACTGCTGACAATAGTGCCGAACAAATGGAACTCAGGCTATCAGGATTAGTCGTTAAAAAAGGAGAAAATTTAACCGTTTATAATCGCATTTATCAAACGGTTTTTAATTTAAATTGGGTACAAAAAGCCTTAACCGTTCAGCAGCCTAGTTTTGCTCAATTAGTGATTGAGAAAGAACAAAAACTCTTGTCGATGCTGCGAGAAATGGAAGAAAAAGAATTTGACGATATTCTCAATGAAATTCTAGGATCAATTACCTTAAGATTAATCGAACTGATGAGTGCTGACCGCATGACCATTTATTTTATCGATAAAGAAAAAAATGAGTTTTGGTCAATTAGTGCGAGAGCAACGGGAAATCAAGCCACTAAAATTCAAATTGTTGCCAATAACCAAACCGCCGGACGAGTCACAATTTACAAAAAATCTCTCAGCTTTACTCCCACTGTTTCTGAAGATTGGTATTCCGTTTTAGCAGAAGCGCAAAATCAACGGACAGGGTATCGAACTTACAATCAATTAACCCTACCTATAGAACATGAAAATAAAATAATTTTTACCTTTGTTCATTTAGTCAATAAACTCAAAAAAACGAAACTTTTAGCAAGTAATTTAATTGACAGAATTGATAAAGATGGTTTTACGGAATTTGATCAAAAAGCATTTTATCAATATTCGGTTCCCTTACAACGAATTTTAGAAAGCTGCTATGAAAGTTATAAACTGACTCAAAAAATTCAAGCTTCTGAAGCTTTAACTGAAGCGACTCGAACCGTTCATCAAAGTAGTTTAGACTCCGAAGAAATTATTCAACGGGTGATGGCTGCCGCTAAAAAATTAATGAATGCGGATCGCAGTACCTTATGGTTATTAGATCCCATGACATCAGAACTCTGGACAAAAATTCCTTTTGAAGATGGATCAGTACGAGAAATTCGTTTAAAAGTGGGTCAAGGGTTTGCTGGAAAAGTTGCGGAAACTCGACAACCCCTTAATATTCCCTTTGATTTATATGACCATCCTGACTCAATTATGTCAAAACAAACGGATCAAAAAACCGGGTATCGCACCTGTAGTTTATTGTGTATGCCCGTTTGGAGTCCTGAAGGAGAATTATTAGGAATTACCCAATTAATTAATAAGAAAAAACAAGGGGAATTTCCTCCCTATGAACCCGATGATTGGCCAGCAGCACCGGAATGTTTTGAAGCGAGTTTTGATGCCAATAGTCAAAAATATATGCAAATTTTCAACTCCCAAGTTGGAGTTGCTTTATATAATGCTCAACAATATCAATCCCTCAAACAACAGGCAGAAAATACCCCCCAAAGTATTATTAGTCAAACCTTAGCCATGTTAAATCAGGTGATGGATGGTCAAGGATTTGATGAAATTTTAGATGCGACTTTACGATCAATTACCTTGAAAACTGGTAAATCATTGAATGCCGATCGCACCACAATTTTTATGTTAGATGAAGACCGAAATGAATTTTGGTCAATTCTGGCTGAAACGGAAGGAAATCAACCCTTAGAAATTCGAGTTCCAGCGGATAAAGGGATTGTAGGAGAAGCAGCAGCGTTGAAAAAAATTATTAATATTCCCTATGATTTTTATGATGATCCTCGCTCTAAAACTGCTAAAGAACAAGACCAAAAAAATGGGTATCGTACCTATTCAATGTTGGCTTTTCCCCTATTAAATGAACAAGGAGATTTAGTGGCAGTTGTTCAAGCGATTAATAAATTAAAGTTAGATTGTGAACGGAACCTTCCCTTATCTGAAAAAATTGATCAACAAGGGTTTACCCTCACTGATGAAGAACAATTTGCCGAAAATGCACCTTTAATTAGAATGATTTTAGAAAGTTTCTGTTCTTATCATAAAACAGCCAGAGGACAACGGGTTGCAGCAGCGTTAATGGCGGCGACTCGTTCGATTAGTCAAAGTAGTTTAGAACTCGATGAAATCCTCAAACGAGTGATGGCTGCTGCTAAAGAATTAATGAATGCTGATCGCAGTACCTTATGGTTATTAGATCGAACAAGAAATCAACTTTGGACAAAAGTGATTTTTAGTGATGGTTTAGAACGAGAACTTCGGATTAAAGTCGGAGAAGGATATGCTGGAAAAGTGGCAGATACGGGAATTCCTTTAAATATTCCCTTTGATTTATATGATTATCCTGACTCAGAAACCGCCAAACAAACGGATCAAAAAACTGGGTATCGAACTTGTAGTTTACTCTGTATGCCTGTTTGGAACCCCGATGGAGAATTAATTGGGGTAACGCAATTAGTGAATAAAAAGAAAGCCACCCATGCTGATGAATCAACCTTATCCCCCCGTGGGGATGTTCCTGACATTTTTCAAGTGAGTTTTGATCTAGCCGATCAAAAGTATATGCAAATTTTTAATAATCAAGTGGGAGTGATTTTGCAGAATGTTGAACTTTTAGAGGCTGTGAAACAACAGGAAAAAAACTTACAAAATAAATTAAATGAAACAAAAGCAACTGAGGCAAGTTAATTTTGTTTAATTGTTGGGGTATAATATAAGTTTAAGCTCATTATCAAAGTGATTGCCAAATCAAAATCAATCCAAAAAAATAAAAAAACCTGGTTTTCTTGAATAGCCTATTTTTTTGATTAACATCACATTGATCATCAATTTCTCGCCTTACCATTCCCGTTCGATCCGAGACGGTAAACGCAATTTAGGAAACCGATAAAACGGATTTCCCTCTTCATCTAATTCAGGAAACGCAGCAAACACCCCCACTTGATGATCTAAATATTTTTGAGCCACTTCAGCACTCACTCCAGCTAAAGCCGCCAGTTGAATCAACGAAACTCGACCGTCTTGGGTCGCCACTAACCGATAAAATGCCGAATCTAATTGACGCTGTTGTTCTCGATTACTTCCTAAATTCACAAATAATAACGTAACAAATACACCCAATCCCGCAATGCCAATAAATTCAAGAATAGCCATAAATCAGTAATCAGTAAAACAGTAATCAGTAAAACAGTAATCAGTAATCAGTAATCAGTAAAACAGTAGGATGGGCTATGCCCATCAATTCCCTAAATTTAGAGGGTCTGATAATTCATGACGGATTACTGATTACTGATTAACGATTACTGATTAACGAGATTTTCAGAGCCTTGAATCACTTCAGCAGATTCAATCACATCTCCTTGTCTGAGTTGTTCTAAAACCTCTTTTCCTTCTGTAACATATCCAAACACAGAATAACGACCATCTAACAAATTAAAGCCAGCCGGTGTTAATTCCGGTTCAAATAGGAAGAAGAAAAACTGAGAAGAACCCCCATCAGGATTGGCTTCAGGACGAGCTAAAGCGATCGCCCCATAAGCAGAAAAGGGAAGAACAGGTTGATCTTGATAGCGACCCGCATCTTCTAAGGTAATGCCATAGGTCGGTTCTTGATCTCCCCGCACTAAAATTTCTAACGGAATTGCCCGATATTCCCCTGTTTTCGGATCAATAAATCCATCATCAGGCCCGGGAGGATCACCCGCTTGCAACACATAGGAATCTTCTGAACGGATAAATTTTAAACCGTTATAAAATCCCCGTTCTACTAAATCCACAAAATTACCTGCTGTGACAGGGGCATTGTAACCATCAACAACAACTTTTAAGTTGCCTTTGTTGGTTTGCATTTTAATGGTCGCCCGACCTTTAAGTTGTGGTAAATTAGCATATTCAGCCGGAACTTCAAAGGGAAATTCCGTAACCATCATTTCTTCTAATTTGCCCACACTATCCAACATTTTAGAGCGGGTTGTTAATAACGTTTCCCCATCCTTAACGTCCAGCGCAGAACGGAGAATATCAATGTCTTGTTTCAGTTGCTCCAGCAACCCTTCTGCATCCGCTTGACTTTCTGGCGGAATACTTTCTAACAGTTCCGACTGTCGCGATGCCAAAATCCGAGAAGCGGTGGTAATATCCCCACTAATGGGACTCCAGCGTTTTCCGCGAATTTGGGTGGCAATGTCTTCTAAACTTTGTTGCAGTTTTCGCACCGCATCATTGTCAATGGGGAGAGCATAACGCAACAACGCTCGGCCATCGGTAATGGCATTTCCCGCAGGTAAAACGCTTTCCCGTTTGGGAGGACTCCCGCCATCCCACCAAGCCGCACTCAAACCGATCGACAGGCTAAACAGCAATACAGCCACTAGCCCCGTTTTTAACCAACGTTTATAGGTGTTTATCATGGAATTGGACAAATGCAATGTCAATCTTAACGTTTGTTTCCTTAAAGATCTTGCCTTGACACTCTACCGCCGTAGAACGGTGGAGATTCTTAAGAGATTGTCACTCTTAACGGTAGCGAGAAGCGTCCTCTCTGTAAAGCCGTGATCAAAGCACGGGATTTACAGCACGGATTTTCGATGAGCGGGGAATTGCAAGAAGACAGAAAGCCGTCAACTTTCCTCAGCGCATCGTTTTGAAAAAAAATTAGTATTCTGTTCCCCATTGAGCGTTAAAATAAGATGCCGATTGTTCTGCCCAGGTATTAGCTTGCATGATTTCCAGTAACGACTTTCGCACAGGCGTCACGATTGAATTAGATGGGTCGGTCTGGCGTGTAGTAGAGTTTCTTCACGTTAAGCCCGGAAAAGGTTCTGCATTTGTGCGGACAAAACTTAAAAATGCACAAAGCGGTAACGTTATTGAACGCACCTTCCGGGCTGGTGAGACGGTTCCTCAAGCCACTTTGGAAAAAAGTACCATGCAACATACCTATAAAGACGCGGAAGAATACGTCTTTATGGATATGGAAACCTACGAGGAAGCGCGTCTAACGGCGGCTCAGATTGGCGATCGCGTTAAATATCTTAAAGATGGGATGGAAGTTAACGTCGTTCGCTGGGGTGAGCAAGTCCTTGAAGTGGAATTACCCAACTCCGTGACTTTAACGGTGACTGAAACCGATCCCGGTGTTAAAGGGGATACGGCCACCGGAGGCACAAAACCCGCCATTGTGGAAACCGGAGCGCAAGTGATGGTTCCGTTGTTTATTAGCATCGGAGAACGCATCCGCGTTGACACTCGCACCGACACCTATCAGGGTCGAGAATAAAGACTCTGATCCTTCAGCTTCCAGTTTTGGGGCTAACGCTAAAAAAACAAGGAGTTCAGAATGTTGGGCACCGCCCGTCCATCAACCCAGCAAACTGAATATCAACAGAATGCAAATTTAGGGGAGATATACCAACTGTGCAACTCGATTGGAACCAGCTTCGTGAACTGCTGGCTGATCTCAATAAAACCAACATTTCGGAGCTAACGCTGAAAAGCGCAGATTTTGAACTGACTGTTCGTAAAGAACTTGCGATCGCGCCTCAAGTCCTACCCTCCGTTGAGACGATTCTCGCTGGGGTAGCGGCTAGTTCACAGTTGGCCTCCTCTCCAGTCCCTCCTCCTCCAACGGTTGATCCCGGCAACCGAGTCGCCACTGCACCCAGTCCTGTTCCTCCGGTTGCTTCCCCTCCTCCCCCCTCCAATGATTCAAAATGGGTGGACATTACTTCGCCAATGGTAGGAACTTTTTATCGGTCTCCCGCACCTGATGAGCCACCTTTTGTCGATACCGGCGATCGCATTGGTTCGGGCCAAACCGTTTGTATTATTGAAGCCATGAAACTGATGAACGAAATTGAAGCAGAAGTTTCTGGCCAAGTGATGGAAATTTTAGTTCAAAATGGCTCCCCCGTTGAATACGGTCAAGTCTTAATGAGAATTAAACCGGATTAATCAGTCATCAGTCATCAGTCGTAGGGGCGGGATCTTTCGGTAGGTAACTTATCGGTTTTTAGAGTAAATTGCTGCCCGAATACTTCGCCCCTACTGGTTTCAAGGTTCTACCTGGAAACCCGTTGTTGAAGGCTCTGCCTTCTTAATCGCCACAGTAGGCGGAGCCTGCACAAAGCATTGCTTGGTTGAACCTAGCAAGAAGCAAATCGTTGACAATTAATCAGGATTAACGATTTACTCATTGTCTACTATCTACCCTGCAACTCTGCAACTAATAACTCTTACACTGATGACTGGTGACTGGTGACTGATGACTGATTAAAACGGGAATTCTTTCTCGAAAATTTGCCGCGTCACGGGTTGAGGAACTTCTAAACCTTCCCCCCCTAATACTTTAAGGGGTTGTCCTCCTACAGAGAGGAAAACTTTAGCATTCGGGTTAAGAGTTGTTGCGGTATAAATCACTTGTCCTAAGCGTCCCGTCATCGATGCACTACCCCCACCTTGGGTAAATTCGGGCGATAAATTAACATAAACATTATCGTTTTCTGTCGTTAATTTGAGTAATTTTGTCCCTTTTGGCACTTCACTCACTGCATTTTGAGCCGGAAAACGATTTAACAATTGATCAAACGCTGCGGTTAATACTTGAGTGGGATCATTTGAGGCGGGAACTTGAAGCGGTTGAGCGACTAACTGCAATTGACCATTATTATCTTGTACCCCATAAATTTCTACCGTTTGTTCAACGACGGGTGAAGTGGGAATCGCAGTTGGTGTTACCGTTGGAGACGGAGAAACAATGGGTTGTTTTAAATCACGAGAATTCAATGTCCATAATGTTGCTCCGGCTCCTGCTGCTACTAATAACGCAGCGACACCAGCCACTATTTTTACCGATTTATCTCTATCAATGGGGGGAGTATCATCATTATTATTTTGGGGGTTTTCCATTTTTTTATCTCCTATTATTGTAGGATGGGCTATGCCCATCACTCCTATTAATTGACTTCCGATAAACAATCAAACTTTGATATCCTGAGTTTGATTGCAATATTTTAGAAAGGGTTTTGATGGGCAGAGCAACGTCCTACAGTCGAATAATGGTTGGAAAAAGAGCGATCGCACACTGCTATCACACTCATTTAAGGGGGTTATAATCGGCCGAGAGAGCATCGTCCTACAACCAAATTAATTGGCGGGATTGGAGCGATCGCACGTCGTCTAACTCTAGTTTAACTTGAGTTAAAATCTCTCCGACTGTCCGACGAGACTCTGGATTTTGATCACAAGCTTTTAAAAACTCGAATTCCGCATCAGTTAACGTAATTAATTGATAATTGTAATCAAACAAATGCTGACTCGGCCATCCGTTCATACAAGAACTGCGTTCAGGAATTGCCCCTAATAACGCTTGATCATCCGACCAATCCCCACGGGGTAAGGGAGAACGTCCCAGGAAAAACTCATAATGGGTGACTTCAGGATCTAATAATTCAATTAATCGATACCGTTGGCGATCGCTTAATAAACTCGCTCGTTCCTGAAGTTCCGGTGCCTTGTTAATCAGACGTTCTAAATTCCAATAGTTCGGATTAGAAAAGCCTAAAAAGTCTAATCCTGACGCATCAATTAACTCAAATAATGTGTTAATATTATAATCAATTTCTTGGGGATGAACGTACATATCCGCGAAACATTCATCGCGCTGATTTTCAATTTTCCAGCGTTTGGCTTCATATTGTACTAAACGATTATCATCCGGTAACGCTGCAAATAATTGACGCCCCACTTTGACGCCATCGGCATAATCTCCTTGTTTTTCCCCTTGCAATAAAGCGATCGCTTGCTGCATCAATTGAATTTCCCAGCGTCCCAATTCTGCATAAACAAAAATGTGCATTAACCCCCCCGGTGCTAACTTAGAAGCCAAGGTTTTAATGCCCCGAATCGGATCAGGTAAATGGTGCAATACCCCAACACAATTAATAAAATCAAACTGTCCGTCTAATTGGTCTGCATCATACAGACTTAACTGGCGAAATTCTGGGGTTGGTGTTCCTGGGGTGGAAATTCCCGACCGACGACAGCGTTCTTGAGCGGTTTTAATCGCACCTTCACTTAAATCAATTCCCAATACCGATGCTTCTGGGTTAAGGTGAATTAAATATTCTGTACTTGAGCCCGTTCCACAGCCTGCGTCTAAAATACGGATATCAAGCTTGGGCGGTTTTTGACCCGTACAGAAACTATAAGCCGCCGGCCAGCACCAGCGCCAATTATAGCCAGGAGGGGGTTCATCCGATAACGGATCAGGGGGAAACGGAAACGTATCGTAAAGTCGTTTAACCGCAGAACTAATTTCTTCCATAATTCAGGTGTTAGGTGTCAGGTGTCAGGTTTCGGGCTTTAAGCTTAAAAGATTATAAATTAATAAGTATTTCCTGCTCTCCATCTCTCCTACTCCCCCTGCTCCCCCTGCTTCCCTTGCTCCCTCCGCTCCCCCCGCTCTCTTCTTGGCTGTAACAAAACTTATTCTTTTTTCTCAGATAACTTCAGCCAAGTCTATACAATAATTGTCGGTACGCCTTTTTTTTAAAAATGTTAGGGAATCAGCCAAAATCATTTTAATCTAAGAGATTAAACTGGCTACAACTCAAGCAGCAAAGGGGTTATCAGGATTCTGGCTCTTTAGCCGACCTGAACTTATTCCTCGCTTGAGAACAGTACCAATAACAGGTTCCATACTGTAAAAGATTCAGATAGGGAGCGACAGAGATCGAATGAGTGTAAAGGCAAGTGGTGGAAGCTCAGTTGCGCGTCCGCAACTCTATCAGACCGTACCCGTTGCAACGATTTCTCAAGCGGAACAACAAGATCGCTATTTGGGAAAAAGCGAACTGAGTGAACTGACGGCATATTTTAGTTCTGGGGCGAAACGTCTAGAGATTGCTCAGATTCTGACACAAAATGCAGAATTGATTGTCTCCCGTGCCGCCAACCGGATTTTTACAGGGGGTTCGCCTCTGGCCTTCTTTGAAAAACCTTCTGACGAACCCGCGGTTGCAATGGCTGGGGCAGGTTCAGGAGACCTGAGTGTCGCCGAAGGAATGAAACTGGGAACCATTTCCTATGTTGATAACCGAGGAGGCGGCTTCTTAGAAGGATTACGCTCAATTTTCAACGATGCAGGAGCAGGGCCAGCGGTTCTGTTACCCGCCGGGTTCCGACCGATTAACGTGTCTCGGTACGGCCCGGTCAACATGACCAAATCCCTACGGGATTTAAGCTGGTTTCTGCGTTATACCACCTACGCGATCGTTGCAGGTGATCCGAATCTGATCGCCGTCAACGTGCGGGGTCTGCGGGAAATTATTGAAAATGCTTGTTCTAGCGCGGCGACCATTGTGGCATTGCAAGAAATGCGTCGGGCGGCATTGGGTTATCTCAAAGCGGACAAAGAAGCTCAAGAAATTGCCCTGCAATACTTCAATGTGCTGATCTCAGAATTTGAAGGGCCTACCCCTTCTAACAAACTGCGTCAGCGTCCCAGCAGCGATCAACAAGGCTTACAACTGCCTCAAATCTACTTCAACGCAGCAGAACGGCGTCAGAAGTTTGTGATGAAGCCCGGTTTATCCGCAGCGGAAAAACAAGAGGTGGTCAAAGCTGCCTACCGTCAAGTGTTTGAACGGGACATCATCCGCGCCTACAGCTTAGGGGTTTCTGACTTAGAATCCAAAGTCAAAAATAACGAAATCTCGATGAAGGAATTTATCCGCCGCTTGGGTAAATCTCCCCTGTATCGCAAACAATTCTATGAACCGTTTGTGAATAGCCGCGTGGTGGAACTGGCAGCCCGTCACTTCTTGGGTCGCGGTTTAAGTTCTCCTGAAGAATTTAGCAAATATTTCTCCATTATTTCTCAAGGTGGTTTACCCGCTTTAGTGGATGCCATGGTGGATTCTCAGGAGTATTCCGATTACTTTGGGGAAGAAACCGTTCCTTATCTGCGCGGTTTGGGTCAAGAAGCCCAAGAATGTCGCAACTGGGGGCCACAAATTGATTTATTCAACTACAGCGCGCCCTTCCGTAAGGTTCCTCAATTTGTAACCCTGTTTGCGGATTACAAACAACCGTTACGGGATCAGCACGTTTACGGCGTTGGAAATGATCCGCTGGAAATTCAGTTCGGGGCGATTTTCCCGAAAGAAACCCGCAACCCCAGCAACCGTCCTGCTCCCTTTGGGAAAGATACCCGTCGGATTTTAATCCGCAATGGAGCCGGAATTGATAACCAACTCAGCAATCCTGGGGCGCGAGGTAATAATCCTGGGTCTCTGGGGCCAAAAGTGTTCAAATTGGATCAGCTTCCTGGGGGCTACGTCACCAGTCGATTCAAGAACAAAGGCGGCAGCAATGGAGCTAGTGTTAAATACTCGGAAACATCCACCCAAGCGGTGATTCGGGCGGCTTACCTGCAAGTGTTTGGTCGGGAGCTTTATGAAGGTCAACGGCTGAAAGTTGCAGAAATTAAGCTGGAAAACGGCGATATCACCATGCGGGAATTTATTCGCGCTTTGGCGAAGTCGGATGTGTTCCGCAAGATGTATTGGACATCGCTGTATGTGTGTAAGGCGATTGAATACATTCATCGGCGGTTGTTAGGTCGTCCCACCTACGGACGCCAGGAAATGAACACTTACTTCGATCTGTGTTCTAAGAAGGGATTCTATGCCCTTGTGGACGCTTTGATCGATAGTCAGGAGTACAATGAGGCGTTTGGTGAAGATACCGTTCCTTATGAGCGTTATCTAACTCCTGGCGGTGTGTCTCTGCGGACGAACCGGGTGGGTGCATTGGCTGAGAAAACGCCAATGGTGACTGAGGAACCTACTCCTCGCTTTATTGAACTGGGTACACCCGATCAAGCCAAAGGTGAGATTGAGTTACAAAACCGTCTGGCTCAAGGGGTGAACAAGCGTCGCGAACAAAGCAAAGTCTTCAAGCTAACGAATGCGGAAGATAAAGTCGCCCTGAAAACGGTGATTGAAGCGACTTACCGTCAAATCTTTGAGCGCAATATTGAACCTTATGTAACTAAGAAAGAGTTTACCGCGCTGGAAAGCAAACTGGGTAACAAAGAAATTACCCTCAAAGAGTTTGTGGAAGCGTTGGGAACCAGTTCTCTGTACATCAAAGAGTTCTATGCTCCTTATCCCAATACGAAAGTGATTGAGTTAGGAACCAAGCACTTCCTGGGTCGCGCTCCTCGCAACCAAGCGGAAATTCGCAAGTATAACCAAATCTTAGCGACGCAAGGGTTGAAAGGATTTATTAGCGCGATGCTCAATAGCGTGGAGTATAACCAGGTGTTCGGGGAAGATACGGTTCCCTATCGTCGTTACCCAACGTTACCTGCGGCGAACTTCCCGAATACAGAACGGTTGTACAACCAGTTAACGAAGCAAAACGATGAGTTAGTGGTTCCCAGTTTTGAACCCGTGGTCGCTAGCGATCGCAGCTAATTCTTAGCCGGATTCATAAATTCAAGCTCCCCCAACAATCGTTGAGGGAGCTTTTTTACAGTCACCAGTCAAGCAGAAGGGACAAGGGGAAAATGATGACTGATGACTGATGACTGATGACTGATTAAGATTCTGATAGCTTTCCAGCTTCAAAGATTACTTCTTCAACGGTACCGGGTTCACCGAGACGTTTTGCTTCACCGTTATTAACGGTAACTAAAACCCCTCCTGCATTCCCAGCGACCACCACTAATTTTTCTTTGGCTTTCCAACTGCGTTGTGTTCCTCCTGATAACGTCCCCTCAAATTCGGTTTTGCCGTCTACTTCAATCAAAACCCAGGATTCCTCTTTCACCACAATTTCCACGGCTACTTCTTTTTCTGTGGGTTTAGCAGACTGAGAGGATGGCGGTTTCTCAACGGTTGTTACGACCGAATTAGAGGATGAAGAAGCCGCTGGGGTAGACACTAAGCGACTTTGAGTTTTTTGGGTTTGAGCATTGACAACAGCTTCCCGTAGAGGGTTCTCTGAGGCTTCGGGGCCAGGAGTTGTTACATTTGTGTTGGAAGCCGTTGTGGGATTAGAACTTTTATTTAGATAGGAAACGCCGTTAATGGCACAAATAATTAATAGAGTATAAGTGAGATAAAGGTGAGTCGGTCTTAACTGAGGTAAGGGTAACGTCCGAATTTTAGGTTGAACTGTTTCCGGGGGGGGTTCAGGTAAGAAAAAATTCGCTAATTCTTCCCCATTTAACCCTAAAGCTTCACCATAACGACGAATTAACCCTTGGGTATAAACGGGTTCAGGCAGATTATCCATCCTACCTTCTTCTAAGGCTTGTAAAAGATGGGAACGGATTCTCGTGTAAGTTGCCACCATGTCCAGCGATAGGGAATGTTGCTGGCGAGTTTGCCGAAGTTGATCTCCGATTTCTACCAGTCGCTGCGTTTGTTCAGAGTCAATCCCCGTGAAATTTTTGCGATTATTTTTAGCGTTTTTAAACAGTAACAAGAATAAATCCTTTTTCATAACACTCTACTCCTTGATATCTACAGGGAGAATCAAAATACTCAGTCACATTGAGGAAGGAGAAGCCCGTAAAAATTCGATTTCAGGTGTCGTTAAAGGACGATATTGACCTTGAGGCAATTCAGGACAACCCGCAGGCTGAAGTTGAATCGAGCCAATTGCAGTTCGGTGTAATTTGACAACGGGATAACCCAGTTGTTCTGCCACACGGCGAATTTGCCGATTTCTCCCCTCAAATAAAATCACTTCCAATAAGGTTTGGGAACCTGGAATCTCTTTTAAACGGTGAATTTGAGCGGGTAGCGTTTTTCTACCTGCTAACAGGACACCCTGACGCCAAGCCTGTAACGTTGAATCCGGTGGATTCCCTTGTACCCAGACTTGATAAGTTTTGGGAATGGAATGACGAGGATGCGTCAAACGAAACGTCAATTCTCCATCATTAGTGAGCAATAAGGCCCCTGTAGAGTCTACATCCAACCGTCCAACCGGATGAATTCCCTGACCCACCCGCATCCGGCGTGGGAGTAGATCCAAAACGGTAGGGCGTCCGCTGGGTTCAAAGCAAGTGGAAACCACTCCTGTTGGTTTATGAAGGAGCAAGTAGATTAGCTCAGGTCGGTAGGAAGCTTTAATTAACTTTCCATCCACCTCAATCTGATCATGGTCGGGATCAACTTTTTGCCCTAAATGAGCGACGTTACCATTGACTCGTACCCGTCCAGCTTGAATCATTTCTTCAGCGTGACGGCGAGAGGCAATGCCCCAATGAGCCATGATCTTTTGTAGCCTTTCACTCATGTTTCCGGTCAAGGTCTTGAACTGCTTTGAATCTGGGGAAACCCCGCTCAATTTTGACATAAGTCTAAAGACTATGTACAAATATTACAGCAATCAGCAAAATATCCTACTACTAAACTGAATTGCTGTGAATCTTGAGTGAATATCATGTTAATTCAACCCCACCGTCAACCTCTAATTGGAACACTGCTTTCTAGTGCAGGAAAATTATGGCTACGATCGCAAGTCGAATCCATTGATCACTTACACCTCACGATTGAAGGGAGTAACCGTTCTCTACTAACGGGACATATTCCTCAAGTCTCAGTGACAGCGACTCAGGCAGTTTATCAAGGGTTACATCTGAGTCAGGTTCAGTTACAGGGTTCGGGAATTCGCTTTAATTTGGGTCAAGTCTTAAAAGGTCAACCCCTGCAATTATTAGAACCGTTTTTCATTACCGGAAATTTACAATTCACCCAATTTGATCTGAAGGCATCTTTACAGGCTTCAATTCTCGCTGAGGGATTAAAGGAGTTTTTATTCTCTCTGCTCGGTTCGGTTCCCATGAACCCGCTATTGTCCCGTCCAGAACCCCTGAACATTCTGTTCCCAGATATTCAACAGTTGCAAGATCCTGATCTTACTCTAGCTCAAAATCAGGTCACTTTAACCACAAAAATTTTATTATCAGATGGTCAGTTAATTCCTTTCGTCTTAAAAACTTTCTTAAAACTAGCAAGTCCCCATGAATTAACTTTAGTCAAGCCTCTATTAGAAAGTTCAGAGTTAATTCCGACAACACAACTCGAAGACTATACAATTAATTTAGGATCAGATATTAATATCGAAGAATTGATAATCTGTGAAGATTCTATTGATATTAAAGCATCGATTAAAGTCAATCCTTAATCAGTTATCAGTAAAAAATTATTATCTCTTTGTCCCCTTGTCCCGCCTGCCTTCTTAATTCTTAATTCTTGATTCTCCTATTGGAGAGTGGCGACTTGGGGCCAAGTGGTAAAGATAAAAATCATGACGGCTACAATGGATAAAAAGACTTCGACTACATTACCCACCACAGAACCAATAAAAACGCCAATACTGGCTTTAAAAGATTGCTTAATTCGGGGTTGGAATTCCATTGCTCGTAAATAGAGAAATTCCCCAATAAACGCCCCCAAAATTGGGCCTATTAAAATCCCTAATAACGGCCCCCCAAACGGTAAAGCAGGCAACAATCCTAATATTCCCACCACTAATCCGATAATTGACCCATATTGCGCCCATTTACTCGCTCCCACTTGCTGAACGCCCCACAGGGCTGCGAAATATTCGACGGCGGCACTTAAAATTAAAATGGCAACAACGAGAATCATAGGCCAAGCAATACCCGTGAATTGGGTGGCTATTCCCCAAACGAGAATGGCTCCCAATATTAAACTGGTTCCGGGTAAAAAAGGAACAAAGGTTCCAATAATCCCGACCACCATCACAGCAATAACAATCCAATATAAAACCCAATAATTCATAAATGTTTTACCTTGATTAATTGAATCAAATCATTGAGAACGAATCACTTTAATAAACCGATTTTTTCCTTCTTCTAAATTAGCGGGAATGCCATTCGGATAAGTTTCGGTAATTAAGGCTTGTAGCCGTTCAACTCGATTTCCGGGGTTCGGATGGGTGCTGAGAAATTCTGGGGGTTGTCCACCAGAACGAGCCGAGGCTAGAATTTGCATGAGTTCCACTAATCCTTTGGGGTTGTAACCCGCTTCCGTCATGAATTGAAGCCCCAAGCGATCGCTTTCTAATTCATCTTCTCGCCCATATCTTAGATTAACTAATTGGTTCACGGCTTGTGCGAGGATAGCCGTATTTTGTCCATTCCCCTGATCATCGGTTGTTGCGACTCCTACCGCATTCACTAACGCCGCACCGAGTTGGCGTCGGGCGAGATGTTCTGAACCGTGTCGGGCGATGACATGACCGACTTCATGACCCAACGCCCCTGCAAGTTGGGCTTCTGACTTTAACTGATTCAATAAAGCGTAGGTAATAAAGACTTGACCTCCGGGTAAGGCAAAGGCGTTAATAGTTTTAGGATCATTAAGTAAATGAAAATCAAATGGATAGGCAGCTTGGGACGCCTCAGATTGTTGAACAACTCGTTTTCCCACTTGATCGAGATAATTTTGTAAGGCGGGATCAGGATATAAACCGCCATATTGAGCCGCCAGTTTTTCTCTTGATTGTAAGCCTAACGTTACTTCCTGACGGGGAGAAAGACTGACTCGCTGAACTTCGTCTGTGATCGGGTTTTTTTCAACGTTTGTGCAATAGTTGAATAACCCAAACACGGCAAATAAAAGTCCAATAAATAGACGAACTAAAAGCCTTTGCACCTCAGAATTCCCAACACTTGACTTTGATAATAACACAAAGATTTGGGAGTTGATTTTGCTAATTTATTTTGAATTCAACGAATAATTGATAATCTTATATCAAAAGATAGAGGTCTTATTTTATAAAAGATAGTAATTAATTCTTTGTAATTTAGAAACATAAACCCCGGCTTCTCTAAGAAACCGGGGCTTTCATTCCGACAATTTTAATTGATTAAAATTACAAAATTCCCATGGGTAAAGATTCACTGAACGCCATCATCATTTGATGGGTAATGGGTAAACTATCAACTACCATTGCTGCACATAATAGCATTAAATACAGAATGGAATATTTAAACAGTGATCGCGCGGTATCTTTATCATGGGGAGACTGTAATAATTCCCAAGCTTTTTGTAGGAAAATTACACCTAATCCAACGGCAAGAAACCCATAGACTAAACCACTGGTATGTAAGGGATAAACTAACAATAACGTCACTGGAATTAAAATTAAGCTATAAATCCAGATTTGTTTAGCAGTGGGTTCATCTCCTTCAATGACAGGTAACATCGGCACACCCACTTCTTTGTATTCGTCCCGAATCATCATGGCTAATGCCCAAAAATGGGGAGGAGTCCAAAGGAAAATGATTAGAAATAATAACCAAGCAGCCCAACTTAAATCCCCTGTAACCGCCGCCCATCCGACTAAGGGAGGAATCGCTCCAGCCGCTCCGCCAATCACGATATTTTGAACACTATGACGCTTTAACCAATGGGTGTAAACAGCCACATAAAAAACAATTCCCGCCATTGCTAATAAGGCCGTTAATAAATTCGCAAATACGGTTAATAACGTAAAGGAAGCAATTGTCAGGGAAAGGGCAAAAATCATCGCATCACGGGGTTTAACACGACCGGAAGGAAGCGGACGCCAGCGAGTCCGTTCCATAATATAGTCAATATCACGGTCATACAAACAGTTAATGGTATTGGCAGCACCGGATGCTAAAGCACCTCCTGTTAACGTAACCAATAATAATAACGGATCAACTGCTCCTTCAGCGGCTAACCACATTCCCGCAGCAGTGGTAATTAATAACAATAGGATAATCCTAGGTTTGGTGAGTTGATAATAACTCTGAACCACTTGCAAAATATTGTCATGGAGTCGAGATGGATTAGTCTGAATCAGTTCTTGCATGAATTCTTCCGTCCAAAAAGATTGATTGTTGACAGTTAGCATTGAACGCATCGGGGAAAATTTATCCCCAATTTGTCCTAACAATAGCCCTGAACTAAAGTTCGGGACTCAGGGCGAGATCACTTCGCCCCGACCGTTGGAATTCAGGTTTGTTGACACAAATTGGTTTATGCAACCCCGGCAAAAATTTTGCGATCGCGAAATGCTAAAACAGTAAAAGCGACTAAAATTCCCAATAAGGTTGCGCCCATTGCTTGGTGAGTCACCGTCAGGGGTTCAACTTGGAGACGAAGGTAAAAGGTTGCCACACCTAAGACAATTTGAGCTACTAAACACAGCCCAGCGAAATTGGCCAACTTGCGTAAAATTGGATGCAGTGCAGAGGTTCGCCAAGCGAGAAACACCAGCGTTAACGTGGCCAAAGTTGGAGGAACAACCCCCGCAATATGACTATTCATGATGGCGCAAAGTTGGGACGCTCCCAAACATTGATGTAAAGCCCATTGAGAACCCACTAAAGCCCCTAAAATACTTTGGGCATAAACGAGAACGGTGGCGGTTAACCCCACCCAAGGCAAGTAACCGACGTTTCCTGTCCCTTGATAGGGAAGAAGACAACACCCAATGACTAACAGCGTGGTGAAAAATAAAAGGGCTGTTCCTAAATGGGCCGTTACGATATCAAACCGTAACAGTTCTGTCACGGTGAGTCCCCCTAAAGCGCCTTGAACCAGAATCAAAGCCAGGGCGAATGTGGATGCCCAAGGCAACCAGGCGGGTAAATCCCGTCTATACCACCAGGATAAACTGGTTAAGGTCAGGGCACCGATGCCAATCACAGCGGCATCGAGGCGATGAAACCATTCTAAGAACACCTGAACATTCATTTGGGCCGTTGGCACTAACTCCCCGTAACATAAAGGCCAGTCCGGGCAAGCGAGTCCAGCGTTCATGACCCGAGTGGCACTTCCCACCGCCATCAGGAGCAGTGTCGCAAAAGCCAATTTCCAGACTAAACGCCGAATTCTATCCTGGGGATGAGTGGGGTCAGACAGACCTGCGTTATTAAAGACAGTATTAGCCATGAGTTCCACCCTTCGAGGACGATTGATTTCAATAATCAGAGAATAATAGATGATTCTACCTATCTACCTTAACGGTGCAATCGGGAGATGAACAAAGTTTTAGAAAATTTTTGGATTTAGCTAACAAACCGAGCCATAAAGCATTCTTCAGGAAATCAAAAAGGCCCCTCAAAATCTCACCCCGAATATGTCATCTGTTTTACGATCAATAAAAATTTTAGAAAAATTTTGGATTTCGCGAACGAGCGGAACCAGCCAGGAATTGTAAAGAAAATCGAAAAGATTGCTCAAAACAGCCACCAGGATTTGTGATCTGTTTTACCGTAGAAGAAGGGTTTTCGCCTGAAAATTAACCCAGTTCGTTTACCATGAGTCAGTGTGATTGTTCAGGTTTTCCAACCAACAATTAAAATCTGAGAGAACATAGACAGCACTTGTCCCCTTAGCGGGTTTTGGAAGTGTGAAATAAGGAGCAATAGGCGTGAACATTCCTAGTTCAATTTTGACCCTGCTGGTAGGGATTGGTATTACT
The DNA here is from genome assembly GCA_048595135.1 of Planktothrix sp. GTDB lineage: Bacteria > Cyanobacteriota > Cyanobacteriia > Cyanobacteriales > Microcoleaceae > JBMDYE01. The sequence continues at coordinate 14,532 of JBMDYE010000077.1, read as the reverse complement.
CTTGCCAGTTTGTGGTATGGCCAAAATCATCATCTTTTACCTGTAGCAGCTTCCGCAGAAGCGGCTGAAGTGGATGGGTTGTTCAATACCATGGCAACCATTTCCTTTGGCTTAGTGCTTTTGGTGGAAGGGGTTTTGCTTTTATCGTTATTCAAATTCCGTCGTCAGAAAGATGACAACAGTGATGCGGCTCCCGTTCATGGCAATATCCCCTTAGAAATTTTCTGGACAGCGATCCCAGCGATTGTGGTATTGGGGATCGGGATTTATAGTTTTGAAATCTATAACAACATGGGCGGCCTTGACCCAATGGCAGCAGGTCAACATTCCATGCAGGCCCATCACAAAATGCCAGGAGCCGCCATCGCGGCTTCCTTATCGGACGGTTCCGAGGAAGCCCTAAACCTTTCTGAACCGAGACAGATTGCCCTGGGGATCGGGGCATCTCCCGGGAAAGAAGGGCAAAAAGCAGCCGTTAACGTGGATGTAACCGGAATCCAATTTGCTTGGTTGTTCAACTACACAGACCTGGGGATCACCGCCGGAGAACTGCACGTTCCCGTTGGTCAAGAAGTCCAGTTGAACATGACCGCTCAGGACGTGATCCATGCGTTTTGGATTCCGCAATTGCGTCTAAAACAAGACACAATCCCCGGTCGGATCACGGAACTGCGGTTTACACCCAGCCAAATCGGAACCTATCCGATTGTTTGTGCAGAACTGTGTGGCGGTTATCATGGCGGGATGCGCGCCCAGATGGTTGTCGAGACGCCAGAAGAGTATGCAGCCTGGATTCAAGAAAATAGCGAAACGGATACGGCGGCTGTTGAGTTACAACAAGCTGTGGCAATTAATCCATCTGAGTTATCCGATGGCGATTATTTAGCACCCTATGCTCAAGAAATGGGGATCAATCCGCATCTACTTGAGCAAGTTCATGGACATCATCATCAGTAAACTGTATTGTTATGGCACAAGCACAACTTGATCTCGCTGCGAATGTTCCAGCCCCTCCACCAGAGGAGGAAAGACATTGGAAAGACTTTTTTGGCTTTAGTACCGATCACAAAGTCATCGGGATTCAATATCTCGTCACAGCATTTTTCTTTTATCTCATTGGGGGTGCGTTAGCAACGGCGGTTCGGACAGAACTCGCTACCCCCGATCCCGATTTTGTCAGCCCTGAACTTTATAACGCTTTATTTACGGTTCATGGCACGGTGATGATCTTCCTGTGGATCGTTCCAGCGGGGGCGGGTTTAGCCAACTATTTGATCCCGTTAATGATCGGGGCAAGAGATATGGCGTTTCCGCGTTTGAATGCGGTGGCCTTTTGGTTAATTCCCCCAGGGGGAACCTTGCTGTTAGCCAGCTTTTTAGTTCAAGCCCCTCAAGCCGGTTGGACGTCTTACCCGCCCTTGAGCTTAATGACGGGAAAAGTCGGGGAAGAAATTTGGATTCTCAGTGTTTTACTGTTGGGAACCTCCTCAATCTTGGGCGGCTTGAATTTTGCCGTCACCATTTTTAAAATGCGGATTCCCACCATGGGGTTAAACGATATGCCCCTGTTGTGTTGGGCGATGATCGCCACCTCCGCTTTGATTTTGTTGTCTACTCCGGTTCTGGCGGCGGCGTTACTGTTACTGTCCTTTGATTTATTAGCGGGAACCGCCTTTTTTAACCCGACGGGGGGAGGCGACCCGATTGTTTATCAGCACTTATTTTGGTTTTACTCCCATCCGGCGGTCTACATTATGGTGCTGCCCTTCTTTGGGGTGATTTCCGATGTGTTACCCGTTCATGCCCGCAAGCCGATTTTTGGTTATCAAGCGATCGCTTATTCTAGTTTAGCCATCAGCTTTTTAGGCTTAATTGTTTGGGCGCACCATATGTTTACCAGTGGTACTCCGGGCTGGTTACGGATGTTCTTTATGATCACCACGATGATCATTGCCGTCCCGACGGGGATTAAAGTGTTCGGCTGGTTAGCAACGATTTGGGGCGGTAAACTGCGCCTGAACAGCGCCATGCTCTTTGCCATGGGGTTTGTCTCGACCTTTGTGATGGGGGGTGTTACCGGGATCATGGTGGCATCCGTTCCCTTTGACATCCATGTTCACGATACCTATTTTGTTGTTGCCCACTTCCACTATGTTTTATTTGGGGGGGCGGTGTTTGGTGTGTTTGCCGCCATTTATCATTGGTTCCCCAAAATGACGGGACGGATGATGAATGAAACTTGGGGACGGGTTCACTTTGTCCTGACGTTCGTTGGCACAAATTTAACGTTTATGCCGATGCACAAACTCGGATTGATGGGGATGCCCCGTCGGGTGGCCATGTATGACCCACAATTCACAGACCTAAACGTGCTGTGTACGATTGGCAGTTATATTTTGGCGGTTTCCACCTTCCCCTTCTTAATTAACGCAGCTTGGAGTTGGTTAAAAGGGCCAAAAGCACCTGCGAATCCTTGGGAAGCCTTAACCTTAGAATGGATGACGTCTTCTCCGCCTCCAATTGAAAACTTCCACGTGACTCCGGTACTGAGAACCGGGCCCTATGACTATGGCAGCCGCAAATCCTTAGCCATTCGTCAACGGTTAAGAGAAATGGGGGCCACTCGGATGAGGGAAACCGGGGTTCCCCTGGCTCAAGCTCAATCTTCGGGTTTCTTTGGTGACTCTGGTGCTGTTACCGTGGTCGAACCCGAACAAGAGGTTCAAGATCCTTCTCACAACAATAATGGTGAGAGTTAATTTATGTTGCATCTGGGTAGAGGTGGGGTGTTCTCCCCTCTACATCAGCATTACTCGTGGCTAAAAGCCCTTTGTCCCATTCGTGAAAGTCAATCATGCAAGGTTCAACAATTAACGATTCTCAAACCGTTCTGGGTTATTCGGGAGAAGCTACTGCCCATGGAGGTCATGAAGAACATCCTGATTTAAGAATGTTAGGGGTGGTGGTGTTCCTGATTGGGGAAAGTATGATCTTTTTGGGTCTATTTTCTGCCTATTTAATTTATCGCGCCATGTCTCCGGTTTGGCCACCGGAAGGAACGGAACGGGAGTTATTACTACCGGGAATTAACACGATTATTCTGATTTCCAGTAGTTTTGTCATGAACCAAGGTACCGCCGCCATTAAGAAAAATGATGCCGCTGGTTTACGGAATTGGTTTCTAGCAACTGCCATTATGGGTTTGATCTTCTTGAGTGGTCAAGCTTATGAATATAGTCAATTGGCGTTTGGGTTAACGACTAATTTATACGCCAGTTGTTTCTATGTGTTAACCGCGTTTCACGGGTTACACGTGACTTTTGGGGTCGTTTTAATTCTCGGTGTTCTGTTGCGAGGACGCAAAGCGGGACACTACAGCAAAGAACATCATTTTGGCCCCGAAGCGGCGGAATTGTATTGGCACTTTGTTGATGTGATTTGGATTATTCTGTTTATCCTGTTGTATCTGCTTTAAGCCTGCAATTATCTCTAACCCTTAACCCCGTCAGGGGTTTTTTTATGGTTAGTCGTTAGTTGTCAACACTCGGCTTATGATTAGAAGAGTTCCCTGAAATCCCCTAACTAGAAAAGGAAAAGAGTACAGTCACCTGTTGAAAGAGCGGGGGGAGCAGGGGGAGCGGAGGGAGCAGGGGAAGAAATTTATACTTATTGCAGGAGTGCCTATTCCCTCTTAATTCTTAATTCTTAATTCTTAATTCTTAATTCTTCAGAATATGGATAACAATCGTTTAGAACAAGCTAAAAATCGCATTCAAGTGTTTGAAAGTTTCCTGCAAGCGGAAATTGACAACCAGGCGAATATTGAAAATTTAGTGTATTTAGATGGGGGAATTGAAAATTCGCCTTATCAAGCTGAGGTTGAAAATTATTGTGACTATTTACAAAAAAAACCGTTAAAATATAAACCTTATCCTAAATTAGGAGAAATTCCAGCCATTGATCAAGAGAAATTAAACTTTCTTCATCCCCAAATTACAGAAGCTTGTATTAGTTTAGGAAAATTTGTGGATGGGGAGTTAAAAACCGTTTGGCTTGGTAAAAATCCCTTAAGAATTGCTCAGTTTTGGAGTTCTACAAAACAGATTGCAATTCTCAATTTATTGAGCCAAATTGCCCAACAGGGTTCCCCGTATAAAAGCGAAAAATTACTCATTCGAGATTCAGAAAATCCTCTTGATGAAATGCTTTTTAATTTATTAATAGAAGATGTCTTTACTTATCAAGAAAAAATCGGAAGTTCTAATGCAATATCAGCATTGTTTAAACGATTTGAAACTCGGAGTAATTTAGAGAAATGGTTTCAATCGATTACGGGAAATCAAGCTTTAAAATTTCAAGGCAATTATGGAGAAGAACCGTTTATTCAAAATCCTGAACTCTTTGATTTAGAAAGCAAACGCATCATTTTAAAAGCTGTGAAAGAAACACCCAAAGGCGAAAATTTAATGTCTGCCTATGACTTAACTCGGCTCATGTCTTTGATGGGATGGTTTACTCATCTTCCAGTACAATCACAACTGCCAGGAGTCACGATTAATACGTTAAAACCCTTAATTCAAGCCATGGGTAAAGATACGGCTCGTTATGCTGATGCTGCCCTAGAAAAACTGGGAATTGCTGAAGTGATTAAAACGCCCGTTATTTTATCTAAAATGGGTCATGGAGATAGCGAAATTAGACAAACTTTAGAAACTGTTTATACTGCTTTTATTCAGTTTGCCATGCCGTCTTTAAAAACTCCAGAAAAATCGGCTAAATTTCATACTTTAGCTTTGACATTAAGGGGCGTTATTCCCATTAAAAATCGGGAAGATTTTACGGAAGAATCTTTAGAATTAGATGCACGAATGGCGGCTGAGGTAACGGAAGTTTTACGTCGCGTGGTCACAGATGAATTCGAGCAGTTCTGAACCGTTACCCTCGCAAATTGGTTCTAGCTTCCTTTTAACTCAAGGAAGTTAACAAGACTTAAAGCAAATTTTCAGTGGTTTAGCACTGTCATCCGCTCATCTCTCAAGCTAAAATAGAGCCACCAGCAACCAGTCGGATCAGTCAAATATCAATAAACTGAACAACCATCTAACAGTACGGGTCTTTTATCAGTCGTTAGGACTTAGCGATCAAACCGAAAAAAGAATTAAGATTTATCACGAATTACTGATGAGTAATTCATGTCCTCGCTATTTAGTGCGACTGCTACAACTGGTAATAGAATTATTGGGTGCATTCCAGCTTCTTCAATCCAAAAAAAATCTGACCCAGCTATTGAATATAGTCTAATCAGATTTGATTCAATCCTTAATCCCCTTAACTTCCTAAGATTTCACTCAAAACAAGGGTAGAAAAGGTTCAACGTCCCTTGCAACCTAGTGCCACAGGAAGCTTATCTAAATTTTATCAAAATCATCAATGAAATGCACCCCAATAACCAAAGATCACTAAATACATTAACTCGAATTTTCACTCAGTTTACCCAAGATTTATCATTAGTATTTGTTCATTGCAATTATACAAATATTCGAGAAAAGATTATTCATCAAGTTAAACAAGACTGTCCTAACTTTATCCTCAACGTTATTTTAGATGCGAATACAACCCATCTCTATCAAGCTTTAGTAAAAGCGATTGAAACTCAGGACAGAAAACCCCAAGGTTTAATGGTATTGGGGTTAGAATCGGTTAAACAGCTTGATTTCCTCCTCGACCTCGCTAATCGAATGCGGGAGGAATTTCGCCACCAATTTAAGTTTCCGCTAATCTTGTGGGTAACAGATGAAGTCGCACGTTCTTTAATTCGAGTGGCGCCCGATTTTCAAAGCTGGGGAACAACGATTTCATTTCAAAGTAGTACGGAAGATTTACTAGAATTTATTCAACAAACCGCCGATGAAGTCTCCACTAAAGTTTTAGATAGTGGAGCAGGTATTTTCCTGAATAATTCTTTCTTTAATTTAGAGTTAGGTTCTCCCTTGCGACTGGAATTAGAAGCGGCTCAGAAAGAGCTAAAAAATCATGGAGAAACCTTAAGTTTAGAATTAGAAGCCAGTTTAGAGTTTGTTTTAGGTCGAGTTTCTGATCATTTGGGGGAAGAGGCTTTACACCATTATCAACGAAGTTTGCAACTGTGGCAACAAACGAATAATGCCGTTAGATATGGTCAATTACTCTTTTATGTTGGGTTTTGGTGGCATAGTTCCGCGATTTTAAATCCAACCGAACGGGAGACAGCTTATCATCAAGCTAAAACCTATTATGCTCAATGTATTCAAGTGTTTAAACAAGCTAACCATTTAGATTTAGTCGCTAATTTTATTAATGCTTTAGCTGATGTTTTATTGGTCTTAAAGCAATGGGAAGAATTAGAAACCGTTGCACAGGCATCCCTTCGTTATAATCAAATTTATCCTCATCCGTTCCGAGAAGCTCGTGCTTATCATTTTTTAGCTGAAGTTGCCTTAGCGAGATTTGATTGGAAAGAAGGAAAAAATTTAGCCCAAAAAGCACAAACTTTGTTACTCAAAACCCTTGATGGCTATCGCCCCAAAACCGACGACGAACAGTTGATTTTAGATTGGGAATCTTGTTATCATCAAGGATGGTATTTATTAGCTTTAGCCAGAGCCGAACAACAACTGAATCAACCCCAGGATGCGATTAAAACCTTGGAGAAAGCAAGAATAAGAATTAAACCTCAATATGCTCCAGAGCTTTATATTCAGATTTTAAAAAATCTCCAGTTACTTTATTTTCAACAATCTCAATATTTAATGGCGTATGAAATTAAGCAAAAACGCCGGGAAATTGAACAACAATTTCACTTAAGAGCGTTTATTGGAGCCGGACGACTCGGACATCTTCAATTAATTACCAATCCTGGTTTACCTCCGCTGAGTCATTCTGACGTGATTAATCCTGAAATTGCAGCATCGGGTCGTCTTTCTGTGGTTAATGGGTTAACACAACGAATGAGTAGACCGGATTTTAAATTAACGGTGATTTATGGACAATCTGGTGTTGGTAAAAGTTCGATTTTGCAAGCGGGTTTAGTTCCAGAATTACAAAAAAGTTCGATAGAAACACGGCGAGTGATTCCGGTTTTACAGCAAGTTTATACGAACTGGTTATCGGATTTAGCGCGTGCTTTAGCCAAAGGAATGCGAGAGGTTCAAAAGTTTGATTTGGACTCTTCGGCTGAATTAAATAGTCAAGAAGAAATTGTCAGACAAATTAAAGCCGTTGTCAATCAAAATTTTATTGTTGTCATTATTTTTGATCAATTTGAAGAATTTTTCTTCAATTGTCGAGATTATCAACAACGCCAAAATTGTTATCAGTTAATTAAAGAATGCCTGGATATTCCTTATGTTAAAGTAATTTTATCCTTGCGTGAGGATTATTTACACTATCTATTAGAATGTACTCGTAAAGGATATTTAGAAATTGTCGGAAATAATATTCTAGACAAAAATATTATGACTTATATTGGGAATTTTACCCCACCAGAAGCCAAGTCTGTGATTCAGAGTTTAACGGAAAGAACCCAGTTTTCGTTAGAATCGGAACTCATTGATGAATTGGTTATAGACTTGGCTGGAGAATCAGGAGAAATTCGACCCATTGAATTGCAAGTTGTCGGTTCCCAACTACAAGCGCAAAATATTAGAACCTTAGAACAATATCAACAATCGGGACAAAAACAAAAGTTAGTTGAAGATTATTTAGATGAAGTGATTCGAGACTGTGGCGCAACCAATGAACCGTTAGCAAAACTGGTTCTGTACTTACTCACCGATGAAAACAATACCCGTCCTCTGAAAACTCGTCATGATTTAATTCGACAAATTAAAGAATTTGCTAACCATTTAGAAGAAATTATTGATAATTTAGATACGGTTCTTAAAATTTTTGTTTTATCAGGTTTGGTTTGTTTATTGCCGGAAATTCCAACGGAACGATATCAATTAGTTCATGATTATTTAGTGACGTTAATTCGTCAAAATCGCAGTTTAGGAATTATTGAAGATTTAGATATTGAAAGAAAAAAACGTCAACAAGCAGAAGCTAGAAATAAAAAACTTTTACAACTTCAAATCACAGGAATAACATTAGCATTTTTTTCGACGATTGCTCTTGGGTTTGTATGGATTAATAGTTTAAAGAACCAAAAACTTGATTTAAGTTCGGCTTTGGCTAATACCCAATATACGGCTCTCACAGTATTAGCTAATAATAAGCTTGATGGCTTACTGGTTTTAACCCAAGCTGCCCAAAATTTAAAAAATAAAAAGCAAGAAGATTTGTCTGTAATTCAGCAAGAAAATATCAAAAAACTGAGTATTGCTTCTCAATGGTTACAAGAACAAAAGCGCTTAGATGGACATCACAAAAATAGTGTTTTAAGTGTTAGTTTGAGTCCTGACAGTAACTTAATTGCTTCAGCGAGTAGCGATGGGACTATAAAATTATGGAATCAAAACGGTGTTTGTCTTCGTTCTTTAGAACAGCATTCTGATTGGGTTTGGTCTGTTGCTTTTAGTCCCAAGGGTAAATATATTGCTTCTGCTAGTAAGGATAAAACAGTTAAACTTTGGAAAATTGATGGAACGTTTCTGAAGACTTTTACAGGACATTCAGATGAAGTGAAATGGGTTAGTTTTAGTCCTGATGGTCAACAAATTGCCTCTGCAAGTAGAGATAAAACTATTAAAATCTGGGATGTCCATGGAAATTTGATTACAACCTTAACGGGACATCTAACCCCAATTTTAAGTGTTAATTTTAGCCCCAATGGTCAATGGTTAGTATCCTCTAGCGAAGATGGCATTATTTATATTTGGAATCGTCAAGGAAAACTGATTAAGCGTTTTCAAGGACATAATAAAGCGATTTGGAGTGTAACTTTTAGTCCTGATAGTCAAAAAATTGCTTCCGCTAGTGATGATTCTACGGTTAAAATTTGGAATCTGGAGGGTAAATTATTAACAAACTTAACCGGACATAAACAAGCGGTTAATAGTGTTAATTTTAGTCGAGATAATCGTTTTATTGTCACAGGAAGTAGTGATGAAACGATTAAAATTTGGAATTTAGATGGGACGTTAATATCGACCATTCAAGGACATCAAGATTTAGTGAATCAAGTGATCTTTTATCCTGATAATCAAACCCTTGCGTCTGCGAGTAAAGACGGAACTGTTAGGATTTGGAATTTAAACAGTTTACCTCAAATTATTCACCTAAAATATCATAAAATTTTTAGTTTGAGTTTTAATCCTACAAATACTCAACTGGTTGCTTCCCCTGGTCTGGATTTACGCACCAATTCTAATGTTTTAGTTCTATGGAATTTAAACGGTGAGGTTCTTCAAACCTTCTTAGGACATTTAGATACAGTTAATAATGTTAGTTTTAGTCCTGATGGTCAAACCCTTGCTTCATCTAGCGATGATCAAACGGTTAAATTATGGCGTTTAGATGGGCAGGAAATCAAAACCTTAAGACATGAAGCAGCCGTTTGGAGTGTTCTTTTTAGCCCTAATGGTGAATGGATTGCAACAGCAAGTAATGATAATAAAATTAAAATTTGGACAAAAAATGGGATTTTAAAACATAGTTTTTTAGCTCATGATGCTCAAATTAACGATTTAAGTTTTAGTCCCGATAGCCGAATGGTGGCTTCAGCAAGTAATGATAAAAAAATTAAAATTTGGAATGTTGAGAATGGGCGTTTGATAACGACTTTAACCAAAGAAAATAGTCAGTTTGGGTCTGTTAGCTTTAGCCCAAATGGACAACGACTTGCTGCTACCCTACAAAAGAAATTTGTACAAATCTGGCAATGGGATAATGACACATGGAAACCAGTAGAAAGCTCTAATATTTTGGCTAAACAAATTAAATCTATTAGAGATTATGAGGTAAACTTTAGCCCGAATAGTGAAATTTTAGCTTCAGCAGGTTTAGAGGGAACAGTTAAAATTTGGACAGAAAATGGGGTTTTAATTACTACTTTAAAACAAGGTCAGGATAACATTTTATCAGTTAATTTTACTTTAGATGGGAAACGATTAATCGCAATTCCCCAAACACAATCCAAGGTTCCCAGCCGAGTTATTATCTCGCCATTAGACTCTAACCAAGTTCATGAACCTATTGAGGTTTTGCTTAATCAAGCTTGCCAAAAATTAAAATATTATTACTTCAACGATGATCCTAGTTTACATAATAACAATCAAAAATTTTGTCAATCAAATTAACATCAATAAAAAAAGATGCTATTATAACATCTTTTATCCATTTAATTATTAAGTTAATTAGGACTAATACTAAATCCGGTTTTTAAAGCCTATTTATAGAAATTGGCTTAATCTGCTTCTATGCTCAAAGACTACCCCATAAAAAAAGTAAGATAAGCAGATTTAGTCTTAAAAGTATTTCTATTCAGACCAGTCCTCTTAACTTGAGTGAGATTTTTAAATTTATTAAGATCTCGGAGGTCTTTTAATATCTGATTCATCAGCTTCTCTTGCTTGAGGACAAATAATAGAAGAAAGGTCAGGTTGAGTGGTATCTCCTAATTGGAGATGGTCGGAAGATGGAACTTGAGATTTTTGGACATTGCAGGGGGAAGCCATCGCTTGAGTTGCTGTTGTGATTGCCATTGTTGTAAGGGTTAAAATAATTAAGGTTTTGTGTAACATAGTAGGACTCCGTTAATTTAGAAGATTAATCCGCTGATCAATCCTTTGAATGTTTTGACTCAAATAGAGGGTTTTTCTAATTGAAAAGGCAGGGTTTAAAAGGGTTTGAAAGCGGATTTTTTACAGTTATATGGGGATATAGTATTGTTTGTGTTAACAGCTATGATCCCTATCACTAAAATCTAGAATAGAATTTTCTAGCCTTAACAATCTACTTTACTGAATGGGATTTGTTCATCAGGAACACATTAACGAGATAAGAACTTTTTCACCGTTCCTTCACATAATTTCTATCTTTGTAAAGAGGTGAACTTTTCTTTATCTATTTACTAAGATAGACTTCTATTTAGGATTGTGGATTAAAACTATTCCACTTCCTCCAGCGTCATGTTGGAGTTGGCATACTACTTTTGTAGTGCAAATCAGTTAGATAGTCGGGTGGGAGACACCTGATTCCTGAACACTAGGGAACCCTAGAAGCAGGATGTCAGCTACCCTATGACTACTTTTGTAGTACGCTTCAGCTAAAGCTCTCAGTTTATTCAGGACTAAAATACTAACCCCAGACAAACTCTAGTGTTCACTTGGAAAAGTGGAACATTTTTAACAGACAAAAAAGCATCATTCAAGGTTTAATTAAAGTTGACAATTCCTAAAGGAACTGCTATTAAATCATCAAACTTCGTATTTCTAATCCGTTGAAGTTCCTGCATCCATTTCGTTTCTGCATCAATTTGTTGATAATATTTTTGCGCTAAATTTTGTTCTTTACTAATATCGGTTTCTTGCCATAATTTTAATGCCATATCCCGCCTTTTTTGACAAATAACGGTTTCAATCGACGCAATAGAAGTCCTGATTCCTAATGGCGATCGCCGAATATCAATTTCGCTATGTTCATTCAGATAAAATAAATCATAAAATTGTTTAACGTCTTGATTTTCTCGTAAACAAGCTTCTTGTAATTCCCCAATCAAATCAACGGTATCTAACGTTTTTTGATGCTTTTCTTCAATTAAGGCAATTTGTCGCCATAAAAAGCGATGATGGGCTAAACTAAATTGTAGATCTCGCGCTTCTAACCCATCAATAATCGTTTGGCGATGTTCTGGACAATGTAAATAAATCCGCAGTAATAACGATTCCGCTTCCTCTAATAAACTCCGTTCAGAAGGAACTTGAAGCGTTTTAGAAACCGGTTGTTTTTCTGATTCTGGACGAGATTTATTGAGTTGAGTTTGTAAATTCTTCGCTAATAATGGAATTAACCGAGATTGACCTTGACTTAACAGTTCTGCACAGTATTGAATATAGTGGGTGCGTTGCACACCATTCTCAATTTTTCTCAGTAATTCTACCATTTCCTGAGACACTTGTTGCGACTGGGCAACGGTTTCTAGGTTTTTGCCTTTTAAAAGTTGTTGAATTTGCCAATCAATCCAAAAGGGGGCATGGGTGACTAATTTTTGATAATCTTCCTTAGAATTGCGTTGTAAATATTCATCAGGGTCTTTACCATTAGGAATATTTAAAATTCGTAGATTAATATATCCTTTATTCGCTAATTCTTCAATCTCTCCAATTGCCCGTTCTGCGGCTTTATTTCCAGCAGCATCCGCATCAAAATTGAGGATAATTTGTTTAGATTCGCTATAGCGAACTAACTGCCTAACCTGATTTAAACTTAACGCAGTTCCTAACGACGCCACAACGTTTTGAATGCCTGCTGTATGCAGGGCGATCGCATCAAAATAACCTTCAACTACAATGGCTTGATCTTGCTTAGAAATGGCATTTTTGGCTTTATCTAAGGCAAATAAGGTTTTGCCTTTATCAAATAATTCAGTTTCGGGAGAATTGAGGTATTTCGGTAATTCATCCGTTAAGGTTCTCCCTCCAAACCCAATCACTCGCCCTTGAATATCATGGATGGGAATCATTAAGCGATCGCGAAATCGGTCATAATATCCATTTCCATTTTTGCGAGGCACAATTAACCCTGCTTTTTCGACTAATTCCACTGGAAAATGTTTTTGTTCGACTAAATAACCATATAACGTTTCCCACCCTTGGGGTGCGTAGCCTAACTGAAATTTTTGAATTGTTTCTTCCTTTAAATTTCGCTTTAATTTTAAATAATCTAATGCCGCTTGTCCGTCCTGTTGTCTTAACGCGTGTTCATAAAAACTGGTGGCGATCGCTAAAATTTCATATAATTGTTCTCGGAGGGAAATTTGACGCTGCAATTCCTGACGTTTTTCGGGTTCTACGGTTTTGAGGGGAACCTGATATCGTTTTGCTAAATCCAAGACCACATCACTGAAGGATCGTTTATCTAAATCCATCAGAAATTTCATCGCATTTCCAGCCGCGCCACAGCCAAAACAATAAAACATTTGTTTCGTAGGACTCACGGTAAAACTAGGGGTTTTTTCTTCATGAAACGGACACAACCCCACATAATCTTTACCCCGTCGTTTCAAAACCACTTTCTCGGAAACGACATCATAAATATCAGCCCGTTGTTTAACGTCCTCTATGGTGTCTGGATGAATGCGCGGCGTAGCCATGTATGGTGAGTCTGAAGTTGCGATTTTCTATTGTGGCATAGAAGTTCGCTGTGGAATCAGATTTGACATCCCCTTCAACGGTTAACGGGAAAAATGCCTTGATTTTCAACAATTAATTTCACCGCATCGGACTGCGCCAAGGCATAAACCCCAGCAACGGTAATCTCCATCGGAATAGCGGCGAGGAGGTTCGGACGTTCTGCTAATAATTGACCTTGATGTTTCTCAATAAGATTACGAATGCTATTTAACTGTTGTTCGGCGGCGCGTTGGACGGCTTTGGTGGTTTGTTGACGGTCTGAGGAGGGCGTTACTTCTGTTCTTAAAAACACAATCACTCGGATGCGGTCTTGAGGTTTCAGACGCGCTAACCGAGTTTTAAAATCTGGACTAATTTTGGGGTTTGAATTTGACATTACAATGACAGCGACAGGAGGCAGAGGTTCAACAAAAGGAAACCATAATAAAGGAAATAGCATGGATTTATTATCCAAAAGGGTTGATTAATTAACCTCTGTGTCCTGTGGGCGGGGAAGGGCTGTTTCATTTTAGGCGTAGATTTATATGACCTCTCCCCCTAACCCCCTCTCCTACAAGGAGAGGGGGAATTTTTACTAATATTAAATCAGCAGTTGTATTTAAAAATATTAATTACTCCCCCTTCCCTTGCAGGGAAGGGGGTTGGGGGGTTAGGTTATGGAGATTTTGGGATGACCCCCCGCCCCTACTTGAGGGCTTGTAAGGCTTCTAACGGGCGCACCATTCCCCAACCCCAACGGTTATCGGGACGTTGTTCTTCGCCGCCGGGATGGTTGGCGGTTTTCTTCAACACGTCGATAATTTTGCTGACGGGTGCTTGGGGAAATGCCGACATTAATAAAGCTGCAACGCCTGCAACGTGCGGGGTCGCCATTGATGTCCCGTCCATGTAGGTATATTGGAACACGCCGTTGGGTTGTTTAACAGGAGGAATGCAAGAATAAACCTGGGTTCCCGGTGCAGAAACGTCGGGTTTCGTGACCCAAGGGTTAGGACTATCGTTACCGGGGAACACTAAACTGGCGCCACTACTGAAAAAGGCGATTTCCACGTCTTGGTCAGAGACTTGTTCCACTGCACCCACTGAGAAGGCATTATAAGCGCTTCCGGGGGAACTGGTGTTCCCGTGATTTTCGTTACCAATAGCAACAACAGGTAAAATGCCGTATTGAGCGGTTAAAATATCGAAAATTTGGGGGAAT
>JBMDYE010000076.1:0-6269 GCA_048595135.1 Planktothrix sp. | reverse complement strand
CTGAGGAGGAAGAATACGAAGAATTACCACCCCAACCGCCATTAAGACGAAATTTAGAAGATTGGAACGATAATTCTTCTGTTAATCGTTCTGAATGGTAGTGGGGATTAAAAACCCGGTTTCTTAAAGAAACCGGGTTTTTGTGTACTTAAGAACTGATCCAAAATTATTGGCACTGTCATTCTGAAATGTTGCGGTCGCGGAATGAAGAATATAGCCCTGATCAGTCGGCAATTTATTGGTTTGACTGCTTAGTTAAAATAAGCTATTTAAAGCTTGCCAAAGTGACGTTAAAATAGTAAAACCAACAGCAGCAATTAACACGATTAATAATAATAATCCTCCTAATAATAACGCAATAAACCAAGGACTTACTTTTTGTCCAACTGCTGGGGAATTAATGTGAGCTTCTAAAAGAGCTACATTTTTAACATTTGCTTTCCAAGCTACATCAAACATATCTCCAACCACAGGAACAGTTCCGGTAATGGTTTCTAAGGCGATATTCGCGACCATTTGAATTAAGGTTTCACGGGGAAGTCCTAATTTAAACGCTTGAAAGACAATATAAGCCGAAAAAATTCCTCCTAATAGATCCCCTCCCCCAGGAATTAAGCCTAAAATCGGGTCAAGTCCAATTCCGATTGATGTCCCTGGAATCCGAATTGCATTATCTAAAAGATTACTAAATTGTCGCAGTTTTCTAACGGTTGCAATTTTGTCTAGATGATAATTTTGGGGTTTTGTTGTTGCCATAGATTTTTAATGTGTAGGGTAAGTAACCTGAGCAGAATTTTAATTTTTAGTAGAAAATTATTGGATATCACCCACCCTAGCACTTTACTTTGATAAGTAGAGTCGATGACAACATCAAATTTTCTACTCTCTGTCAAAACTGATTGTTTTCAGCTAATGAATCAATATAATTATAATGACGTGAGGTTTAGGAAAGCATCAGACTTTAGGACGAACTTGCTGTTATCTTTAGAGAGTGGAGTTTGCTCAATCATTATGCTAAACTTTTCTAAAGCAAGTCTACTCCATCGAATCATCAGGGGAGGGAGTATCATAAATTAACTGTACCATTAATTCTTGAGCCAATTGTAATAACCATTCTGCTTCTTGCGCTTGTCCATTTTCTGCCAGGGTTTCTGCGACGATTTTAACGGTTAAACAGAATCCAATATCTACTAATTCAGCATTGTCTTGCAGAATTTTTCCTTCCTCTCCATTAGCACAATTCAGCAATTGATAAATTAACTTTTGGTAAGCCGTAAGACGTTCTTCGTTCATAACCTTATCCTCTATCTTGATATAGCCAGTCTAAATCATTTGTACAAATCATTAAAAATTCAAGTGATAATAAAGGAAATCGCCAGCTAAAAAGATCCGCCAGTTTCAGTCCGCCATCCGCTAAAACGAGTTGAGAATTTTCGGGGTTTTCTAAATCGGCGTTGGCATGAGGGCTTGAATGTAACCGTTGCACTTTTTTCGCTAATTCGATATAATAAGGACGGGTTGGTTGTTGTTTTTTGAAATGATTTTCTGCCGGAACTTGATAAAATTCAGCTAATCATTTACATTCAATTTGAGTATAGAATAAAGCCCCGGTGGCATTTTCCACAATTCCCCTAAGATCGGGTTGGGGCAGGGGATCACGATCACGACAATATTTCAAAATTTGACGACTGCTAACCCTTCTGAAACAAAAGCGATCGCACAAATATTCCGGGGATTCTATTCCCCCATTCCCTGTTAAGGAAGAGGGGTTAGGTCACTCCGCCACAACTGTCGATAATAATCAACTGCTTTCTGATAACGGGTTTGCTGTTGTTATCCCTGAACTTCAGAAGCCAGTTGAGAATAGGCAACCCCCAGATTATGATGAGTCGTTGCCCAATCTTGGGGGAAAATCTGTTGTTGATAAACGATTAATGCGTCTTGATAACAAGCGATCGCAGCTTTTAAATTCTCCTGGGGATTTTCCCGTGTCGCCAGCTTCCTATACACATTTCCCAGATTATTATTGGTCGTTGCCCAATCTTGGGGGAAAATCTGTTGTTGATAAACGATTAATGCGTTTTGATAACAAGCGATCGCAGCTTTTAAATTCTCCTGGGAATTTTCCCGTGACTCCAGGTTAGAATAGGCAATCCCCAGATTATTATTGATCGTTGCCCATTGTTGGGGGAAGGTCTGTTGTTGATAAACGATTAATGCGTCTTGATAACAAGCGATCGCAGCTTTTAAATTCTCCTGGGGATTTTCCAGTACCGCCAGGTCAGAATAGGCAGACCCCAGATTATTATCAGTCATTGCCCATTGTTGGGGGAAGGTCTGTTGTTGATAAACGATTAATGCGTTTTGATAACAAGCGATCGCAGCTTTTAAATTCTCCTGGGGATTTTCCAGATCTGCTAGTTTTAAATAGGCATTCCCCAGATTATTATGAGTCATTGCCCAACCTTGGGGGAAAATCTGTTGTTGACGAACAATTAATGCGTTTTGATAACAAGCGATCGCAGCTTTTAAATTCTCCTGGGGATTTTCCCGTGACGCCAGGTACCTATAGGCAATCCCCAGATTATTATTTGTTTGCGCCCAAAGTTCGGTTTCTTCCTGACGATAACTTAAAACGAACTGATATCCCGCCATGGCAATCCTTTGAGAATGTCTAGGGTTTCCTAGAGGAAATTCGCGAATTCTATTACTGATATTTTCAACTAAGGCAACTATCGTTTCTGTTAGCTCTGGGTGTTTGTCAATCAATCCCCTTGCACCATTTTTTAAGATTGCCACAAATTGGGGATTGAGGAGATGCTGGTTCTCGGTAAGTAGGGTATTGGATTGTTCAAGATTTTCTTCTAATTCTGTTTGAAATAATCCTTCAATTAAAGTCAGATAATCTTGGATTGAATATTGACTGAACTCGTCGGAAGCGTAAGGGGAGCCGGGATCAGAGGCGAGCCACCTCATCAATTTTCCTGCTATATTTAACAACCATTTAGCGGTTTGTTCCTGTGCATTTTCCGTTAGGGTTTCTGCTACCCTCTCCATTGTTAAGCATAACCCTATATCAACAAATTCAGCATGGTTTTGCAGAATTGTTCCTTCCTCTCCACTCGAGCAATCAATCAATTGCTGAATTAAATCAAGGTAGGCAATGAGGCGTTCTTCGTTCATAGAATGTTCCTCCGGGTTAATTCTATTGTAGCGTTCGTTAAGGGAAGTAGAAACCGGGTTTCTCTGATCATCTTGTAGGGGAACAAAGAATAGATTAGTTTACACTCAAGCTCAAAATCCGGTTTCTTCAAGACACTGGATTTTGAATCTCTACCCGAGTTGAGAAAACCGCTGTCTGGGTTAGAGTGTCAGCCGGGCTTAACCGATAAACTCAGCATATCGAGGGATGTCACTTGAATTAACGATTTGCTCTTAATCAAGATAGTCATTTTGAGTGAATTTTATGCAAGACACATCCGTTAGACACGACCATTACGAAAACCGAATTACCCGAAAAAATTTAATTTCCAGTTTACTGACCGGACTGATTATTGGGATTCTGGGAGGAATACCCCTGGGTTGGTTTTCCCATCGAGTTTATGCTCAACAACGAGCCGCCCAAGTTCTGCTGTGTCGTCAGCAAAATTTTGGGATGACGGAGGTACAACTCGAATCTCGATGTGGCAGACTTTATTAAAACTGAGGGGTGTTGATGAGCATCCCGTAGACATGGCTTAGAGATTGAAAATGGGTTGAATCTGGTTTCTATCCATTTTCTATCAAATTTCTATCCAAATTTCCTAGAACCTAAGCCGATGGCGGGATTTGAACCCGCGACCGCTCGATTACGAATCGAGTGCTCTACCACTGAGCTACATCGGCACAATGTATTATTATAGCCTAACCATCTTTAATTTGTAAAGTCTTGTTCTGGGAAAAAGATAGATGATCCAGAAACCGGGTTTCTCAACAATTAATCTGGATTTCATCCTTAAAATTTGGAGCAGAAACCCGGTTTCTTAGATTGTATGGATCAGTCGAGAGAGAAAACTTTTCTCCTCTGACCACAAATCATATCGCAGGCTCAACGGTAGAGCTATTCTGAGCCGATCCCGAATAAACGACGCCTCGCTCCATATCCAAGGTTAAAATTACCCCATCTCTAATCATGCGAGTGGCATTTTTAACCCCGACAATCACCGGAACGCCCAACCGTAACCCAATGATCGCCGCATGGCTGGTTAAACTATCGGCTTCCGTCACCACCCCTGACGCTTTTCGCATCGCATCCACAAAATCTGCATTGGTTTGGGAAACCACTAAAATTTCTCCCGGGTTAAAATCTCCCAATTCCGCCGCACTTCTCACCACTCGCGCCCGTCCGGTCAGATTTCCTTGACCAACGGCGGTTCCTTTTCCTAACGCGGCTGTCACCACTTCCACTTTGATTAAATCCGTTGATCCGGCAACCCCTTGTAAGGTTCCCGCCGTCGTTACAACTAAATCCCCATCGGAGAGCAGATTTTTTTCCCTCGCCACAGTTACCGCCGCTTGGAACGTTTGGTCAGTGGAGGGCAAATCTAACACTAAAAGCGGTTTGACTCCCCAAACTAAACTTAACTGACGAGCTACCTCAACGTGAGGGGTAATCGCTAAAATTGGGGTTTTCGGGCGAAATTTCGACACATTCCGGGCGGTTGACCCAGTTTTTGTTAAGGTCATAATTGCCGAAGCGTGCAACTGTTCAGAAATTTGCCCAACCGCTTGACTAATGGCATTTGGGATCGAACGTCCCGTTTCTTCGACCCCTGACACATTGCGGGTCATGCCTTCCTGTTCAATGCGGGCGGCAATTCTTGCCATTGTGGCGACCGCTTCAACGGGATATTTACCAACGGCCGTTTCATTCGACAACATCACCGCATCGGTTCCATCCAAAATCGCATTGGCGACATCGGAAATTTCCGCCCGGGTCGGTCGGGGATTATTGACCATACTGTCTAACATCTGGGTGGCGGTAATCACCGGAATCCCCATCCGGTTCGCGGTTCTAATTAAGCGTTTTTGTAACACTGGCACATCTTCGGCGGGCAGTTCCACCCCTAAATCTCCCCGTGCGACCATCACGCCGTTACACAAAGCCAGAACTTCTTCCATTTGTTCGATCGCTTCGTGTTTTTCAATTTTGGCAATCACGGGAACATCTTTGCCCGCACTAGCGATTAATTCTTTAATTTCTAAAACATCTTGGGGATTACGAACAAAACTCAACGCGACCCAATCCACCCCTTGATCCAAACCAAACATTAAATCTTTGCGGTCTTTTTCCGTTAAGGCTTTGATGGATAGATAAACCCCCGGAAAATTCACCCCTTTACTATTAGAAAGAACTCCCCCGACCACAACCCGACAATATAACCGTCCTTTAGCGGGTTCCACCTTCTCGACGAACATTTCCACTTTGCCATCATCGAGGAGAATAGAAGCGCCTTCTGGTACTTCATGAGCCAGAGGTTCATAAGTGACCGAGGACATTTCTTGGGTTCCAATCATTGGTTCACTGGTGAGGATAAACGGATCATCCCGTTTCAGAATAATGGAACCATTTTCAAATTTCCCTAAACGAATTTTAGGGCCTTGCAAATCTTGTAAAATGCCGACAGGCTGATTCAGTTCAAACGCGGTTTGGCGGATCAGACGGATACTGCGTTGATGATCTTCGTGGGTATTGTGGGAAAAATTCAAACGCAGAGTAGTAGCACCCGCCTCAATCAGTGCGCGGAGAACATCGGGCTGCTGAGTAGATGGGCCAATTGTAGCGACAATTTTGGTTCGGTGCAGAAGATTGGGCGGTTGCATGACTAACTAATAATAATCCAGGGAATCGGAATTAAGACTGGATAAAGACATAAAGAAAATTTAACCATGCTAGTGACACCGCAGCATAATTTTTTGAAGGGGGGACGAGGGGACGAGGGGACAAGGGGACAAGGGGACAATTTATTTTCTACTGATGACTGATAACTGGTGACTGGTGACTGGTGACTGGTGACTGGTGACTGGTGACTGATTAATTTACTTGGGAAAATAACGGGGGTTCAGACGTGATCCGGTTCCACCGTCGGAGGGGTCGAGGAATTGGCGGAGGGGAATGCCTTGGGAATTGGGGCGACGATTGGAATTGGGTCGGAAAATGCCGTTAATTGTATCTCGGCTATTTTTTTCATCGACCCAAGTGTAAACGCCTTGGGTGCTTTGACCGCTAT
>JBMDYE010000075.1:0-2198 GCA_048595135.1 Planktothrix sp. | reverse complement strand
ATTCATCACTTGAATCGCCGTAGGATGGACGCGACTGGCTTCTAAACCCGAACTGGTGACGGCAATTTTTCCCGCCCCTAACGTTCTCGCAAATCCTTCCGCCATTTGAGAACGGCAAGAATTTCTTTTACACACAAACATCACTTTTTTCATGGATTTTCTCCTAGTATTTAGAAACCGGGTTTCTCTCCCAATTTTATGGTTCAAATCAATAGCTTGTTTAAGAAACCCGGTTTCTGTCTTCAAGCTTTAAAACAGCGTGGATCAAATAAGGTGGCTTTTTCCGGTTCTCTGGGAAACCAAAAGGCGGTTTTCTTACAAACTTCCACTAACATTAACATCACCGGAACTTCAATTAATACGCCCACAACCGTTGCTAAGGCAGCACCGGAATTTAAACCAAATAACGTCACCGCCGTTGCGATCGCTACTTCAAAATGATTACTCGCCCCAATTAACGCCGCAGGTGCCGCATCTTCATAGGTCATCTTCATTTTTAAAGCCGCCACATAACTAATCAAGAAAATGAAATTCGTTTGCAGAAATAACGGAACTGCAATTAACACAATATGCAAAGGATTATTAACAATCAGTTCCCCTTTAAACGCAAACAACAGCACCAAAGTAATTAATAACGCAGAAATGGCGATCGGACTTAAATATTTCAGGAATTTTCGTTCAAACCACTCTTTTCCTTTATATTTAAAAATCCAATAGCGACTATACATTCCAGCAGCTAACGGTAATCCCACATAAATCAAGACCGATAAAACAATCGTTTGCCAAGGAACCGTTAAGTCATTTGCTGCTAATAACCAGCGTCCCAAAGGCGCATATAAAAACAGCATCGCCAGGGAATTAATCGCCACCATCACTAACGTATGTCCTTGGTTTCCATAGCATAAATATCCCCACATTAAAACCATGGCGGTACAAGGCGCAATTCCTAATAAAATTGCCCCCGCAATATAGGAATTGGCTAAGGAAACTTCTTGCCCTCGGATGATTTCTGTTGCACTTAGTAAAGGACGGAATAACCATCCTAAAAAGAACTGAGCAAACACCACCATTGTGAAGGGTTTAATTAACCAATTCACAACTAATGTTAAAACAACAGGTCTAGGGGTTTGCAGAGCTTTTTTAGCTTGGGTAAAATCAATTTTAACCATGATGGGATACATCATGAAAAATAGGCAGATGGCAATGGGAATAGAAACTTGATAAATGCTCATCGCATCTAAGGCAACGGCAACTCCTGGAAGTAAGCGCCCTAAAATAATTCCCGCAATAATACATAAAAATACCCAAACGGTTAGGTATTTTTCAAAAAAACTTAATTGCCCTCCTGCTTGTACAGCCGAAGAATTAAGTCGAGGTGAATTCATGCTCATTAAATCTCCTTAAACGTTAGTATTCTGCTCGTTTAGTTAACACTTCATCCAGGGTTAAATCAAATTCTGATTTTCCCTCAAATACGGTTCCAACTTTGGTTTTATGGAAGTTGCGATAAAGTTTGGTATAGTCATCCAAATCAAAGGGAATATAACCCACCTCTTCAGCAACTTTTGAGGTTTTCTGCATATAGAAATCCAGAAAATCATTCAGTTTCGGATTATTTTGGGCAGCCACCGCATTAACATAGATAAATAAAGGACGAGATAACGGTCGATATTTTTCCGCCTCTGCTGCATTTTGAGAGGGCATAATTGCACCGGAACCTTTTTGATTATTGACGGCTAAAGCTTTTAATTTCCCTTGATTTTGTTTATAATAAGCATAACCAAAATAAGCTAATCCATTGGGATCGTTAGCAATTCCTTGTTCGATCACTTCATCATTTTCACTGGCTTGATAATCCGTCCGACTTTCTCCGGTTTGCCCAACAATAGCAGCAGTAAAATAATCATAGGTTCCTGAATCTTGACCAGGGCCATAAAGGTTTAACGGTTGGTTAGGCCAAGAGGCTCGAACTTGATTCCAGGTCTTAATTTTTCCTTGGGCGGCAGGTTCCCAAATTTTCTTCAACTCCTCAACGGTGATCTCATTTGCCCAGGTATTTTTAGGGTTAACAACAACAGTTAACGCATCAAAAGCAATGGGCAATTCAATATAAGAAATATTGTTCTTTTTGCACTGTTCAATTTCTGCTTTTAAAATCGGGCGAGAGGCATTATTAATATCAATTTCTCCCGCACAAA
>JBMDYE010000074.1:0-7596 GCA_048595135.1 Planktothrix sp. | reverse complement strand
TGAATTCTTAATTCCTTCTGACTTCTGACTCCTGACTCCTGACTCCTAACTTCTAACTGGTGACTGGTGACTGGTGACTGGTGACTGTTCTTGTCACTTAAGCAAAACAAATCTATCAAGTGTTGACAAATGTTGGTGGGTTTGGCTAGAGTTACTAGCGTGTGAGGAGCGAACCAGCAAGGACACCGAGACGAAACACGGCCAGTCGCCGGTGTCCTTTCTGAATTCAACGGAAACATTATCTTTGCAGCAGATTAAGATCATTAGATCGATTAATGACGTTTTTGTGGTGTGAGGCCCGTTGAGCGGTCAGGAAGGCTGACCGCTTTAGTCTGTTAGATCGGTTAGAGTCCATTCCAAGATATGATGGATGAGATATCCGCAGAATTTCCATCTTAATGACGCAGTATTTTGCTACCGTTGCTCGTGGTTTAGAAGCGATCGCCGCGCAAGAGTTAGAACGCTTAGGCGCGCAAGAAGTTAACCCAGAATTTACTGGAGTTCATTTTACAGGCGATCGCACCCTTTTATATCAAGTTAATCTTTGGGCGAGAACCTTGTTTCGGGTTCTTGTCCCTATTGCTCAATTTGCTTGCCCTGACGCTAAACGATTATACCAGGAAGTGCAGAAAATCGATTGGCAGGAGTATTTTTCACCGGAAAATACCTTTGCTGTCACCTGCACCGGAAAAAACGATCAATTAAACCATACACATTTTACAGCACTTCAAGTTAAAAATGCAATCATTGATCAACAACGAGATCGATGGGGAGAACGCTCTAATATCGATGTCAATAATCCTGATGTTTTGATTAATTTTCATTTAGACAAAACCCAAGGAATCTTAAGTTTAGATAGTTCAGGAAGTAGTTTACATCGTCGGGGATATCGTCCCGCCGTTGGTCTAGCACCATTAAAAGAAAGTTTAGCCTCGGCTTTATTAGATTTAGCTCAATGGCATCCAAATATACCGTTTTTTGATCCATTATGTGGTTCAGGAACCTTACCCTTAGAAGCCAGTTTAAAAGCGTTAAATATTGCGCCCGGTTTATTTCGGGAGGAATTTGGATTTATGAAATGGCAAGATTTTGATCCGAAACTATGGGAAACCCTTAAACAAGAGGCGATAGACGCACAAATTTCAACGTTATCGGTTCCCATTGTCGGGTGCGATCGCGATCCAGATATTATCTACGAAGCGCGTGAAAATGCTCGACGTTGCGGGGTTGCGGATCAAATTCAGTTAAACCAATTAGAATTATCGGAAGTAGAACCTCCTGCTGATCACGGCATTATTGTTTGTAATCCTCCCTACGGAGAACGATTAGGAACCATGAAAGAGTTAGTTCCCTTATATCAACAATTAGGGGATATTTTTAAACAACGGTTTAAAGGCTGGACAGCTTATGTGATTACGGGAAATAAAGACCTTGGAAAACAAATTGGCTTAAGAACATCCCGACGAATTCCAGTTTATAACGGATCAATCCCTTGTACGTTATTAAAATATGAACTGTACTAATCGGATCAAAAATCCAGTTTCGGGAAAGTTCCCGAATTTAGAGTCTGTAACTAAGTTGAATACACATCGCTATCAATATCATAAAATCCAACCTAAATTACAGTTGTTTAAGATATTCCCCAAAAGTTGAATCGCTTAAACTAAATCGGTTAATTTCGGCTAAAGTAGTAACTTTTTTCCGAACTAAATCCAAGCTATAATCAAGCATCGTTTTCATTCCTTCTGAAACCGCCGTTTTGTGAAGTTCGTCAAGACTTGCCATTTGATTAATTAAAGTTTTAATTTTTTGGGTAATTGGCAATACTTCATACACACTCACATAACCTTTATAGCCAAATCCACTACAGTTTGCACAAACTGACTCCTGACTGCGCTTGGCTCCTTTTTCTGGGAAATTAGCTTTATAAATGGTTAACTGGGCTAAATCAGAAGCCATTTGATCATAAGGCATTAACTCTTCTAAAGTAGGTGTATATGCGATCGCGCAATCTGGACAAACCCGTCGCAATAATCGTTGAGCAATGACACCTTTTAAAGTCTCAGACAATAGGTAGGGTGCTATACCCATTTCATCAAATCGAACAATACCCTGTGCGGCATTTCCTGTATGGGTTGTGGTTAAAATTAAATGTCCAGCAAACGCTGCTTCCACGATTGTTTTTGCTGTTTCTGTATCCCGTGTTTCCGAAACAACAATAATATCACTATCTTGTCGCATAAAAGCTCGAATAAAATAACTAAAATTCATTCCTCGCTCTCGATCAACCTTAACTTGTGTAATCCCCGGTACTTTTCCTTCCAGATCATCATCGACTAAACTAATACTAATTTCAGGATGATTAAGTTCGGTCAAAAGAGATAACAAAGTTGTGGTTTTTCCATTCCCGGCTGGCCCTGTTATTACAATTAAACCAGAAGAGGACGTTGCTAGGACTTGAATTAATTTTAAAGTGCTTTGCTCAACAATTAAGTCCTCTAATTGAATCAACTTTTCTCTTTCATTCCAGACTCTCAACACGATTTTTTCACCTTCTAAATGAGGTAAGCAATTAACCCCGAATAGAATCCGACATCCTTGAAAGCTCCGCACAATACAACCATCCTGAACAACTTGCTGTTCGCAAATATCCAAATCCGCTAAAATTTTAAAACGTGAGATTAGAGAAGTAAAAATAGGTTGGGGAAAGGGGTCGAAAAAACGCTTGAGAACGCCGAACTGGCGAAATCGAACTTGCAGAGTACCATGAACAGGTTCTAAATGAATTGAAGAACTATTTGTTACTAAAGCTTTGACGAGAATTTGTTCAGCTAAATTAATAATTAATGCTTCGCTTTGTTCTTCAAGTTGCTCCGGGTACTCCCAAAAGATTTGAAATTGAGCCTCTGGTAATTCTTGCCATTTGTTTTCGTCATTATTTTCCATAGGGGTTGTCCGTTCTCAAAAGCAAACTTTTCTGAACAGAATTGAGACTTGATTTTCCTGTGTTCTTTACAGTTTTTTATAAAGACTGTTCAACTGAATTTTAATTAAGATTAAAGGACAATAATTTGTTTAAGTTCAGCCGATTTTCGAGCCGCATCGGCAACTTTAAGCGTGTATAAACTCGCTTCCGGCGTCACATATAAAGGCGTTCCAAATTCCAGATGATCAAAAACCATTTGGGTATCTTTCGCAAATAACCCCCGCCGAGATCCGACGTCTAAGGTTTGGGTTGTATGATTTTGAATCAGTTGACCTTGTTGAGGGGTAAAGATTAACGTTCCCTGTTCACCATAAATGATAAACTGATTTTCCGACTGCCAAAAAACGTCTCCTTTCCCATAAACGGCTTCACCGACAATCTGATTGGTAAAGGTTAACTGAACATTGCATAAACACGCTTTGTAGCGATCAGGTTCAACAAACCAATATTGGGCTTGGGAATTCACCGTTGCAACAGTTCCAAATAAATCAATAAACCGATGCAAACGGGATAACGCACCACTCACGGGAAACCCAAATAAGGAGGGTTGATATGTCCATTTTGGCGGGGCGGGATGTTGGGGGTTAATGGTGACATAACGGGCATAAAAGACTCGACCGATCTTAGGCAAAGCTTGTTTAATCGCGTTGTGGAGTCCCCCTAATAATTCAATATGCTCAACATGGAGGAGTTTATTGTAGGTTTTCGCCAACGTGATCAGATGTTCTCCTTCTTCCGGATCTAAAGACAAGGGATATTCAAGGACAACGTGCTTACCGTTTTCTAAAGCAGTCCGGGCGATTTGACCATGATCTCGGTTCACGCTACAAATAAAGATCAGATCCAGATCGTCGCGTTGTACTAAGTCTGTCCAGGTGGCTGAAACCGTGACATCAAAGGTTTGACTAAAAGCAACACTCTGGGCGGGAGTATGACCTGCAACAGCGACCAACTGGGCGCGACCATCGGTTTTTAAGGTTTCCGCCCGCATTTTGGCGGCATATCCTGTGCCTACAATTCCCACAAGCAGGGGGTTTGCAGTTAAGTTCGAGACGGAGGAGGAAGATTGAGTCATGGATAAAATGAGTTGAATTTACTGAGGCCACAGGGCAAAAACCAGGTATCAAGAGACACCGACCCATTGGTTAAGCCGATCAGGGCTACGACCTGGGCGAGATATAAGCAATTAGGATGTAATTAGAAAAATTTATAATAAATCCCATTGAAAATCTAGATAAACCAGTTTTACAAGCAGATGTTTTTCCCTTAATATCAAAAGGTGAAAAATGTCTGAGATGCAAACCAAGGCTAATCAAGCTTTTTGCTTTGCATAAAACATTTTTATAGGTGTCGAAACAAGAGAGGAACACTCAATGGCTACTATTTACAAAGTTACACTGATCAATGAAGAACAGGGCATCAATACAACGATTGATGTGCCTGATGATGAGTACATTTTGGATGTCGCTGAAGACCAAGGGATAGAATTGCCTTATTCTTGTCGGGCGGGTTCCTGCTCTACTTGTGCCGGAAAAATCGTTTCGGGTACCGTTGATCAAACAGATCAGTCTTTCTTAGATGACGATCAAATTGCCAACGGTTATGTTTTAACCTGTGTTGCCTACCCGACCTCTGATTGTA
The DNA here is from genome assembly GCA_048595135.1 of Planktothrix sp. Classification (GTDB taxonomy): domain Bacteria; phylum Cyanobacteriota; class Cyanobacteriia; order Cyanobacteriales; family Microcoleaceae; genus JBMDYE01. The sequence goes on along the minus strand of JBMDYE010000074.1, from coordinate 2,969 downwards.
CGATCGAAACCCACAAAGAAGAAGACTTGTACTAATTACAGCATTAGTGGCTTGGTCTATCATTAGTAAACTTTGAACTTTTGTCGTTAGGCGATTGCCCAAGGAGATTAACGAATTAAACAGCCGGACTTTAGCCCATCAAGAACAAAGGCTGGATTAATTCGTTAAATCTCTTAAAGTTCAAAGTCTACTGTTTGTTCCAAGATGGAAAACATCAGGGTTAGTTTCTCCCTGAATGAAGAGACAAAGATTTTCCTTTGACCGCCGAATACTAAAAGAGGATCACTACATGGCTACTATTTACAAAGTGACACTGGTTGATCAAGAAGGTAACGAGACAACGATTGATTGCCCTGATGATGAGTACATTTTAGATATTGCTGAAACACAAGGGGTAAATTTACCTTTTTCTTGTCGGGCAGGTGCTTGCTCTACCTGTGCCGGAAAAATTGTTTCGGGTACCGTTAATCAAACGGATCAGTCTTTCTTAGATGATGATCAAATTGAGGCGGGATATGTTTTAACTTGTGTTGCCTACCCCGCTTCTAATTGCACAATCGAAACCCATAAAGAAGAAGATTTGTACTAATGAATGGAGGGAGGGGTAAAAGCTTAAAATTACTTTTCTAATCGGTAAACTTTAAACCCCTGTTGTCAAGTTATTGCCAAAAAACAATTGACGAATTAAGTGGCTGAAGTTGGGTTCCGGGGAAGTAGAAATTGAGAATTTGTTCGCTTGTCCATCCTAACTTCGCCAGATGATAGGAACCTGTTTGGCTCATGCCAACCCCATGTCCAAACCCACCTCCGACAAAAACGTATCCTTTCAGGGTTTTATCGGGATTATAGATGGGATCAATATAAAATAACGTGCTGATCGGAGGAACAAAAGCACTTTGAATTTCATCTTTCGCAATATCAATAACGCCTTGATCCGTTGTGACTTTCATTTTTAAAATCCGACCTGTGGGCGATCGCTCGGCAACTTCAACCTTTTGCAGAATTTTAAAATTTCTCAGCGGATGATTTCGACGTTGTAAATAATACCGTAAATGCCCCGCCATCGCTTCTAAAGTCGTTTCTTCTTTCCAGCGAAAATCAAGTTCTTCGCTTTCATTAAAGCCTTTTTGTAAATTCATAAATTTTCGGAAATTTTGTTCTAAAGCTAAACTATTATTTTCTAAGTCCCAAACTTTAGTGGGTGCATCCACAACGGCTTGTAAATACGGGCGAGGGGCGCCATTCCAAAGATCATTAAAACTTGCTGTAACGCCCCCACTGGTGGAAAAATACACCGCATCAACTAACGTATTGTTATAGGTTAAAACTAATCCTCTGGTGGTAGCGATCGCTTGATCCGTTGACGGATAAACTTCCGTTAAGCCTTTATAAACTTGACAGTCGGTATTGGCGCAAAGGTGATAATTATCCGCTTCAAATCGTCGCATATTTCGCAACGCATAGGTTCGGGCTAAAACCGCTTGAGCTTCAATCGAAGCCGCTGGGGGCCAAGCCCCAATTTCATGGGGAACCACCCCCCGCAAATAGGTTTCTACGGGAACGTTATTAACGAGGGTATAGGTTCCATAGGCGTCCGGTTGGAGTCGCAAACTTCCCCCATACACCATCGGTTGGGGATCATTGGGTTTCTGGCTGACTTGAATCACGTCTTGAGTGGCGGTGATATCGAGTTGATGGCGGTTGTAGCGGTATTTGCCCGCTGTCCAGTAGGGGGTGCGTTTTTGGGTGAGAACTTGGGTTTCCAGATAAGGTTGTTTATGACCTTGGGCTTGTAAACTGTTGATCAGCCAGCGCCGGAGGAGGGGGGTATTATAGACACTGCGTTTGGCCCAAACTTGCCAGCGATCGGGTTGGGCGAGTTCTACTTCGATACCGAGCGATCGCCATTGGTTAGCGGCTTCCTCTGCACTTTCAAAGCTGCGATGGGTACTAAAAACAATGCGTTCCTCCACTTGCGGTTCTGGTAAAGGTTCGGTTCCCATCTTCAGAATCACACTTTCGGTGTGGAGAGTTTTTTCTCCTTCCGGGGTGGGAAATTTTAAGGTTAAATGATCGCCGGGTTGCGCTTTGAGGATCAGTTGATCGGTGGGTTTTTGACCAAAGTGTTGAACCACCCCAATTTTGAGGGGAATGTTCATGTCTTTGGGTTCCCGTTCTTGGGCGAAGGTTGGGGTTGGAGTAAAAGCGAGTAACGCAAAGGAAATTAGGCTGGAAATGGTGAATGTTGCAGACGGGGTGCTGATCCGAGATAAAGATTTTGAAGTTCTCATCGATGTTGGGAAAATTAAAACAATCTGGTATGAAGTCTTAAGTCGTTCAAGTTGTTGACTATGGTAACAGGTCAGTTCGTTCTTAGGGGAAAGGATGAAGGTTAATTTAGGAATAAGCTGAGAATTGAGTAAGTTTTATTTAACGTGGAATATTTCCCTAAGCTCTCTACAAGCGAGATTGAATGCTAAAATTGCGGTAATTACATTATTGTTTTAGCTTTAGAAAACAATGTTATTAGAGGATTACTTTAATTTTTTTGCTGCCGACGATATTCGGTTGAAAGGAACAAGAATTGGCATTGAAACAATTTTATTTGACCATCTTTTTCGGGCTAAAACTCCCGAAGAAATTGCTAACACCTATCCTTCACTCACCTTAGAACAAGTTTATGCAACAATTTTGTACTACTTACATAATAAACCAGCCGTTGAAGCTTACATGACCGATTGGTTAGAATGGGGGGATAAAATGCGCGAAGAACAGCAACGTAATCCTCGCCCCATTGTAGAAAGGCTGAGAAAATTAAAAGCTGAAAAACTGGCTAAATCAACGGATAATGCTCAAGTATCTTATTGATGAAAATGTCGATCCCACTTATACCAATCAACTGCGCCGTCTTAACCCCGATTTATTCGTGATAGCTGTTGGAGATATCAGCGCTCCAGCTAAAGGGACAT
>JBMDYE010000073.1:0-4429 GCA_048595135.1 Planktothrix sp. | reverse complement strand
ATTAGATTGGTTAATTTGGGTGGTGGTTCCTGAAGCTGATTTTATGGATGAAGTGAATGCCCATTATCGTCTCACCCTATCCCTGTGTTTTGCTGCCTTTATTATAGCAGTAATTGTGGGAATTTTAACCGCCCGTTGGATTGCCAAACCGATCTTACAATTAAGCGAAGCATCTCAAGCCATTGCTCAAGGCGATCTGAATCAATTTATTAAAGTCAGGGGAATTACGGAACTAGAAATTTTAGCGAGTTCCTTTAATAGTATGGCGAAGCAATTGCAAGATTCCTTTGCTCATTTAGAAGCCAAAAATGCCGCATTAGACGCGGCGAAAGAACAGTTAGAAGCAGTTTTAAATGCCGTACCGGGATCAATTTCTTGGATTGGGTCTGATGGCGTTTATCTGGGGGTTAACCGTTACTTAGCAGACAAGTTAAACTTGCCTCCTGAAGCAATTGTCGGTCAAGAATTAGGATTTTTTGAAAATAGTTCTGACTATGTTCAGTTCATGCAACAATTTATTGCGAGTTCCCAACAAGCCGCTTCTCAAATTATTCCCATTGCCAATAACGATCAACCTCGTTATTATTTAATTGCTGCTCAAAAATACCAACAAGGTGGGGCGGTGGTGACCGTTGGGATTGATATTACCGAACGAAGAGAAGCGGAGGAAGCCTTAAGGGTTGCTGAAGAAAACTATCGCAGCATTTATGAAAATGCCTTAGAAGGAATTTTTCAATGCAATGGAAAGGGCGATTATATTAACGTGAATCCCGCAATGGCGCGAATTTATGGTTATGATTCCCCCGAAGAATTAATGGCAAAATTAGCTGATCCCGCCCATCAAGTTTATGTGGAACCGGAGCATCATGATCAGTTTATTCAGTTAATGCACGAACAAGGATCAGTCTCTAATTTTGAAACCCAAGTTTATCATGCGAAAGGACATCCGATTTGGATTTCTCAAAACGCTTGTTCGATCTCGAATCATCAAGGAAAGTTACTGTATTATCAAGGGTTTATTGCCGATATTACCGATCGTAAAAAAGCTGAAAAAGAACGACAAGCTTTAATTGAAGAACTGTTTGACCTCAATTGTAATTTAGAATTAGCAATTCAAACCCAACTAGAACTAACAGAAGCGGCGAGTCGTTTTGTTCCCCATCAATTTCTATCAATTTTAGGCTATGAAAGCATTGCTGATGTGCAACTAGCAAAAGGAATGCAGCAGGAAATGTCAATTTTATTTTCAGATATTCGGGATTTTACGTCCCTGAGTGAACAGATGAACCCGGAGGAAAATTTTAAATTTATTAATGCTTATCTGAGTCGTATGGAACCCGTTATTATTGAACATCAAGGATTTATTGATAAATATATTGGCGATGCGATTATGGCGTTATTTGATGGAACCGTTGATCACGCCCTTCAAGCTGGAATTGCCATGTTAAAAACCTTGAGTGAATATAATATCACTCGTGGACGCCCTGGACGGCCTAAATTGTCGATTGGAATTGGCATTAATACGGGATCTTTAATCTTAGGAACCGTTGGGGGGCCAAATCGGATGGATAGTACCGTGATTAGTGATGCGGTTAATTTAGCCTCTCGCATTGAAGGGGTAACAAAAGAATTTGGAGTTCCCTTATTAATTTCTGAACATACTTTTAATGCGTTAGATAATAAACAAGATTACTCGATTCGGTTAGTGGGTCGAGTTCAAGTCAAAGGCAAATCAAAAATGGTTTCTGTTTTTGAAGTGTTTGATGCTGATCCGTTAGAATCAAAACAAGCCAAACTTTCCACCCAAGCTTTATTTGAAGAAGGGGTAATTTTTTATAACATGAAAAATTACCTTCAAGCTCAACAAATTTTTGAAAAATGTATCAGTATTAATCCTGGCGATCGCGTCGCCCAGATTTATTTAGAACGCCTCACCAAACTGTAGGATGGGCAAAGCCTATCAATTTATAAAACATCAATGATTAGTAGCCAAGCTTTTTATATCAGGATAAGTATAACGCTAAAGCACGACTAATTGCGGGGTTCCCCAGATCACGGTTTCATGTTTGTAGATCACCATTCCTGGTTTCGCACCTTTGGGTTTGTAGACGTGCTTGGGTTTGGTATAAATGACGGGAACTTGTTCGCTATTTCGGGCGCGACTATAATAGGCGGTTAAATTAGCAGTATATTGTAAATCAATATCATCGGGAACTTGTCCAGCATTTAATCTTAATAAAACATGACTTCCGGGGATTTCTTGGGTATGAAACCATAAATCATAATCGGTCGCAATTTTAGAGATGAGTTGATCATTCTGGCGGTTATTTCTACCAATTAAAAGTTCAAATCCATTGGGGGTTTTATAGTGATAAAATTCGGTTAATTGAGAATTCGGTTGACTGCGATAATCAGGGGCGTTAATATAGCCTTGTTGAATCAGTTCTTCGCGAATTTCGGTTAAAGTTTGTAAGTCTTCGTTGGTTTGATAACGTTCAATTTGGGCGAGCGCCGCTTCCACTTGTTCTAAATAATTAATTTCGGCTTTCACCTCTGCTAAAAGGGGTTCAATGGCAGTTCTAGCCCGTTTTAATTTTTGATGTCGTTTATATAAGGATTGAGCATTTTGAACCGCATTTTTTTCAGGATCAAGGGGAATTTTAATCAATTCTCCGGTTTCAAAATCTGGTAACTCAATCGCTTTCAAACCCGGTTTCCATTCGTGTAAAAATGCCATTAATAAATCGGCTTTTTCTCGATCCTCATCGGCTGTATCAGATTGTTTTAATCGTTGAATAAATTGATCGGCTTTTTGACGTAATTTGGTTAAATTACTATTTAATTTTTGGCTAATTTGATGTTTAAGTTGGGAAAAATCCTGTTGATTCAGTTGGGCAGTATAATAAGTATTGAGTAAGGTTTGAACGGAATCAACCTCGGCAACTGTGTTAGACTGCCACGCAATTAAATCATACCCGGTTTTTGTCCAATAAGGGCAGAATTGACGTGTTTCTAAAGTCTTTAGCCAGGTTTGCCAACTATTCCATAATCGATTCCAGTCTTCTGAATTTAAAGAATTTGTGGGTTGACTCGGTTCTAAATGAGCCGCTTGAATCATCGCTAAAACTAACCCTGTGCTTAACCCCCGATAGTTCTTTAAAAGTTGCTGTTTTAAAGCGGCTGGAATTAAACTAACTCGCTCTTGCCAACGGCTTTGGGATTCCGTTAAACTGGGAATCGTTTCTGTTAATTTAGGGGGCAGTTCATAGGCTTGACCCGTAAGAATAGGCCGGACACTCGATTGTTGAGCATTAACTTGATGAGCCGCCGTAATAATGGTATCGTCTGAACTGGTTAAAATAACATTACTATATTTCCCCATAATTTCGACATACAAATGCCAAAGGGCTGTTTCCCCTGGACGTTGGGCAAATTGTAGATCTAAAACCCGTTCCCAAGGATCAATTTGTTGAATTTCAACTAATGCTAACCCCCCTAATTGATGGCGGAGTTGATCACTAAAGGTAAAGGTATCGGGAGTACGAGGAGGAGGGTTGCCAATACAAATTCTAGCGGCTTGGGGATGCCAAGAAATGTCTAACCAGCCTCGACCCTTTAGGGTGCGTAAACCGAGGGAAATGGTAAAGCGATCGCGTTGATACACTTGTTCAAACCGCGCCGGAAGCCAGTCCTTCCGCAGTTCACAACAGGTCGCAATTAAAGTGGTTAGGTCAACAGGTTGCATAATATTGCATGATATTGCAGGAGGCAGGAGGAACTACAACTCCTGGTATACATTATACTGGACGTTAATTTGTTGATCGCCAAACCATTAGGTTGATTTGCCCCCCCCTGGTAACTAGAAGTAGTCGGTGCTTAATCTATCTCTGTTTAATCAACTTTTATGAAAAAATTGTTGGGTCGTTTTGACCTGTCTTACCTGTACGTTTTCCTGGGAGAAGCCACCCTCGGTTTAACCTTTGTTTTTTATATTCTGGTTGCCCGGGTTTTGGGGCCAGAACAATACGGGGTATTTACCTCTGCATCGGCATTAGGGGCAATTTTAGCCTTGATCATTCAGTTTGGTTTACCTGTGCTGCTGAACCGAGAAGTGGCGGCAAACCCAGAAGTGGGATCAAGATTAACAGGACAATTTATTGTCTTGGAACTGTTAACCTCTATCCCCGCCTTTATTTTATTGCTTCCCATTGCTTTATTAATGGGATATCAAGAAAACCTACTGGTGTGCTACCTGATTGTCTTTTCGGAAATTTGCCGCGCCATGAAAATGACGTTGCGGGGAACCCTGAAGGGGATGTCATGGTTCAGAACAGAAACCGTTTGGGTTGCCATTGAACGGTTAGCAACGGTGCTGATTTCCACCGGGGTACTTTACGCGACTCGAAGTTTAATTCCTGTTGTGATTAGT
>JBMDYE010000072.1:0-3460 GCA_048595135.1 Planktothrix sp. | reverse complement strand
GTTGATGGATTAGGGGGTATTGCTAGGAGTGAAGTGATCTTCCAATTAGAAAACAAAATAACTCCTAATAATCCAGCCCAAAATAATCGTTTAAGTCGTTTTAACAGTCTCAAAATAAGATCACCTCCTGAGTAGTCCCTGTTGATTCAACAGAACCTCCTAACTCATATAAGCGGTTAATTAACACAACAGAAATTTGAGCATTAATTTGGGCTTGTTTCAAAGGAATTCCTTGTTGAATTTGCTTAATAAAATAGGCAATTCTATCTGCTATAGTAGAGTTACGCTGCATCCATTTATTTTTTAAAGATGCCTGTACACCGCGCTCAATGCGTTCAACGATTGTGGAGTCAACTTGCCCACTTTCGTTGAAACGGAAGCTAAATTGTTGTTCAAAAGCTGTTGCACTCGCAGAAGGAATCGAAGAAGAAGGAAAGGCGGGAGTATTAACAACTTCTAAGGTGTGATATTGAGGGGTGGTTTCTGATGCCAGAGCTAATTGAATTCGGAAAACATAAACACGCCGAGACTGAGAATTTCGAGTAATAACTGTTAAGAGCGTAGATTGATTAGGAGATTGCGCTAATCCGGGAAAATCAAGCTCTTGAATGCGTCGTAAGTGCAAAACAGTTGCCCCTGTCGTATTACAATTTCTGCTTAGTCCTTGTAAGCAACCATCTGCATCGACGGTCAGCCAAGAAGGATCATCTAACCACACTTTTTCAATGGTTTCACCAAGAGGAATAAAACTGATATTTAAACCATAGCCAGGTGTAATTTCTAAAGTTACGGGTGTCCCTGAATTTCCTGTGGCTGTTTCCCAAGAGATACGTTGTACTGCTGAATAAGCAGGTGTAATTAGGGAAAAAAAGCTAATTCCACCCACCGCTAGACTTCCTAAAAAATGTTGCCAAATTCTGTTCATTTTTGCACCTCATTAGAGTATTAGAGATCAAAGGAACGATTGATAAAGATACTAACTTTTTGATTCGGTTTGATATACCAAAGTGGCGGACGAGATTGAATTTCTGCGATTGAGCGTTGGTTTCGCTGTTGAATTTGTTGTAATAAAGGGGTCAATCCTCCTTCCAAAACGGCACCTAAAAGATTAGGATCACCTTGTTCAATTCGGGTAGACTGTTGGGAACCTAAAATAGAATTCAAATTATTAATTTCTTGACGGCGGGGTTGGTTTAAAACCCTTCCCACATTGGCTAAAGAACCCAATAGCACTGTACTAGCATCCCTTCTAGCAATTTCTGAACCTTTTCTGTCATACTTTTGAGCCATTAAAGGGTTGCCTTGGATGCCTCGGATACTAATGACATCAGCAGGCAAAAGGTACTCATTCCCATCAAGAATAAGAGCAACTGCATTGCAGTCCACCATTCCACTTTGATGAACTGATTTCACTTCAAAAATGACTAAAGTTTCAGGTGGCAGTAACGTAGCTCCAGAAGCATCGACTAAAGATTGATTGAGGCGAACAACAAAACTTTCTGCATCGGGATTAGAAAGAGATGAAGGATTAGATTGTTGAGAGCGATTTGCCGAGTTATTCCTTGAATTTGTCATGGAGATTACTGGGGTAATGAGAGTTCCTTCGGCTTGCTGACCCACTTGAAAATTTCTCACTCCTGTAATAGGTATCCCCGCAATAATATTTTGTTCTTCCTGTAAAAAATCCTCATGAATTTCTGGTTTAGAAATAGGATTATTTTCCTTTTCTATTGTTAGGTAATCGGAACTTTCCCGCTTAACTGGTACTGCTTTAGGTACCGTTGATAAATGGGGAAATTCAGCCGGAGTAATTTCCCATTGAGCCGAGTTAGAACCCGTTGTAATAAGCGGTTGATTTTCATCCGTTGTTACTTGTGCAATTTCAGCTTGCTCAGGTGAAATTTCCCCATAGCTTCCCAATTCTTTTAACGCCATCCATTGCTCCATCGGATCAATCGGTGGAGCGATATTTGTTTCTTCCAATTGAGGAGCTTCCCTGGGAGCAGGTGGAGATGGAGGAGTTGGAGACACTGGTAGTGGTGCGGGACGACTTGAGACTGGGACAGGAATGGGACGAGTGATGTACCGAGTTTCAGGAGATGTAGGACGAGGGGATAAAGTTGATACAGGGCGGGGACTTGATATTGGTGGTGGGGTTGATGATTGAATTGTCGGTTTAGACTGAGATTTAGGGGACTCTAATTTTTGATTTTTCGGACTTTTTGAACGATTTAAAGCCGCTAATTGTTCAGCTTGAGCCGATAAAGCTAACTCGGTTTTAAGTTTGGCTGTTTCTGTTGCTTCTTCATCAGGTTTTGTTACGAGATCAGGAGCTTCCGGTGATTGCTTGGCTTGGGGTAAAGGAGTAAGATTGGTACTCATAATGTTATGTAAAAATAATCCTCCAACAAAGAAAACCGCAAATGTTCCTAACCCAACTAAACCAAATTTAGCGAGGGGATGGCTTGAAAAACTAGGTTCGGTCTTAGCTCGGAGCGGATCAGAATCAACTTCTGATTGAAAGAGTTCGGATTGAGAAATTACATTACCTTCTTCGGCTTCTAAAAGCTGATTTTCTCCAGAGAGATTTGCTGAATCATTTGGAGTTGAATTTCGTAATCCTAAAAGTTCAGCCATTCTCTCTTCATTCCACTGTGTAAAGGGAATATTGTCGTCAATAGATTGGCTGTCTGGAGTCGTTGTCTTGCTAGAACTTGTAGAATCTTTCTGATAAGTTTCAGTGGGTTTAAAGTTAGACATGATTACAAATCCTCCTGTTCAAGATCTCGAATTGCTGTAATTTCTAATCCACTCGCTCGCACAGCGTAGATAACAGTAGCAATTCCTGTTGTTTCAGTGGGGGGATTAGGAGCTTCAACAGCTTGGACAAACACTTCTTTATTAAAAGGAATAACGCTGCCTAAGTTATCGCGACGGTCAAAAACGATGAGATTAGCGACCAATTTAACTTTCCACTTTCCCTCAGCAATTTGTTGTGGCGGTTGAACACTTAAAGGCACTAATGTCACTTGAGTATTGCCATTAAAAACACCCGCAGGAGTCAACGTTGCTAAAGTAATTAAGAACTCTTTACGGAAATCTTCACTTAAGGCAAAACTTGCTTGCCATGCTGAGGTAGAAACTTTACTTCGACCCGCTTTTACTCCAGGATCAGGTTTGGGATTAGCAGCTTCTTCTACTGTTGTGGCAGGTAAAGTTCCTGACCAATTCATTAGGAGGGTTAGGGTATCAACCACAAATTTCTGCACAACTTTAGGGGTTCGTTCATCACTACCAAGAGGGGCTACAGTAATCGATTTACCTGTTTCTAATTGCACTAAAGTTGGCGTTTTCTTACGAACCAAATTCGAGTAGTTCCCATAGAGCAGAAATAATCCAAACAGATTGATTAGCAGTAACCCAAAAGTAGCAACGGTAAACAAAGCAAAGACATCTTTCT
>JBMDYE010000071.1:0-31133 GCA_048595135.1 Planktothrix sp. | reverse complement strand
TTTCTGATTAGTTAAAATTTCTAGTTGGTCATTCTGAACGGAGCCTAAGCGGAGTGAAGAATCTCTAGAGTTGAAGATTGTTGAATAGTTTTTTATGGCGTAGGCGATCGCATTTCAACCTAAACCCCAGAGATGCTTCACTACGCTGCGCTCCGTTCAGCATGACATTTGAGGTGCGATCGCTTTTTTCAAAAATAAAATAAAAAAGGTGGGCTATGCCCACCCTACGGTTATTGACGACTAAATTGGGGTTGTTCAGTTGGGATTGAACCCGTTGTTACTGATAACTCTAACGGTTGTCCTTGACGTTTAATTTGCATTGTTAACGAGTTACCAACCGTTACATTTTCAACCGCTTGTTGAACCTCATCCGCTTTTGTAACGGGTTTATTTTCAACGTTAACAATCACATCTCCCGCCCGTAAACCGGATTGATTTGCAGGGGAGTTGGGAACCACTCGAACAATTAAAACCCCTTGATCTTCATTCACTGTAATCGGACTATTTGGATCTTGATTTAGGTTTTCTTTCACTTCAGGAGTTAAGCTGACCATTTGAATCCCTAAATAGGGGTGTTGAACTTTCCCTTGGGTGACAATTTGATCGGCGATTTGTTGGGCTTTATTAATCGGAATTGCAAATCCTAAGCCTTGAGCGCCTTGAATAATTGCTGTATTAATACCAATGACTTCACCTTTTTCATTCAGTAACGGCCCACCGGAATTTCCAGGGTTAATAGCCGCATCGGTTTGAATAAAATTAACCCGTTTATCAGGAATTCCGACTTGGCTACTCGAACGACCTGTGGCGCTAATAATACCCACCGTTACCGTATTATCTAAACCAAGGGGATTTCCAATGGCGATCGCTAATTCTCCCGGCTGTAACGCTTCAGAATTCCCCACTTTAACCGTTGGTAAATTATCCGCTTGAATCTGAACAACAGCAACGTCTGTAACGGGGTCAATTCCCATCACTTTGCCTTCAAATTGACGACCATCTTTGAGGACAACAGAAACTTTTGTTGCCCCATCAACGACGTGAGCATTCGTAATAATTTGACCATTAGAACTCACAATAAACCCAGAACCCGACCCCCTCACAACCTCTTGTTGGGGAGGCATTGGCATCTGACCCGATCCAAAAAACCGTCCAAAAAAGGGATCATTAAACATTTCCGGCATTTGATTTTCAACGGTTTTAGTGGCATCAATGCGAACAACGGCAGGGCCAACTTCCTGCACAACGGAGGCAATCAAATTCGGGTCTGAAGCAACGCTTGTGGTGAGACTGGCGGGGGTTAAAGTAGGAACTGGGGTTGGGGTGGGAGATTGGGCGACTTTTGTAGGGGACAGCAGAGCCATTCCCCCCATCCCTAACCCAGCACCGAAGACTAGCAAGGATAAAGAGGCCAGAGATTTTGACCAACCCGACGGACGAGAATTAGATAAGTTAACGTTGTGAGTATCTATAGGGGAATTTAATTGATCGAATTGGGAACGCATTTTACATACCTCAATCTATAACTAAGTTTAGGGATTGGGGATTTCCTTTCCCTAATAGTTCTTAGCTTAGAGAATCAATATGACGCCTCTGTGGCAGAGATATGACGGTTGTATGAAGATTTTTGCGCCTCATCCCCTCACCCTGACCAAAACACCGTAATTCCCCAGAGTAAATTTTCATAATCTCCAGATCAAACTCCCAAATTCTACGAATAGGACAGGCATTCCCTGAGCAAACCGATGGAATCTTGAAACGATTTTAGTCTAAGTATTAATGTCTGGTATAATAAAAAATCAAATCTTAACTTGATTTAAAATTAACATTAATTCTGTTTTTCTGTCTTAGAAAAAGATAAAAATGCAGAACAAAAAATGAAATAAAAATGTTTAAAATTAAAACTAACATTAAATCTTAGTTGATAAAATTCCAAATGAGTGATGTTCTGGATGATAAAGCAATTTTAGGAACCGTCTTATTGGTTGATGATAAACCCGATAATCTACGGCTGTTGTCAACGATGTTAACCGAAAATAACTATGATGTCAGGCGAGTGACACGGGGGCAAATGGCATTAAAAACCGCTAAAGCTGCCCCACCGGATCTAATTTTATTAGATATTAAATTACCGGATTTGGATGGTTATCAAGTGTGTCACGTGTTGAAAAACGATCCGGTCACGGCAGAAATTCCGATTATTTTTATTAGTGCTTTGGACGATATTTTAGATAAAGTCAAAGCCTTTACCATTGGGGGGGTAGACTATATTACAAAGCCCTTTCACGTGGAAGAAGTGTTAGTGCGGGTTAAAAACCAACTCATGCTTTGTCAACAGCGTCAGCAGCTTGTGGAGAAAAATGAACGATTACAACAGGAAATTAAAGCGAGAAAAGAAATCGAAAAAGCGTTACAAGACTCGCAACTGAAACTACAACAAGCCAACCAAGAATTAGAACGGTTAGCGCACTTAGATGGATTAACTCAAATTGCGAACCGACGCCGATTTGATCAAGTTTTACAGGAAGAATGGCAACGATTAGCCAGAGAACAGCAACCCTTATCCCTGATTTTATGTGACGTCGATTATTTTAAATCTTATAATGATACCTATGGTCATCAAGCGGGAGATGATTGCCTATACACCATCGCCCAAACGATTAGACAATCAGTGAATCGTTCTATGGATTTAGTGGCGCGTTATGGCGGCGAAGAATTTGTGATTATTTTACCCAATACCCATACTATCGGGGCGGAAGTGGTTGCTAAAATTATTCAGCAAAAAGTTCAAGATCTAAAACTCATTCATGCTGAATCTCCATCGAGTCCTTATATTACTTTAAGTTTTGGGATCGCTTGTTATATTCCTCAGCCCGGTCTGGAGTCTAGCCAATTAATTGAAGCCGCAGATACAGCACTTTATCAAGCCAAAAAACAAGGTCGAAATCAAATTGTTGTTTTAACAAATGAAACCTATGGTTAATCCTGAAAATTATGCGTTGTTAGCGCAAGAAATTGCGGGTTTGCGTGAGCGTATCACCCAACTTGAGCAGCAAAAAATAACCGAACCTTGCCAAGTTGCCCAACAAAAAGCATTATTTGCGGTGATTACAAAAATTCGCGAATCCTTAGATTTAGATAGTATTTTTAAATCAACAGCGATTGAAGTTCGCCAACTTTTAAATGCAGACCGGGTGGGAATGTATCGTTTTGATCCGGATCAAAATTATCATTGGGGGGAATTTGTTTCGGAAGATGTCTTACCCACCTTTCGACCCGCGTTAGCCTGTAGAATTAAGGATCATTGTTTTGGTGAAAAATATATTGATTATTATCAGCATGGAAAAATTTGGTCAACCCATGATATTTATAGCTTGAAATTACCCTCCTGCTATGCAGAAATGCTCAAGCAATTTCAAGTGAGAGCAAATCTCGTTGTTCCTTTACTTAAAAAAGAGCAGTTATGGGGATTACTTTGTATTCATCAATGTTCTGGCCCTCGGCAATGGCAGGAATCAGAAATTGAATTTGTTCGTCAAATTGCCATCCATTTAGGAGTCGCCTTGCAACACGCAGAATTAGTCAATCAACTGCAAATGCAGTCTAATTTTTTAACGCAAGCCGTCAACCAAGCCGTTGAACGGGAAAAAGCGGTTGCTGCCATTATTAATAAAATTCGTCAATCCTTAAAATTAGATACGATTTTTACAACAACAGCCCATGAAGTGCGACAATTATTAAAAGCAGATCGGGTAGCAGTTTATCGATTTAATCAAGATTGGAGTGGAGAATTTTTAGTTGAATCGAAAGCGGAGGGGTGGAACTCATTATTGATAGAACAGAAAACTGATGATGGATTTAGAGCAAATATTAGTGAATGTAGTGTTAAAAATTTAGCGAATTTTCCCATTACAGATAGTTATTTACAAGAAACCCAAGGGGGAGACTTTTCACGGGGAGAAGTCTTCCGAGTCTGTGATGATATTTATCAAGCGGGATTTTCCACTTGTTATCTGCAAGCTTTAGAAAAATATCAAGCGAAAGCTTATGCGATTATTGCCATTTATCAAGGCAAAAAATTATGGGGATTATTAGCGGCTTATCAGAACTCGCAACCGCGAAAGTGGGCAAAATCCGAAATTAATTTCCTGATTCAAATTGGCGGACAATTAGGCGTTGCGATTCAACAAGCCGAGTTACTCGCGCAAACAGAAAAGCAAAAACAAGCCTTAGAAACTACCTTAGAAGCGGAACTTCGACGTCAAGCGGAAAGTTTAGTGCAAGAAGCAGAACGGGAACGGGCTTTAGCACAGGTGATTGATAAAATTCGGCGCACCTTAGATATTAATACGATTTTCCAAACCGCCACAACGGAAGTCCGTCAACTCCTCAATACTGACCGGGTTGCTGTGTTTAAGTTTGACCCCGATTCTAACTTTAATCGGGGTGAATTTGTCTCAGAAAATGTGTTATCTCCCTTTTGTTCAGCAATGGAAACGAGCATTGAGGATTGTTGTTTTGGGGGGTCATTTGCCCAAAAATATCAACTGGGTTATGTGTTAGCGTTGGCGGATATTCATAACGCTGGATTAAGTGAATGTTATGTGCAAATGTTATCGCAATTTCAAGTGAAAGCGAATTTAGTGGTTTCCTTATTAAAAGGCGATGAACTGTGGGGGTTACTGTGTATTCATCAATGTTCAACGCCCCGTCAATGGCAAACAAAAGAAGTTGAATTTGTACAAAAAATTGCCGTTCAGTTAGGGGTAGCTTTACAACAAGCAGAATTATTAACCCAAGCGCAAAAACGCTCAGAAGAACAGGCGAAAGCTGCCGAACAGGAACGGGCATTAGCACGGGTGATTGAACGGATTAGAAAAACCTTAGATATTGATACAATTTTTAGTGCAACCACTCAAGAAGTTCGACAAATTTTAAATTGCGATCGCGTGGTTTTATATCGATTTTTATCCGATTATAAGGGAGAAATTGTCTTTGAGTCGATGATCCAAGATGCCACATCATTAGTTCAAAGTGATCAAAAAGAGAGTTGGTTAGAAACCCATTTTAAAGAACTCAAAGAAGGTCAATATAAAAACAATAACCCTTTAATTATTGATGATGTAGAGCAAGGGAATTTATCAAAATCCCATCTAATCTTATTCGAGCAATTCAAGATTCGAGCTTATATTTTTGTTCCCGTTTTTGTCGGAGATATTTTATGGGGATTTTTAGGAGCTTATCAACATCAGAGTACCCGTCAATGGAAACCCAGAGAAGTTAGTTTACTCGCTCAAGTTGCTAACCATTTAGGGGTTGCTATTCAACAAGCGATCCTGTTGTCTCAACTCAAAGAAGCGAAGGAAACCGCCGATGCTGCCAACCATGCCAAAAGCGAATTTCTTGCCAATATGAGCCATGAATTAAGAACGCCTCTCAATGCAATTTTAGGCTTTACTCAACTTTTAGCGAGGGATACTTGTTTAAGTAATACTCAACAGGAATACTTAAAAATTATTGGTCGCAGTGGGGAACATCTTCTGGATTTAATTAATGATGTTTTAGAAATGTCGAAAATTGAGGCGGGTCGAATTACCTTAAATGAAACGAGTTTTGATTTGTATCGGCTTCTCAATAATTTAGAAGAAATGTTAGGCTTAAAAGCCGAGCTTAAAAATCTAAAATTAATTTTTAAAATTGCTCAAAATGTGCCTCAATATGTTAAAATAGATGAAAGTAAACTTCGTCAGGTTTTAATCAATTTATTGGGGAATGCGATTAAATTTACTGAAGTGGGAAGCGTGATCTTAACGGTTAAAAAAGAAACCGTTACCCCTTCTGAACCGCAGGAAAATTATATAGCAAAACCTTTCCTTCAATCTGAACAACGCACTCAAATTATCTTTGAAGTGGAAGATACGGGCCCCGGAATTGCGCCGGAAGAAATTGGTTTATTATTTGAAGCGTTTGGACAAACAGAAACCGGACGAAAATCGAATGAAGGAACTGGGTTAGGTTTACCCATTAGTCAGCAATTTGTGCAGATGATGGGAGGAGATATCACGGTACAAAGTAAATTAGGAAAAGGAACCTTAGTTAAATTTGATGTGCAAGTGGGTTTAGCCGCTAAAGCCGATATTCAAACTCAAAGTTGTAAAAAACGAATCATTGGTTTAGAAAAAGGACAACCGCCAACTCGGATTTTAATTGTTGAAGATGCGGCAGAAAATCGTCAAGTTTTAGTGAAACTTTTAACGGATACAGGGTTTGAGGTTCAAGAAGCCGAAAATGGTCAACAAGCCATTGAATTGTGGTCAAGTTGGCAACCCCATTTAATTTGGATGGATATGCGAATGCCTGGGATGGATGGCATGGAAGCTACACGACAAATTAGAACCAAATCCTTTTCAAAAAATAACCCTATCATTATTGCTTTAACCGCCAATGCCTTTGAAGAAGAACGGCTGAAGGTTTTACAAGCGGGGTGTAATGATTTTGTGAGTAAACCTTTCCCTGAAAAAGTAATTTTTGAAAAAATGGCAGAATTTTTAGGAGTGCGTTATCTGTATGAAGAAAGTTCACCGTCTTCTGATTTACAGGCGCAGATTGACAGTTTATCAGATTGTTCTCTGTTAACTCCTAATTTGCTCAAAATCATGCCAAATGATTGGATTTTAAATCTCCATGAAGCCGTTCTTTGTACCAATGAAAAGCAGATTTTTAAGCTATTAAAAGATATTCCTGATTCTGCTTCTAATTTATTGCTTACTTTACAACAATTATTAGATGATTTTAACTTTGAGCAAATTTTAGAAGTCACAGAAATCTTAGTTGAAGAAATTAATAAGAATTAGGGAACAGTCACCAGTCGTAGGGGCGAAGCATACGTTCGGTAAGTTATCGGTTTTTATCCTACATTGTTGCCCGAATGCTTTGCCTAACGGCAGGCTCCGCCAACGCCCGTACCCAGTCACCAGTTATCAATTGTTCCCTTGTCTTCTTGTTTCCTCTTCCCCCTGTTCTCTATTGCCTATTGCCTATTGCAAGAGTGCCTATTGCCTATTGAAGTTGAATTCTGGCTAAGGTTGTATTGCGATAATAATGGGCGAGAATTTGTTGATAACCGTATCCCGCACGAGCTAAATTGTAAGCGCCCCATTGACTCAAGCCGACGCCGTGACCAAAACCCCGACCTGTGACTTGGAAATTGGTATTTTGGCGAGTAATTTTGAACCGAGTGCTACGCAGTCCCAAGGCGGCGGCGATATCTTCCCCCGTCATTACCCGACTGCCTTTGTCCCCTACCACTTTCATAGACACAACACTGCCATAGGCTGTGGTTCGTTGGGGGGTGAGGGTACTAATATTTCCCACACCGGAAAGGCGCTTACTTAAATCTGCTTGAGAAAAGGTTTTCGTCCACTCAAACACCGGGGTTCCTTGGTCAAAGTCGGGAACACCCCGTAAATAAGGTAACGGTTCCTCCCAAACATCCTCCACATTTTCCGTGTGTCCGCCGGATGCTGAATGAAACGCCGCTAAAATCGCTTGACCATTGTAAGTTAAGACTTGGCCTGTTGTCCCACTGACAGCGGCACGGGTAGACGCCGACTCAGTGGCTAACCCTTTGTAAACTTGCCAGTTTTGATCATCCCCGACATCATAAATGCCATTGCTGCGCTGACGTTTATATAACGCATAGGTTCGGGCTGCCACCGCTTGGGCTTTTAAGGCTTCCTGGGGCCATCCCCCATCCATTTCCGCCCCCAGAACACTGTAGAGATATTGTTCTAAATCCACATAATTAACCGCCGTTAACTTGCCATTGCGAGGGGTGATCAGCACCCGTCCCCGGTACCATCCATTGCCAATCCAAACATTTCCTCCCGCGGAAGGATCAACCCAAAGTTGGTTTCCGCGCCAGTTCCCCAGGGTGACTTGTCCCGATTTAATTTGGACAACACCGCCTCCCATTGCTGCCAGTTGTCCTAGAGCTTTACCACTGCCATCTCGAACAACCGCCTGGGTGGTACTCCCGACTTTAATTTGACTGGTTCCCTCTTCAACGGCGACCCGCAATAATAAAGCGGCTTGGGCAGGGGCTACCCAGAATAGCCAGAAGAGTAACGTTGTCCACCAATAGCGTTTCAGACGGGGGAGGACAGAGGAGGGTTGAGAATCAGTTGGGTTTGACACAGAAGAAACCATCGCTGTGATCAAATATCGCTAAAATTTATAAAGAAAACATTGATCTCTGGATCTATTTAACACATTTTTCCAGATTTTCAAGTTGGATGGCGGGAGATTTAGCTTTGCAGATTACCTTTTTAGGCACAAGTTCTGGTGTTCCCACGCGATCGCGCAATGTTTCAAGTATAGCCCTACGTCTGTCACAACGGGCTGAACTTTGGCTGTTTGACTGCGGGGAAGGAACCCAGCATCAATTCCTTCGTAGTGATTTAAAAGTCAGCCAACTGAGTCGAATTTTTATTACCCATCTGCACGGCGATCATATTTTTGGGTTAATGGGGTTATTGGCCAGTTGTGGGTTAGCGGGAAATGTCAACCGCATTGATCTTTATGGCCCCCCTGGATTATCGGAATATTTGCAAAGCTGTACTCGCTATTCTCAAACCCATTTTTCCTATCCCCTGAAGGTGCATAAAGTTGAGCCTGGAGTTGTTTTTGAAGATGAAGACTATATTGTTACTTGTGAATATTTAAAACATAAAGTCACCGCCTTTGGGTATCGGGTGATTGAAAAAGATAAACCGGGACGATTTGATGTGGAAAAAGCTCAGAAATTAGGGATTCCTTCCGGGCCGATTTATGGTCAATTAAAACAAGGGCAAGTGGTGACGCTTCCCGATGGCAGAATTATTAATGGAAAGGAATTATGCGGTGAGGCTCAAATTGGTCGTAAATTTGTTTATTGTACGGATACGATTTTTTGTGATGGAGCCGTTAATTTAGCGACGGATGCGGATGTGCTAGTTCATGAAGCTACGTTTTCCCATCAAGATGCAGAAATGGCGTTTCAAAGGTTACATTCAACGTCTACAATGGCGGCACAAGTTGCCTTAGCTGCCCAAGTTAAATTATTAATCATGACCCATTTTAGCCCCCGTTATGCTCCAGGGAATTCAATTGTTTTAGATGATTTATTAAAGGAAGCGAGAGCAATTTTTCCGAATACCGAAATGGCTTATGATTTTCTCAGTTATGAAATTCCCAAACGGTAGGACGATGCTCTGCCCATCAAAACTCTATTAAAATTATTGTCAGGGAACTGCGATCGCTTGTTCCATAACAGACATTTTAACGATCCAGTAGGACGATGCTCTGCCCATCAAAACCCTATTAAAATTATCGTCAGGAAACTGCGATCGCTGCTTTCAGATTTAATCATAGTAATTCAGGGGATGGATGGGCAGAGCCCATCCTACTTTATTCTGACATTAAAAATAGTCGCAATGAATCCAGTTGAATGAACCAAGGAAAGGGACGATCTTTTAAGGTTGCCCATTTTTCTTTAAACACTTCCGCTTGTAAATGATAATCTTGTAAACTATGAGCAGGAGAATTTAACTTAAGATAAAGGGTCATTCGATGTTGGGTTTCGCTGGTTTGAACAAGCCAACAGGGAAAAATATTTTCTCCGTTTGATGTAGTGGGAAAGGTTAATTGATGGGCGCGAATTCCGACATACGCTAAGGATTCAGGAATGGGTTCAATAACTTTTAATCGACAACCCCAATCAATCGCTTGAACTTCTTGAACATCGGTAACAATTGCACGAGAAAAGTTTTTACATCCGGTGAGTTGGGCGGTTCTAAAGTTGTGGGGATGTTCAAAAATATTTTGTTTACTATTATTTGCGATCGCTTTTCCTTGATCAATCACTAACAAATTTTCACAAACTCGATACGCTTCTTCTAAGTTGTGGGTAACAAACAAAGTCATTCCTTGATAAGTTGCTAATACAGCGCTTAATTGTTGTTCAAGTTGACTTCTTAAATGGGTATCGAGGGCTGAAAACGGTTCATCTAATAATAAGACTTCCGGTTCACTGGCTAACGCCCTTGCTAAGGCGACGCGCTGCTGTTCGCCGCCGGAAAGTTGGTGGGGATAGCGATCGCCAAATTCCTGTAATTGAACTTGCGTTAGTAGAGTTCCTACTTGTCGTTTAATCTTTCCTTTTGGGGTATTTTTTGGCAACCCAAAGGCAATATTTTGAGCGACTGTCCAATGGGGAAATAAGGCATAATTTTGAAAGAGAAAACCAACGTGGCGATCGCGAGGAGGTAAATTAATTTTCGCTTCTGAATCAAACAAGACTCGCCCATTGAGAACAATTCGACCTTGATCCGGGGTTTCAATTCCCGCAATACAGCGCAGAATCATGCTTTTTCCCGCACCGGAAGCCCCCAATAATCCTAACGGTTGATTGCTACTATTAAAGGCGACATCTAATAAAAAATCGGGCAGTTGTTTTTGAATATTAACCAATAAATAGGGAGTGCTTAAGGAAGAAGTTTGCAGAATAAAGGGGGAATTATTCTTAATTTTTGGAACGCGAATTTTCCAACTTTTATTCTGTTTTTCCCAAAAATTAATGGTAATAATCGCAGAAAAAGAAACGGCTAAAATAATTAACACCCAAACCCAAGCTTCATTCATGGCGCCTGCTTCTACAGCGAAATAAATTGCCATAGGAATTGTTTGGGTTTCTCCAGGGATATTGCCAGCTATCATTAAGGTAGCGCCAAATTCCCCTAACGCACGACAAAAGGTAAGAACAATTCCGGCGAGAATTCCAGGTAAGGCTAAGGGTAAAGCAATTAACCAAAATACTTTTAATTCTGAAGCACCTAATGTTCGCGCCACCCGTAATAAATTGCTATCAATTTGTTGAAAAGCACCGAGGGCGGTTTTGTACATTAAGGGAAATGCTACAACGGTTGCTGCAATAACGCCCGCATACCAAGTAAAAACAATATTAATATCGAAGGGTGCTAACAGTTGTCCGATGGGGCCTTTTTTCCCTAATAATAATAACAGTAAAAAACCCACAACCGTCGGGGGTAAAATCAAGGGCGCAACGAAGATAGATTCAATAATAGATTTCCCTTTACCTTGATAATTTAAGATCCAATAGGCGGCAATAATTCCCACCAAAAAAGCAATGATAGTGGCGAGAGAAGCGGTTTTTAGGGAAATCCATAATGGGGAAAGATCTAAAGACATTAACTTCCTTTGCTAAATCCGTATTTTTGGAAGATTTTGAAAGAGCGATCGCTTGCTAAAAATTGTACATAGCCTTTAGCCGCCGTTGCATTTCTACTATTTTTCAAGACAGCGACTGGATAAACAATCGGACTATGGAGATTAGCGGGCGCTGTAACTGCTACTTTTACCTGATTGGATTGCTTGGCGTCTGTAGCATAAACAACACCTGCATCAGCATTTCCACTTTCAACGGCGGCTAACACATTTCTAACGTTATTTCCATAAACTAATTTAGAGCGAATTTTGTCTAAAATTCCTAAATTTTTAAACACTTCTTCCGCATATTGTCCGGCGGGAACGCTTCGGGGTTCTCCCACAGCAATTCGTTTGATATTGGCTGCTGTTAAATCTCGAAAACTGCTGATAGCAGGTGCGTTTTTAGGCACAATTAAGACGAGACTATTTTTAAGTAAATTCCGTCGAGTTTCTGGGATAATCAGATTTTTTTGCTGTAACGCATCCATTTGTTTTTTAGCCGCCGAGATAAACACATCCGCCGGGGCGCCATTTTCAATTTGTTGTTGTAAAGTTCCTGATGCTCCAAAATTATAGTTTAGGGTGATATTGGGATTAGTTTGTTGATAAGCTTGCTTAATTTCTTCTAAGGAATATTGTAAACTTGCCGCGGCAGAAACTAACAGTTTAGGGTTATTTTGGGCAGTCGTTATTAAGGGATTAATTGTTTTAATTCCTAAGATGAGAATAAACGCTGTCACTAGCCAGCTAATAAAGATGATAATTCGTCTGTTTTTCATGGCGGTAGGGTTTAATAACTGTTGGATTACACAGGCGAGAACCGAAGGAGATGATCCTGTTAATCATGATGAGAAAAATAATTACAGCTACTATACCAAGCAAAGTTTCAATTGTCGATAGTCCCATAGATAAAGTTAAGAAATAACCATATTTATTAATCCTGAAAAATTTAAGCCAGGGGTAATTTATGAATAGCCCCTAATCTTCCTGTTTTCAATGCCGTGAAATCACCCAATGAAGTTCTAACCAGAAACGGGGATTTTCTTGTTTAATCTTGGACATGGGATCACGAAGTAAATTATCGGCTTTAATAAAAACCACATCAATTAATTCCATTGTCTCGGCAATTTCTTTGAGGGGTTCTTCTTGCGATCGCAAAGCCGAAAGCAGTTCATTTGGACAATAAATTGTTAGGTAAGAAAAGCGTTTCCGTAGTCGAGGTACATAAAATCCCACGACTTTAACATAACAATAGTAAAGTAATTGTCCCGTTAAAGGATAAAGGCGACTGACCATTCTAATAAATTCTTGAATTATTTGTTCTTCACTAATCATTATTCATTAACTCCAAATTTTTATAATATCGTTAAAAACTCATTTTTTTCTTATAAATTATCTTGATTTTTAAATTAACAATAAAAATATGTAGGGGCGAGGTGCGACTCGCCCTTGCTTGCAACGAATTAAATTTTAAGCCATTCGTCCAATAGATTTAGACCCTTTTGGCGTTAAACTAAATAAGCTTCCTGGTGCGTTTTAATCGTGCAATCTGAACGAGGGTAAGTGACGCACAACAGAACAAAACCCTTAGCAATTTGTTCTTCATCTAAGAAGTTTTGATCAGATTGATCAACTTCACCTTCAACTAATTTTCCAACACAACTGGAACAACCGCCAGAGTGACAAGAAAACGGTAAATCAATCTCTTGTTCTTCTGCTGCATCGAGGATATAAGTATTCTCATCAACCTCAATTACAGTATCGAGTTTGTATTTTTTGCTTTGTAAGCGAACTTGGTAGGTTGTCATTGTTGTGTCTCCTCAAAAAATGAAATGAACAATAAATCGAAACAAACGTAAGAAACTGGGTTTCTGACTCAAATTTGCTAATCAACTCCAGATTTTCTGTTAAGAAACCCGGTTTCTAGATTAACTACAAGGAACGGCGGCGGGGGTACAATCTCCGGCGGTAAATGATTTACCACAACCGCAAGTATCGGTCGCATTCGGGTTAATAAACTTGAATCCCGACTCCACTAACCCATCAACAAAATCAATCACTAAACCTTCTAATAAAGGAGCGCTGGTGGGGTCAACATAAAATAGCACAGTATCTTCTTCAAACACTAAATCATCGGTTTGAGGTTGGGTGGTGATATCCATTTTATATTCATAACCACTGCACCCTCCATCAGCCAGAGAAAGACGCACACCTCTGGTTGTTGGGGTTGTATCTTGGGCGGCTGTTGCTTTCAGAAAATTCCGAAGTCGAAATGCTGCTTTTTCAGTTAAATTAACTTTCATAGAACCTCCTAGAATGAATTAAAGTTTTCCATATCCGAGAAACCGGGTTTCTAAATTAACAATCTATTTAATTTTGAAAATTTAGATAAGAAACCCGGTTTCTATTCCGTCATCTCTTCGGGGTAAGTTGAGTTTAGCAACCCCCACAAACCGGACAATTGGGGTCGTGATAAGCGCGACGTTTGGCAAAATTTAGAGTCCCTAAATCCATCGTGAATAGTTGAGAAAATAGCGGATCTCCGACACCCGTAATGACTTTGATAGCTTCCAATGCGGTTAAACAAGCAAGGGTTCCTGAAACCGCACCTAATACCCCAAAACCGCGTCTATCCCAGTCTGGTTTTTCAGGAAATAAACAAGATAAACACGGGGTTTTTCCGGGAATAATAGTGGTTAAATACGCCTCCATTCCGTTCATTGCGGCTTCAACCATTGGTTTACGCCAGCGCACACAAGCGGCATTTAATAAATCCCGTTCTTCAAAGTTGTGAGCGCAGTCTAACGCCATGTCGGCTTGTAACACCAAAGAATCCACATTGGAGGCGGTAACATATTCAGGAATGGCTTCAATTTCCACATCGGGATTAATCGCAGACAGGGTTTCTTTTGCTTTAATTACTCTTGATTTCCCGACCCAATCATCGGTCATTAAAATCTGACGGTTCATGTCATCTTGGCGTAATTCTCCGCCTCTGACTAAAATCAGCCGTCCGACTCCAGCCACCGCCAAATATAGGGCGGCTGTCCCGCCTAATCCTCCTACACCCGTGACTAATACAGTGCTGGCTCGAAGTTTCTGTTGTGCTTCTTCTCCAAAGCCAGGAAGCATCATTTGGCGGTGGTAACGTTCTAATTCAGTCGGTGTAAGATTGATCACTTTACTCCTCCTTATTCTGCGGAAAGATTGGACAGTAAAACAACGTTTTTGGGTTTATCGTTGAAGACTTTGAACAGTTTTTGCTCGACTCCACTTGACGTTAGGAATAAGCGATAAGCTTGTTCAAGTGCTTCTCGATATTTTGCTAATTTTTCTGGCTCATCCAGGTCAGGAAAGGCTTGATCAATTTCCTTCACAGACTGGGAGAATTTCTTCAAAATGTGAAGACGATTCACATTAACAGAGTGTTGATCAAAGGGAAGTTGGAAAAACTGGAAATATTCCTCAGCATCCGTAATTTTTTTGAAGTGGGATAAAGTCTGTGTCATTGTTCCGACTCCTTTGTTTTTAGCTGTTTTTTGAGAATGTCTAACTCTTTATAGAGTTCGTAGGTGCGGGTGGCGACTTCCATGATGTTCTCGAAATCTGTTGGTAATCCTTCGGCGAGATCATGGAGTTCCATTTTGAGTTGTCCTCCCTTGCTATTGAGGCGTTTAATTTTGGTTTTTAACTCCTCAATGCTGTCTGTTATGGTTTCTGTTTGAGCCATAAAATTTACCTTTAAGCGTTGGTAACTTCTCGATATTTGGCGGCTAAATCAATCGCAGATTGAGTTAATTTTTCGCCTTCTTCGGCTAATTTTTCAAAGGAATCAAAGCCGAAGCGTTGGGCATCTCTTAAGGTTTTAGCAACTAATAAGAGACGACCGGAAAAGATTAACGCCCAACCGAATCCTTCATGGCTTAAGTTGATGACAACTTGGCATAACAGCCCATTTTCTTGTTCAATTCGAGTGGCGATCGCTCGATAAAAAGCAGCAATTCTCAATTGTGTTACGGGATCAACATCCCCATCAACAGAGATTTTCCGTTTTTGTTCTTTGGAAACAACTAAAGGTTTCAGAACTAATTCATCTGACCAACTGCGATAAACCCCAAGACCATCTTGAGCGCGAATTTGGCGAACGACTTCTTGTAAAAACCGATTAGTGGCAACGATTGAGGTTGTTTCTGTGGTCATGATTTTTCCTAATAGTTTAAGGGTTGGTTTTGGAGGGGTGATGGGCAGAGCCCATCCTACAATTTTTGATTTATTCCTCATCAAAGTTTGTAACTTTGTTTTCTTTTTGTTGCAGGGCTTTCCGCAACCAGGGGGGAGGATTCCCTTTTAAAGTTTTGACGAGGTTTTCAAGGACATCGGTAATCGGTTCTTCTTCGCTTCGGGTTTTAACCGGAGTGACTTTACTATTAATTAATCGGGCGGCGGCACTCCCCCCAATGGCGGAAACGTAGACAATTGTGCAATCGGATAACGCTTTAATTTTTGGCACTAATTTGTCTTCATTTCCATCTTCTTTGAGATCTCCTTCAAAGGTTAGAGCATTGACAAATTCATAACCTTCTGGGGAGACTTCATAAACCGCCATTTGTTTTGCCCAACCAAAGTGGGCGTTAACATGAACTAAATCATTGGTAGCAAAAGCAATTTTCATTGTTTTTCTCCTTGATGATGGGTTAGGCGTGATTAAAAGAGGGATGATGGTTTGCTTCTTGTTCGAGCAAAAGATTACCCAAATTAAATAAAAGCTCTTTTGTTCCGCGATAACCAACAACTGAAAAGTGACCATTTCCCAAGCGGTCAAAGATGGGGATTCCTTGGCGATAAAGGGGAATTCCTAACGTTTTGCTAACTCTATAACCATTAGAATTAGCAATCAGTAAATCGGAACCCACTGCCAAATTTTCCAAATCTTCTAAATCCCCAATCGTTACAGATTCAACGGGTATTTTTTGCAGTAAAGGGGATTGGGTGGTGGTGACAGCCGCTTGAATTTCTGCCCCCATTTCTTGTAAGAAAATGCTGGTTGAATACAATAAATCCGGTTCGAGGGCGAGGGAAACTCGCTTGCGACCTAAATAGAAATGAGTATCCAACATGGCATCTTGTAATTGAGCGCGTTGACGGCGATATTTTTCAGGAACCGGACAGGAATTAATCTCTGATAATTGCAGTAAAAATTCATCCACTGCTTTTAATCCCGTTAATCTGGGAAAGACTTGATAATTGGTTCCAAATCGTTCCTGTAAAATCTTCGCCGCCCCTCGCATACTTTCCCCAAAGGCAAGGGTAAAATTAGAAGAACCCGCTCGTTTCAAATCTTCTAAACAAGTTCCCCCTGTGGTTGTGGCGCTGTATTCTCCTTCTGCTAAATGACCGTCTAGGGATTCTGAAAGGTCAGGAATTGCGATCGCATTTAATCCAAAAGCCGCCACAATTTCCTTAATTTCTTCCACATCGCCAGGAGTAAAAGCCGAACCAATTAACAGCGTCACTTGATTTTTTTGCTTTTCTCCAGCAACGGGAATATCCCGAACAATACTTTCAACCGTTGCGGCATAACCGTCCTGTAAGGCTCCTTTAAAATCAGGAGTTGAAACAAAAATAACAGGCACTTGATCGAGTTCAGGATGACGTTTTTTAATGCCTCTGAGGATACCGGGCATATCATCCCCTCTGGTTTCTGTTAACCCCGTTGTACACAGTCCAATAATTTCTGGTTTTGCCTTTTCTAATAACGTCATAATCGCGATTTCTACGTTATCTTCTCCTCCTAAAACGGTGGTTACTTCAGTCATTGCCGTTGTACTTAAAGGGATAGCCTCGCGAAAATGACGAACCAGCAAAACTTTAGCAAAGGCGGTACAACCTTGGGAACCATGAAACAAGGGCATCGTTCCTTTTAAACCTAAGAATGCCAGCGCTGCACCTAAAGGTTGAGATTGTTTAATCGGGTTAACCGCAACGGATTTTTTAGCAGAAATTACAGTAGCCATAGGACAGTTATCAGTAATCAGTTATCAGTTATCAGTGAATCCAGTTAACAATCAGTTAGGAGTAAACAGTCATTAGTAAAGAGTAGTTAGTCTTGAGTTTGTAATCTTAAGTTTTTAGCTAACCTGTTAAAACTCAGAACTCTCAACTTTCTACTGATTACTGATAACTGATTACTGATAACTGATAACTGATTCCCAGGGGGCGGGTTGACGAAGTTGTTCCCAGATGGGGCTGTGGAGGGCTTCGTCTAATTCCCTTGCCATTTCCACCATTCCGACATAACCTGCATAGGGATGATGGCGTTCTTGGTTAATATCAAGAAAGGGAATTTTTGCTTTTAAAGCAGTGTATTGATTGCGTCCTCCAGCTATCAACATATCTGCTTTGGTTTTTTCGATTACTTGCAATAATTCAGCCGCATTTCCTTTTTCTAGCATGATGCCATCTTTACCCAGCAAATCTTTAATTTTTGCTTTATCTTCTTCGGTACTTTTCTTTGTACTGGTGGCGACAACTTCCATGCCTAAGTCTTTAGCGGCTGAAATAATTGACCAACTTTTTACCCCTCCGGTATACAGAACAACGCGTTTCCCTTTTAAACGGGCGCGATAGGGTGCAAGGGCTTGATCTAATTTTGCTGTTTCCTCAACGATTAATTTTTCCACACGTTCTTGCAAGTCGGCATCCCCAATTTTTAAGGCAATATTCCGCAGACATCGATTCATATCATCGACACCGTAGAATGATTCTTCGATGTAGGGAATATTGTATTGTTCTTCCATTTTTCTGCCCATATTAATTAAAGCTTTTGAGCAGATCATCACGTTCAGTTTGGCTCGATGGGCGGTGGTGACATCGTGGTAACGAGCATCCCCTGTAATTTTTGCCAACACTCGAATGCCTAACTTTTCAAATAAGGGAAGAACGCCCCACATTTCCCCCGCAATATTATATTCACCGATTAAGTTAATATCGTAGGGTGTGGTATATTCCGGTTCATTGGTTCCAACGACATATTCTAATAAAGATTCACCGCCAATTCGATTACCAAGATTTTTACTCCCCACAAAACCTGGAGAATTAACCGGAATAACGGGAGTGCCTGTTTTCTTCGCAGCCGCTTCACAAACGGCGTTTAAATCATCTCCAATTAAGGCGGTTACACAGGTTAAATAAACAAAAATGGCGGCGGGTTGGTAACGGTTTTGAACGTCGATAATGGCTTTGTAGAGCTTTTTTTCACCTCCAAAAATAATATCATTTTCGTTTAAGTCGGTGGTAAACCCCATTTTGTAGAGTGTTGAACCGGAGGAAAGACTACCTCGACTGCCCCAAGAGTTCCCGGCACAGGCGATGGGGCCGTGAACGAGATGGGCGGCGTCGGTGATGGGGACGAGGGCAATACTCGCACCGTCAAATGCACAACCGCCTTGGGCAGCACCCGGTTGGGCTTGTTGTTTACAAGATTTATTTTTCTTGTCGCCGTCTTTTTTGTGGTTGTGTTCGCAAGCCGTTTCGCTGAGGAGTTCAGCAATTTTTCCTTGGGTGAGTTTCATGGCAGAAATCCAGTGACGGTTGGCGGTTGACGAGTGATGCTATAGAAGGAGGCAGAAGGCAGGAGGCAGGAGGCAGGAGGGGAGAATCCTTAATAATCAACAATTACAGCCATCCTGTGTGTCCTAACTGTAATGCCTAGTGCTATAGGTATGCTGTAAGGGGTTTAGGGGTAACACTCAACAAATATATTTGTTGACATCTTCACCGCAGACATCAGCGAGGTAGGAAAGGGCGCGGAAACGTAAACCTACAAGCTCATCGTACAGGGGATTTAATTTACACAAGGGGGGGATATGTAGGATACGTCCGAATAAGGTGACGTTGCGTTCAAAGGGGCATTGGCAAGGAATAACTCGACAGATGAGGTGGGCAAGTTTGCGATCGCCAACCTCAAACCCATTCACCCATTGACGCAACGGCCAGAAAATATCAATCTTTCTACGAAGTGAGGTAGTAGTCATGATTGGGCAGGGAGAGGGAGCGGGGGAGGCGGGGGGAGCGGGGGGAGCGGGGGGGCGGAGGGAGCGGAGGGAGCAGGGGAGGCGGGGGGAGCGGAGGGAGCAGAGGGAAAAATTTATACTTATTATCCATTGCCCATTGCCCATTGCCCATTGCCTATTGCCTTCTGCCTTCTGCCTCCTACCTCCTGCCTCCTTCCTTCTACCGAATTAAGTCGTAAGAAATATCGGTTTTGGCGGGAATGATGGTGCTGCGATCAAGTTCGTCGAGGAGGGTGTTGACGATCCAGTTCAGCAGGTTGATCGTTCCTTCATAACCGAAGATGGAATAGCGGTGCAGGTGATGACGATCAAACACGGGATAGCCGATGCGGACTAAGGGTGTTTTGGTGTCGCGCCAGAGGTATTTGGCGTAGGAGTTACCGATTAATAAGTCTACGGGTTCGGTGAATAACAGCGATCGCATATGCCATAAGTCTTTACCGCCCCAGATTTTGGCTTCTTGACCATGAGGACTAGAATCTAACAGCGCTTGCAGTTCAGCCTCAAACTCTGTATTGCTGTTGGTGACAACGATATGCACGGGTTCAGCACCCAATTCTAACAGGAAGGCGACTAATCCGTATACTAAATCGGGGTCGCCGTAGAGGGCAATGCGTTTGTTGTGAACCCAGGCTTGAGAATCGGTAATCGCATCAACTGCGCGTCCCCGTTCGTTTTCGAGTTCTTTGGGAATCGGATTTCCGGTCAGTTCAGATAATTTCATCAAGAATTGATCGGTGCCGCGAATGCCAACGGGACGTTGCACGAAGGTTTTTTGTCCCCATTCTTTTTCGATGTATTCCCGTGTTTTAGAGGTGGAATACGCTTGGAAGGCGATGGTGGCTTCGGCGTTAATGGAATCTGCCGCATCTGCTAAGGGTGTGCCACCTTGATACATCCGAAATTCACCATCGGTGGGAGAATCCAGATAATCAGAGTTATCCGCCAGTAAGGTGTAGTTAGCACCCATGGCCGTCGCTAACCGTTTGACTTCCCGCAGGTTGCCAATATAGGTTTCAAAACCGGGGATTAAGTTAATTTTGCCGTTGGTGGTTTCTGCTTTTTTCCCTTCGGTTAAGTTCGACAGAATCCCTTTCATCATGTTGTCGTAACCCGTGATGTGGGAACCGACAAAGCTGGGTGTATGGGCGTAGGGAACGGGGTAGTCTTGCGGAACGGAACCAGCGGCTTTAGAGTTGTTGATAAAGGCCCCTAAGTCATCCCCAATCACTTCTGCCATACAGGTTGTGCAGAGGGCGATCATTTTGGGTTTGTACAGGGAATAAGCGTTTGCCAACCCTTCCATCATGTTGTTGAGTCCACCGAACACCGCCGCGTCTTCCGTCATGGAAGAGGAAACTGCGGAGAAGGGTTCTTTGAAGTGGCGGGTAAAGTGGGTACGGAAGTAAGCAACGCAACCTTGAGACCCATGTACAAAGGGGAGAGTTTCTTCAAAACCAACGGCGGCTAAAATCGCGCCTAACGGTTGGCAAGCTTTGGCGGGGTTGACGGTTAAGGCTTCACGGGAGAAGTTTTTCTCGCGGTATTCCCAAGTTTTCGTCCATTCAGCAATCTGAGCCACGGTTTCAGGGCTATGCCCGCCTTCAAATTCTTTCTTGGTGCTGAATAATTGCTGATATTCGGCTTCTTGAAATAGTGTGGCGTGGTCTTTAATGTTGTTTACATCCTGAGCCATTGTTTTATCTCCAGTGTGTAGGGTCTTTGTAAGAATAGGGAATAGGGGGCGGGGGAAGCGGGGGGAGCGGAGGGAGCAGGGGAGGTGGGGGACAAGGGGAAAGCTTTTTTCTTCTTCCTCCTGCCTTCTTTCTACCTCCTGCCTCCTGCCCTCTGCCTTCTGCCTCCTTATTTTTTCCAAGGTGCTTTAACTAAATCCCAAGTGGGGCTATTGAGGGCTAAGTCCATATCACGGGCGAAAATTGCAAACCCGTCATAACCGTGATAAGGGCCGGAATAATCCCAAGAGTGCATCTGACGGAAAGGTAATGCCATTTTCTGGAAGACATATTTTTCTTTAATTCCAGAAGCCACTAAGTCGGGTTTCAGGGCTTTGACAATTTCCTCGAATTCGTAACCCGTTACGTCGTCGTAAATTACGGTGTCCCCTTCGACGTAGTGGGTTGTCCGTTTGTAGTCGTCGTTATGACCGAATTCATAACCAGTGGAGATAATTTCCATGCCTAAATCTTTGAAGGCTGGAACAACGTGGCGTGGACGTAAACCGCCGACCATCAGGGCGACTGTTTTTCCTTTTAAGCGGGGGCCATATTTGGCAATGACGGCATCCGCTTGGGCTTGATAACGAGCAATGACTTCTTCTGCTTTGGCTTGGATGGTTTCGTCAAATTTGGCGGCGATGGTTCGCAGAGATTCCGCGATTTGAGTGGGGCCAAAGAAGTTATATTCTAACCAGGGAATCCCGTAGGCTTCTTCCATGTGACGGCTGATATAGTTCATTGACCGATAGCAGTGAACTAAGTTCAATTTCACACGGGGAGTTAACATCATTTCTTGCAGTGTGCCATCCCCTGACCATTGGGCAACAACTCGTAAGCCGATTTCTTCTAATAAGATGCGGCTTGACCAAGCATCTCCCCCGATGTTGTAGTCTCCGATAATTGCCACATCATAAGGCCCTGCTTCAAATTCAATGGTGCCTTCTTTTTGGGCTTTATCGGCTTTGGGGAATACCCAGTCCCGAATGGTGTCGTTGGCGATGTGGTGACCCAGGGATTGAGACACACCTCGGAAACCTTCACAACGGACGGGAACAACGGTTTTGCCTGTTTCTTTGGTTTTTTGTCTAGCAACCGCTTCAATGTCATCCCCGATTAATCCGATGGGACATTCCGATTGAATACTGATGCCTCGATTGAGGGGGAAGAGTTCTTCTAATTCATCAATCAGTTTAGCGAGTTTTTTGTCACCGCCGAAAACGATATCTCGTTCTTGGAAGTCGGAGGTAAACTGCATTGTCCCGAAGGTGTCAATGCCTGTTGTCCCAATATAGTAGTTACGACGACCTGACCAGGAGTAGTAACCGCATCCAACGGGGCCATGACTGATGTGAATCATGTCTTTAATCGGCCCCCAGACGACCCCTTTAGACCCTGCATAGGCGCAGCCTCTAGTTGTCATGCCGCCGGGAATGGATTTGAGGTTAGATTTAACGCCGCAGTCCGCTTTTCCTTCTTCGTAGACGTTCAGGTGTTTTTCGCGTTTTTTACGACCTTTCTCAGGATAAGCTTCTAGGACTTCTTTAATAAGAGCTTTTTTGTCAAGCGTAGACGCTTCTTCGGTGCTAGTTTCTTGTAGTGTTGCGTTTTCGGGAGGTGTCATAATGTGCCTCTTTTTACTCGTAGGGATTAGGGCAGAATAGGATACAGTTATCAGTCACCAGTCACCAGTCACCAGTGATTGAGTGATCAGTTATCAGTTCTTAATTCTTCTTTTCTTCTGTCTTTTAACTGGTGACTGATGACTGATAACTGGTGACTGTCTTAGACGGTGGCTGTTTCTTGAGCGGTTTTGCCAACGAGATGCTCGAATTCTTTGTCGTCGCCGAGGATACCGAATTCAACGAGCAGTTCTTCTAACTCATCCATAGAGAGCGGTGTCGGGATGGTGAGTTTGGTGTTTTCGTCGATTTTCTTCGCTAAGGCGCGGTATTCATTGGCTTGAGGGTGATCGGAGTTGTATTCGATCACGGTCATCCGACGCAGTTCGGCGTGTTGCACAACGTTGTCGCGAGGCACAAAGTGGATCATTTGGGTGTTGAGTTTTTCAGCTAAGGCTTCGATTAACTCAACTTCTTTATCAACTTTACGGCTGTTGCAGATTAAACCGCCTAAACGGACACCGCCGGAGTGTGCGTATTTGAGAATCCCACGAGAGATATTATTAGCGGCATACATAGCCATCATTTCACCGGAGGTGACGATGTAGATTTCTTGGGCTTTACCTTCCCGAATCGGCATGGCGAACCCACCGCAAACAACGTCCCCTAACACGTCGTAACTAACGTAATCTAAATCTTCGTAAGCTCCGTTTTCTTCGAGGAAGTTGATGGCGGTAATAATCCCCCGTCCAGCACATCCAACACCGGGTTCTGGGCCACCGGATTCAACGCAACGGACATCGCCCCATCCGGTTAATAACACTTCGTCGAGTTCCAGGTCTTCGACGGCACCCCGTTCTGCGGCTAAGTGCAGAATGGTGGTTTGGGCTTTACTGTGGAGCATTAAACGGGTGGAGTCGGCTTTGGGGTCACAACCTACGATCATGATCCGTTTTTTCATTTCAGCTAACGCTGCGATCGTATTTTGGGAGGTGGTGGATTTACCAATACCGCCTTTACCGTAAAATGCAATCTGTCTGATTTTGTCGTCGCTCATGATTACTCTCTTTACTTAATAGATAGGTGTGTGTTGTTTGTGCTGAGAATTTGTTTACGCAAGCTTCGCGGATAAAGTGCGATATGCGTGGCTGGTTTAAAAGAGAATCGCTGGGGGCGATCGCTCTTTTTTGTAGTGCATCATGGTTAGAAACTCCAAAGCGGGATTAGTTATTCACAGATTCAACAATTAAGGTGGGAAGAACCCGTTCTCTGAGTTTTTGTTCAATTGCCCCTTTCAGGGTGACTAAACTACTGGAACAGGAACCGCAAGCGCCTTTGAGGATCACTTTTACTTTGTCCCCTTCCACATCGTAGAGATCCACATCGCCGCCATCTAAAGCGAGTAAAGGTTTGATATCGGTGTCAATTACTTGCTGAATCAAGTTGATTTTCTGCAAGTTAGTGAGATTAAAGTTAATGGGGGTGCTGACAACCGGGGCGACGGTGGAATCAAACTCTTCGCTATCCCAAACGGCGGCAATTAAATCATCAATATCTACTAAACAAGAACTGCAACCGCCACCCGCTTTTACATAATTCGTCACTTGTTCTGCTGTGGTTAATTGGTTTTCTTTAATCACCCGTTTAATGCGGGCTTCTGTTACCCCAAAGCAGCGACAAATCATTGCACTTTCGTCTTCGTCATGGGTATCAACCACAATGCCTTTGTAGGAAAAAATGGCGGCTTCTAACGCTTCTTGTCCCATTACAGAACAGTGCATTTTTTCTTCTGGTAAACCGCCTAAATATTCCGCAATTTGACGGTTTGTTAATTTTAAGGCTTCATCAACGGTCATGCCAATAATCATTTCGGTTAAGGCGGAAGAAGAAGCGATCGCACTGGCACACCCAAAGGTTTGAAAACGAGCATCGAGAATCACATTCGTGGCTTCGTCTATTTTCAGGTGCAGTCGGAGGGCATCCCCGCAAGCAATACTTCCCACTTCACCTGTTACCACTTTTAATCCGGCTTCTTGAGGATCGTCTAAGGTTCCCTGATGTTGGGGATTGTAGAACAGATCCATTACTTTTTCTGTATAGTCCCACATAGCGTTTAGAGTTGAGAGTGTAGAGGAGTAATTTTGGATTGAGTGGTTAATCTTTCGATTAATTCTTAGCAGCGATCGCTAAGGTTTTTTCTTGTTCCTGTAACCAGGATTCTTCGTCACTCTTGAAGGGAGATAACGCGCGTAACCGTTCTACAATATCCGGCATTATGCTTAGAACTTGGTCAATTTCTGACTCTGTGGTATAGCGAGACAGGGAAAAGCGAATTGAACCGTGTAAGACTGAATAAGGTAAACCTAATGCTCGGAGGACGTGAGAGGGTTCTAGGGAACCAGAGGTGCAAGCCGAACCAGAAGAAGCACAGATCCCGTATTGATTGAGGGAGAGAAGAATGGCTTCTCCTTCAATATATTTGAAGCCGATGTTGGTCGTGTTGGGCAATCTGAGTGTGGGATGACCGTTGACTTCTGCGTTGGGAATAGTGGAAAGGAGACTTTTTTCTAACAGGTCTCTTAACTTCTTAACTTTATTTATATCACCTAAATGGGATAATGTCAACTCACTTGCTTGACCTAATCCAATAATTCCTGGAACATTTTCTGTCCCGGCGCGGCGACCCCGTTCTTGGTGTCCACCCACAAGCAACGGACGGAAGCGCACCCCTTTACGGACATATAATGCACCAATGCCTTTAGGCGCATGGATTTTATGACCGGACAGGGTAAGCATATCAATGGTGCTATTCTTCATGTTCAGTGGCACTTTGCCAACGGCTTGCACCGCATCCACATGGAATATAGCGCCTTTTTCTTTAACGATTTGCCCAATTTGTTCAATGGGGAAAATCACACCTGTTTCGTTATTAGCATACATAATCGAAACAACCGCCGTGCCACCCGTTAAAGAAGCTTCTAATTCATCGAGGTCAATTTGTCCTTGACGATTAACGGACAGATAGGTGACTTGATACCCTTGCTTTTCCAGATGTCGGCATTGACTTAAAATCGCTGCGTGTTCAACCTCGGTGGTAATAATATGCTTTTTATTGGGTTGGACAGCTAAAGCGGATCGAATTGCCGTATTATTTCCTTCCGTTCCACAACTGGTAAAAACAATTTCCGTCGGTTCTGCCCCGATTAAAGCGGCAACTTGTTCTCTAGCTTTTTGAACCGCTTTCCCCACTTGTCCACCAAAGGTGTGCATCGAGGAAGGGTTGCCATAATATTGTGTGAAATAAGGCAGCATTGCCTCAAGAACTGAAGGATCAACCTTGGTTGTAGCGTTGTTATCAAGATAAATAACTGACATTATTCTACTCCAATGAGTGGACAAGGGGAAGGGGGGACAAGGGGACAAGGGGACAAGGAGAAGGGGGGACAAGGAGAGAATTTCTTAACTGGTGATGTGTCCGACTGGGTACGGGCGGGATCTTTCGGTAGGTAACTTATCGGTTTTTATCGTAAATTTCTGCCCGAATGCTTCGCCCCTACTGGTGACTGGTGACTGGTGACTGGTGACTGACTTACTCAGCGCCTAAAACAGAATCGGTGAGAACTTCAATAGAAAGCCACTTTTGGTAGTAGGCCAAAGCTGCTTTTTCGATTAAGTCATAAGTTTCAATGGCTTCAATTCCGGCTTTTTTCAACTGTTCTTGAGGACAGTTGCCAATTTTAGAAACCAGAACGGCTTTGCAACCTTCTAACATTTTTAAGAGGTTATCGAGGGAATCTTCTTCCCCATAACCACCTTGACAATATTGATCAACTTTCCGGTGTCCAACAAACTTGGCTTCATTGGCATCGACTTCATACACCATGAATTCCCGTGCATGACCGAAGTGTTGGTTGACTAACCCGCCGCCTTTGGTAGCAACGGCAATTAAAATTTTGGGAGTATTGGCAACTTTCTGGGCGGCTTTCGCGGCTTTGGCTGCTTTTTGTTCTTCTCGAACTTGGTCAATGGTGGCGTGAACTTCCTGACGTTTTTCCAGGTTATATTCGGGAGCCATTTCCATGAATTTCTCTTTTGTAAATTCCTGGCTGCGGTCTTCCCCTAGAAGTCCAACGGCATCTGCGCGGCATTGGCGGCAGTGACGCATCATCTTCATATTGCCAGAACATTGATCTTGCAGCGCTTTTAATTCCTTCGGTGTGGGGCCGCGTTGACCATTTAAACCGAAGTAAGTGCCGTGTTCGGGGGCGGAAATCAGGGGCATAATATTATGTAAGAATGCACCTTTTTCGCGGATTACCCGATCAACTTCGGCTAAGTGTTGGTCATTAATCCCTGGAATCATGACCGAGTTAACTTTGCAGAGAATATCTGCTTCTCGCAGCGCGTCCAAACTTTCCATCTGCCGTTCATGGAGAATGCGGGCGGCTTCAATGCCTGTGTAGCGGCGGCGATTATAACGAACCCAGGGATAAATTTGTGTTCCCACTTCCGGATCAACCATGTTAATTGTAATAGTCACGTGATCCACATTCAGTTGTTTGATCTGTTCGACATGGTTGGGAAGCATTAAGCCGTTGGTGGATAGACACAGCTTAATATCGGGTGCTTTGTCCGCAATTAACTCAAAGGTGTGGAAGGTTTTTTCGGGGTTGGCGAGGGGGTCGCCAGGGCCAGCAATTCCTAACACGGTCATTTGCGGAATTTTTCCAGCAATGACCAGCACTTTATGGGCGGCTTCTTCCGGGGTTAATAGTTCGCTGACGACACCCGGACGGCTTTCATTGGCACAATCATATTTACGGTTGCAGTAGTTGCACTGAATATTACAAGCAGGAGCAACGGCAACGTGCATCCGTGCATAATGGTGGTGGGCTTCTTCGCTATAGCAAGGATGCTTGGCGATACGTTCTTGAATTTTTTGGTCGTGGGTGATTTCAGGAGCAGAGGAACTGCAACCGCAACCGCCGGATTTTTTAGCTGTTGGCTGGGCGTCGGGCTGCGTTTTCGCTTCTTGTTTTGAGAGAAGTTCAGTAGTAGGCGACATCGAAATCTGTAGGTGTAGTAACGAACTGATTAATCGACGTAAGAACACTTATCTACAAAAGAAGCGAAGTTACTCTTCTGTTGTTGAAATCTAAGTGCCTGACGTTATTGGATTTATAACAGTCCTGTTTTTGACCCCTAGCGAAGTCAGCGCTATTCAGATTTATTGAATTAATTAAAGATGTACTCAATGCCTCAAACCCCTTTCTGTAGCGGATCAAAAATTTCTTTAGGGGTAATGGTACTGGTATTTTTTGGCAGAGGGACGAGTATTTACGGATCTAGGGACTAGAATTCCCTGTACTCAAGTCAAACCCAAGCTAGGAGAAGCATTGAGCCGATTTTAAAGGCTTTTTTTAAAGCTTTAAATCTGTACTCAAAAACAACTCAGTTGGGGAAAATTGAGAGAATTGACTAATCCCACTTCGTCTGTTTATTTTGCTTTTGTATCTAAATTAGCATTTTAATTTTGAAATGGTATTCATTGCAACAAAAATTTTATATTTTTTTCAAAATTAAACCCTTTTCTCGTTCCCAGGTTCTACCTGGGAATGACTTGAAGAGGCTCTGCCTCTCAATTTCAGCAGGCGGAGCCTGCAACCAGCATTGCTAGGTTCTACCTAGCAACGAGAATTTAGGGCAAAACTACTCAACAAAATAGGGGTCAACTCTTGATTCTGCCGAGATAATAATGAGTACAACAAATTCTAGAACCCCTATCAATAAATACTCGTCCCTGAGTTAAAAAATACTCGTCCCTCTACCCCCACAAAATTTTTTTTCGCTTGATTTTTAAGGGTTTGAAGCGATTGAGTACAACCCTAATAATTTTAATAAATTCAATACTGGCTCGTAAATCGGTTTTGGAGAAAGGCATCTGTTATAAGCAGACAATATTCGTTGCTTCCCTTCCTCCCACCATGCTACAGTCTTTAATTCGTTTACCGGCTCGTCATCCTCCCGCTTTTGAAGAACCTTTCTGTTATCTTCATCAAGAAGCAACTGGGGAACTCGCCCCAGATAACAGCCTCAAAAGCGAACTCAACGCGATACTCGCTGATTTTCGGATTATTTTTGAACGTGATCCCGCCGCCCGCAACCCCATTGAGGTGTTGTTGTGCTATCCAGGGTTTCATGTCCTCTGTTTGCATCGGATTGCCCATTGGCTGCATCTTCGTAAGGTAACTTTACTGCCACGATTAATCTCTCATTTCGGGCGGATGTTCACCGGAATTGAAATTCACCCCGGTGCAGTGATTGGGAAAGGCACGTTTATCGATCATGGCATGGGTGTCGTGATTGGTGAAACTGCCATTGTTGGGGATTATGCACTCATTTATCAGGGTGTCACACTGGGCGGCACTGGAAAAGAAACGGGTAAACGCCATCCCACCCTCGGCAACAATGTGGTTGTCGGTGCTGGGGCAAAGGTACTGGGAAATATCCAAATTGGCGATAACGTTTCCATTGGTGCTGGATCAATTGTCCTTAGAAATGTACCTGCTGACTGTACCGTCGTGGGGGTTCCGGGGCGAATTGTGTCTAAACAAGGTCAAGGTTGTCCTCTGGAACATGGGAAGTTACCCGATCCTGAAGCGACAGTGATTCGGACTCTCCTATCACGGATTGATGAATTAGAAGAACAACTCAAACAACTTCGCGCAACTCATTCTTAATCTTATGTTTGATTCTGAGGAAGATACTGAAGTTTTAAGGGGTCAGATTGTGCAAGTTTCTTTCGTTGATCGCTGGCAGGTTTATTACCGCTTAAAAGAGTTAATGATTCCTTGCTGGTGTCCGGCTGATGGGTCGCTGCGGGTTGAAATTAATAATAGTCTTCAAGCGATTCTTCTTCGCAGTGCTGTTTGGCAATTGATGGCTTCTCGATCTGAATTAATTGATTGGTTAAATCGATGCTGGCATCGCTCAATCTAGCTTAATTTTATCAGTCCAAAAACAATCAGGAGGTATTTGTCGTGTTCAGTATGATTTTTTCTATTAGTGTTTTATGCCTTTGGCTTCTCGTCTATGAACGAATGTTACAAAAAATCTTAAGTGATCTTCATACCCCGGTTCATAAAACTCCACATTCAAATCCAGCCACAAAGTTTCAACTAAAATAGAAAAATTGTGTATTGCGGATGAGAAAAATGACACCCATGAATACAAATCAAGTCCGAATTAATGACACAACCCTCCGCGATGGAGAACAGGCGGCAGATGTGGCGTTTACCTTAGAGGAAAAAATCGCGATCGCTCTATTTCTTGATAGTATCGGCATTCAAGAATTAGAAATCGGAATTCCCGCAATGGGACAGGAAGAACAAGATGCGATCGCTCGTATTATTGACCTGGGTTTACAAGCTGAATTATTAGGTTGGAACCGTGCCGTTAAAAGCGATATTCAAGCATCGATCGATTGCGGTTTAAAGCGGGTTCATGTTTCTATTCCAGTATCTGATATTTTAATTGAAACCAAATTCCAAGGAAAGTGGCGGGTGATGCTATCTCACCTCGAAGAAACCTTGAAATTTGCCCTCGATCAAGGCTTATATGTCTCCGTTGGCGGAGAAGATTCTTCTAGAGCCGATGAAAATTTTCTCCTTGATGTAGCTTTGTATGCAGAGGAACTAGGAGCCTCTCGGTTTCGGTTTTGCGACACCGTAGGCATTCTTGATCCCTTTGGAACCTATGATAAGGTGAGTGAACTGGTTTCTCTGCTGGAAATTCCGGTAGAAATGCACACCCATAATGATTTAGGGATGGCAACCGCTAATGCGATCGCTGGAGTCAGAGCGGGGGCTACATCAATCAATACCACCGTTAACGGCTTAGGCGAAAGGGCGGGAAATGCGGCTTTAGAAGAAGTCGTTATGGCACTTAAACAAGTCTATGACCTTGATTTGGGGATTCAAACGCCTTATTTTAAGGAACTTTCCCAATTAGTGGCACGGGCATCGGGTAGTAGTGTACCCCCTTGGAAGGCGATTGTCGGTCAAAATGCCTTTGCTCACGAAGCGGGTATTCATGCTCATGGTGTGCTACAAAATCCTCGAACCTATGAACCCTTTGCGCCTGAAGAGGTGGGATGGCAACGACGGTTAGCCATTGGCAAACATTCAGGACGGCATTCTTTGTCTAATGTATTGCAGGAACATGGCATTACCTTAAATGCCGATGAAACTCAATCCTTATTAGACAAAGTGCGACATCTATCTGTACAAGTTAAACGCAGTTTAACGACTGAAGAATTAGTTAATTTAGCTGTTAGTTGGAGAACCAGTTATGAAGTCCGGTGAACTTGAATTAAATGATCCCCCCATGTTTGAAATTTCCCAAAAAGTTAGAACGCGTAAGTTACTTCGCAATGATGGGAC
>JBMDYE010000070.1:0-2211 GCA_048595135.1 Planktothrix sp. | reverse complement strand
TCCATTAGGAGCACCAATGCCTTTTTTTTATAACATGTTTTGGATTTGAGGGTGTCCATATAACCTACAAAATTAATTTATTAAATTTAATTGAATTAATAATCGTATCAAATTTATTTTCACAGGTTTTATAGAAAAGTTAAGAGCGATAAGCTCATAAAAGTGGCTTTTAGCAGTTAAGGTGTTTGGATTTTCATTTGACAAAAACAATAGGCTCTCTTATAAACCTCGAGTAAAGTTGAGGTTAATCATGATAAGTTAAAATAAAAAAGCTGACTCTAGTCGAGTTTTGACTGTGGGGGAAGTTGCAAAAAGGAGTGGAGTTCCTGTCTCGACCCTACATTTTTATGAGACGAAAGGGCTGATAAAAAGTATAAGAACCAATGGTAATCAACGCCGTTTTCCCTTAATTGTTTTAAGATATATTGCGATTATTAAAGTTGCTCAAAGAGTAGGAATTCCTTTAAATGAAATTAAAGAGGCTCTTAGCGCATATCCTATGGGAAGCAAATTAACAGCTAAACAGTGGAAAGAGTTATCAAGCCATTGGCGAAAAGATCTCGATGATCGTATTCAAAAATTAACGAGGCTACGGGATGAAATGGACTGGTGTATAGGTTGCGGTTGCTTATCGTTAGAGCAATGTCCGTTAAGAAATCCAGAAGATGTTTTAGGGCAAGAGGGATCTGGAGCACGAATTTTAGAAAGGCCATGATCGCAATATTTTGATAATTATTTTTAGAAAGGAAAATCTTAAATTCCAATCAATTAAAGAAATGGTGAATAGAACTCCCAAGTGAGTTTTTTATTGTAAACAAGACACATGAAACATGAATTTTTTTGATATCTTTAGTTTTTTTATTAAGAAGCAAAAATTTATGAAAAAAATTATCTTTCTTGGTTTAGCGCTTGTTTCGTTAACGGCTTGTTCATCTGTACAACATAAAGATCCAACTCCACCAAAAATTGGTTCACCAAACCCAGCTAGTCAATATTGTGTTGAACAAGGCGGGAAATTAGAAATTAGAAATGAAGCAAATGGTCAGG
Source organism: Planktothrix sp. (assembly GCA_048595135.1). GTDB lineage: Bacteria > Cyanobacteriota > Cyanobacteriia > Cyanobacteriales > Microcoleaceae > JBMDYE01. The sequence continues at coordinate 1,164 of JBMDYE010000070.1, read as the reverse complement.
TTGGGTATTGTCACTTACCAAATGGCCAAGTCGTGGAAGAATGGAAATTATTCCGTGATAACCAAGCGAACTGTGTAGCAGAAGAAGCTCAAAAATTAGTGGGTCAATCTGGCCTTACTGATGATCAAATTAAACAAAAAACTAAATCAGAAATTGTGCGCAAAGTGGCTCCAGGTCAACCAATGACTATGGATTATCGTACAAACCGAGTTACAGTTACTATTGATCCTGCTTCTAAGAAAATTACTCAAGCAACCTGTGGTTAATGTGTGTAATTAAAGTTTGGTAAATCAAATTTTAAAGAAAAGAGCCTGCTGAAAATGCAGGCTTTTTTACTTTAATTTTCGGAATAATGGACAACCGGATACTCTTTTTGTTGTGGCAGCTTCTGTAAAGCCTGATTAATTTTGATGAGAAAAATATCCACTTTGTCTTGGCTTGGATTGTTGGTGTTGTATGAAGCTCTTTCTTGATAGTTAATTCCGCATCCAATAATTTTCATATTTGCAGGATTAAAGCTCCAGTCATTTGCATTCTTGATCGAGATATCTAAATCACTATCACATTCTTTCCAGAGTTTTAAAAATTGATTGGAATATACAGGTGGAGCTTCTTGTGCTCGGTAGGCTGTAAATCCTTGCATTTCGGGATTAGCAAACTGAAGGAGATGATTGGTAGGCATTCCTCCCCAAAGTATAGCCGTATCTTTCGGTAGCTTTATCCACGTTATATTCTCTTCTTTAAGAGGTGCAGTTTGCTCATTTTTCTGTTTTGACTTTTGAGATTTGTAAACCAGTTTTGTTCCAACAGGAACCGTTACACCTTTAACTTGAGTTATTTGTGTTGTATAGAAATAAGGCGAATCATCACGGTTACAGCCTGTCGGGTTATAACAACCAATACAACCACTTAACAATAAAACCGGACAATTTAAAATACTTAATTTGAAAAAATAACCTACAATGAAGTTGGCTGTTGGGAATTTTCCATCCAATTGATTAGCATTGACCAATAAAATTTACATCTCTCAAGAGAATTTGAATGGTATTGCCGGTTATTACCAAAAAAGCAATGTTCCATTGTGAAAGAGTATGTTGGAAGAAATTAATTTACATCCCTATCAAACGGAAGCTCATCCACAAGTTCCTAACAATTAAGTTGCAT
>JBMDYE010000069.1:0-6865 GCA_048595135.1 Planktothrix sp. | reverse complement strand
GGACGAGAGCTAATTTGCAGTTGGCTAATTTCTTGAATGGGGGTGACTTGATGGAAGAACTCAACCAGATCCGGTTGTTCATAAATTAACGCCCGATAATTAGCGCGCGATCGCATCGCTAATTCTTCCATAATTTGATTCCAAGGCTCAATTTCATCAAACCCATTATTCAGTAATGTCGCTTGAATACAAGCGGTGGTCACACTTTCCAAATTAAACATTGCCAACTGCGGCAGGGAATATTTAGAGGCTAAAACTTCCCCTTGCTCGGTAATTTTAATCCGACCATTAATACTTTTTCCAGGCTGGGCTAAAACAGCTTTGTAAGCAGGGCCTCCCCCGCGACCGACAGAACCGCCCCTACCATGAAAAATGCGAAGACCGACTTTATAAGTTTCAGCCACTTTCTGTAAAGCTTTTTGGGCTTTATGAATTTCCCAGTTACTACTTAAAAAGCCGGAATCTTTATTACTGTCGGAATACCCCAACATAATCTCTTGCAGAGATTGCTGTGGATCATCTTTCACGTGTTTATACTGTTCATAACCTCCCGCTAACATGGCCCGATATGAAGGCAATTCAAATAAACTGGTCATGACACGGGGGGCGCGTTTGAGGTCTTCGACGGTTTCAAATAAAGGAACCACCATTAAGTTTCCCACCCCCGTTGCGGGGTCAAACAGTCCCGCTTCTTTTGCCAAGAGCAATACTTCCAGAATATCGCTGGCTTCATTGCTCATACTGATAATATAAGTTTGGCAAATTTCCGGCCCAAACTCCTGCTGTAACTCCCGCATGACTCGGAAGGTATTAATGGTTTCGCAGGTTTTCTCAGAAAACGGCAGTTCGGCGGGAATCATCGGGCGCCGGGTTTGCAGTTCTTGGGCCAACCACGAACATCGCTGTTGTTCCGATAAATCATCATAGGACTGCGGTAACAGTTGCATATACTCAACAATTTCGTTGAGGGCTTTGCTGTGAACCGAGGACTCCTGACGCATATCTAAACGGGCTAAACTGAAGCCAAACACTTCCACCTGACAGATCAGATTTTCTAATTCTTGACAGGTCATCCCGGTTTCTGCCAAGTTGCGTTCAATCAGTTTTAATTCCTCTAGAAATTCTTGACCCGACCGATATAATTTCCCGGCTTGGTGATCAGGAATGATCCGATCACGGCTGCGTTGTTGTTCGGTACTGTTATAGAGTTCCCAGTTGCGATCGCGAGTATTTTCCAGACGTTTTTGAACGTAGGATAACTTCAATCGATAGGGTTCTTGGCGATAGCGAATGGCGGTTTGATCGTAGATTTCTGGTAAGAGTCCTTGATCGCGATCTAAAGATTCTAATAACTCTGGAAGAACATCACTCCAATGCAAAGATAAACTCAATAATTGATTGAGTTTTTTGACCGCTTCAATATATTTTTCTAACACCACTTGGCGTTGGTAACAGGCGGTTTTCCACGTTACTTCCGGTGTGACAGAGGGGTTTCCATCTCGGTCTGCACCCACCCAAGATCCAAACTTACAGAAATCATATTTAGGTAATTTTAGATAAGGGAAAGAGGTATTAACCGCGTGTTTGAGACGTTTATAAAGTTGAGGAATGGTATCAAATATAACTTCCTGAAAATAATGCAGGGAATACTCGACTTCATCCAAAACCGTCGGTTTAAATTGATGGAGTTCATCGGTACGCCACCAAAGGCGAATTTCTTCCATTAATTGAGCTTGAAGTTCATCTGTCCACTCGGAGGCGATGGAAGATTCTCCGAGTTCTTCAGTTCTCAACCCGCCAAAGCTTTCATCGACTAGATCCAGTTGTTCTAGGATCGTGGCAATGCGGCGTTGTTTGGTGCGAATGGTATGACGAACAATTTCCGTCGGGTGCGCGGTAAATACCATTCTTACATCCAGTTGATCTAAGACTTGCTGAATTTTCTGAGCGGGAACATTCAGGCGTCGCAACATGGGGAATAAGTGATGAAATGTTGCTAATTCTCGATCTTGTTCGCTGGGTTCGATGGGTTGATCAGATTTGACCGGACTTTCTTCATTGTCCGAAAAGCGTTGATGACGGGTTTCAAAGGTGGAAATGGGTTTGATCGCGGAGGGGGGTACATTGCCTTTTGATTTGGCATGGCTATAGGCAAGCTGTTGTTCCCGTTGCTCGTAATGTTGTTCAACAATATTGATTAATTGAAAGTATAACGCAAAACCCCGCGCGGCTCTAATCGCTTGATTAATATCAAGCTGTTCAATTAATTTGAGTGCGTTTGAACCTTGAAACGCAGCAGCTTGTCCCTCTGGGGAAGTCATAGTGCCTAACTGATGGAGTAAGTCCACTAATTGTTGACCGCACTCTTGGCGCAAAACTGACTCCCACAAGTCCTCAATAATTTTCAGGCGATTTCGCAACAGCAAGTCAGAGGTCGTCTTAGGTGCATTTGGCGAAACCACCGTGTTTGGAACCTGTTCAGATGATTGGAGCAGTGAACTCATGATGGTCTGTTCCTGTGTGGCAAGAATATCCAATTTATTGTATGGCTTAATTTCCCTGAAAACACGGCATCTTGCAGTCAAATGCACGACGCTTTAACTTAAATTTAATATTTTCCTGACAATTACCGTCACTCCTCACTCCTCATCAGTCATCAGTCATCAGTCATCAGCCGGACACATCACCAGTTAGAAGAGATTAGGAGGAGCGGGGACAAGGGGACAAGGGGAGACTATTTTTCTTTCCTTCTTACTTTTTCCTCCTGCCTAAGAGCGCTCGCTGCCTCCTGCCTCCTGCCTCCTGCCTCCTGCCTTATATTCTTAATTCTTAATTCTTAATTCTTAATCATTTTTGAATTTGGATAAGAAACTGCGAATTTGTTCAGCGGCAACATCTCGTCCGCCTAAACCGAAGGAAATGGCAACGGCGACGGCGATCGCACCTAACAATAAACCAAACGCTAAATTCACGATATCGCTGGCAATTCCCATTTGTTGAAGTGCCATTGCACCCACAAAGACAATAATTGCAATTCTCGCGGTTTGAGCTAAGAGTCTGGATTGACGGTTACCGGAACTCATAATTAAATCGTAAGCGAGATTGGCAAAGTACAAACCAATCGCAAATACGATTACCCCAATCAACACTCGACCAGAAATCAAGACGATTTGATTGAGAATTAAGGTTAAGGCGGTTAACCCCAAAATATCGGTTGCTGTCACCGCCGCAAACAACATAATCCCCACTAACACAATAATCCCGACTAATTCAGAGGGAGTGCGTTGGGGTAAACGGGGAGTGGGAGCAACATTGCTAGAGGGCGGTGGATTATTGGGATCAACCCAAGTCTCTTCGACTTGAACGGGTGGCGGTTGATAAAATCCCAACCAACTGAACACATTATTAAAACCAACACTGGTGAGAATATTGGTGACTAAATCCCCAATAAACCGCCCAATCATATAAGCTGCAATTAAAACAATTCCAGCTAAGAAGATTTGCGGGAGCGCATTGAAGATTTGGTTCAGCATTAAGATTGCAGGCTGAGAAATTGCCTCAATTCTTAACGTTTCTAAGGCTGAAATCGCCGTGGGAATCAGAATCAGAACGTAAACAATCAGACCAATAATTGAAGAGAGTCGTTGACTGCCTGTAACCCGATTTAAACCAATGCGACTGCCAAACTGATCCACACCAACCGCCGCCAATAAATTGGTGACAATTCGACTCACAACCTGAGCCACTAACCACCCGGCTGCCACAATCACTAAGGCGGCAAAAATGTTGGGAAGAATCGAAAGGATTTGATAGAGCATATTTTGCACAGGCTCTAACAATCCTTGTAGCTGGAGGGTGCTGAGGATCGCAGGTAAAAACAGCAGAATAATAAACCAATACAAGGCATTCCCTAAAGTTTCTGTCAGGGAAAATTGGTCTGTTGTGCCATCAGCAACTTGTTGGTTTAATCGTTGATCCAGACGCAAGGCTCTGAATAAGCGAATCAACAGTGTTCTGGTAATGGTGGCTAAAATCCAGGCTACCGCAATGAGAATGGCTGCCCCAAACAAACGAGGTAAATAGTTCGTAACTTGATTGAGTAAATTCGTTAGTGGGGTAGATGCGGCAGTTAGCTGAAGTTTATCCAGAAACGCAACAATCGCGAAGATAAAAATAATCCAGAAAACGGCTGTTCCAGCCCAATCTTCTATAGGAATTTTATCTTCTGGTGTGTTTGAACCGGAAATCCAATTAACAAGGCGGTCATCTAAATTTGTCTTTTTGAGCAGACTTTTAACAATGGACTGACCTAATAGAGCAACCAGGTAGCCCACCAGCAAAATCAGAAGGGCAAAACCTAAATCAATCAGGGAGGTTTCCCCAAACCGTAAACGATTTAAGTCTACGGGGAATTGGGCGGAATTGTCCTGAGCGAGATAGAGAGAGGATAGGGAAAATTGTCCCGTCTCTATCACGAATGCCATTGGATTATACGTTCCATTCATAATAGTTTGGGTTATCACGCTTAAGTCCAAAATGCAATGAGAAAGCAACCAACTTGATGATTGCCCCCAGACTGAAAGTTTTTAAGTCGCAAATCCAGGGTTAAGTTGAGTTTACTAAGCATCAGAGGTAACGACCTCTAGCATAAGTATTGCTTTCCTGATATGGCAAGAGTGTGTCATCCTTCGGGTTAAAAGTGGAAAAACTAAGCTAAATTGATAGTGAGTCACCATTTTTAACCATTCCCTCCTGTTTTTGAGACTTCTTCACGGTTTCCATGAAAGAAATCTGCCTATAGCTTGAAGGTTATGATGCCATATCGTCAAGTTTTTGAACAATCAATTTTAATTCGGGCCAATTCTACCCTTGTAGAACGCTGTTTTACCGATTTAGATCTGATGCACCAATGGTTAAATCCGATGTTGCGTTGTGAACCTGTGGATAGTTGGGATTCCAATATCGGCGGACGTTCTCGGTTTATTATTAAAATTCCGATTCTACAACCGACCTTAAATACGGTTGTGTTAGAGCGAGAACCCGGTTTAATTGTTTGGGGATTTGAAGGTTTTTTTAAAGGTTGCGATCGTTGGGAATGCCAACCTGAATCAGAAGGAACTTGTCTATTAAATCGGTTTGAATTTGAAATTCCTAACCCAATTATTGCCTTTGGTTTTAATCAATTTGCTGCGACTTTAACAAAATCCGACATGGAAGCCCAACTCCGACGTTTAAAACAAATCGCAGAAAGAATCAGTCATCAGTAATCAGTCATCAGTTATCAGTTATCAGTGTAAGAGCTTGCTGGTTTCAAGGTTCAACCTTGTTAATTCTTACAGCAGGCAGAGCCTGCAATAAAACATTGCTAGGTAGAACCTAGCAACGAGAAAAACTGATGACTGATTACTGATGACTGATTACTGACAAATCAGTTGTTGAACTCTCGGTTGTGCTTTGAGGAAACCAATCGCTTCCTCTCCTAAGTTGACTACATCTCCATAGAGATTGATAATCTTTTCAATATCAACCGTGATGGCTTGTACACCTTGGTAGCTCAGAATTAATTCTAAAATTGAGACTTGACCATCACGAGCGGCATTCCGAATCGCACCAACGACTTTATCAACAGCGACATCAACGGTACTGCCGGGTGCAACAAATTGATTAAACGCACCGATCAATAATCTGCCGTAGGTAGAATCTAGCAAATCATTAACAGTATTTTGGGGAAATGCAAGGGATAAATTCAAGGCTTGACGGAATTGATCCACTTGGGTTGGGGTCAGTTTAGCCAGATTAATCAAGGAATTTAGTTGACCCGATTTATCCCCAGTTGCAGCAAAAGTTTGTAAATCTTGAATGGATAATGATATATTCGCTGGCCCGTAAATCAATTTTAGCTCATCAACAGCCGGGGCAGGTTCAGTGAATAGGGAAAGGCTAATTGTTAATCCCAATACCAACGCTAAACCGAGGGAAATAAACTTATTGATCCCCTTGGTGAAAAACAGATAGGGATTACGAACTCTTTGAAACCAATGTCCTAATGTAAAATTCATTTTTTTGTTCCTCACAACGTTATAGTGAAGCAATCCAATCATCTTCAGAACATACTCTATAGTCTGTGAGATGAAGGTTGAAGTTCCATTCTCTGACCAATTTTAAAACTGGCACATCAACTAGCTCATTCGATCTAGTATCTGCCGAATTATAGCAGCATCCTGGGCGGTAGGTAGGGTTTCTAAATAATTCTCTAAATCTTGACGAGCTTCTGTCCATCGTTCCAGATGGTAATATAAAATTCCGCGATCGCGTTGTTCATTCATAGAATCAGGAAATAGTAATAAGATTCGTTCGCTGACCGCCAGAGCTTTATTCAGATCCCCGCCATTTAGATAAATAACTTTTAAGTTCATCAACATTCGTCCTAAAAATTGATGCGGCGTAACGGGAGTTAAAAATTCCGATTGCAATTTCACGGGTTGCTGATAAATTTGTGTTAATCGAGTTTCACAATCCTCTGGAAATAAAATCTCTCCTTGGTTAAACGCATCTACATAAATTCCCACCTCTTCAAACTCAGGACGGATTAAAAAATGTCCTGGCATCCCAATCCCCACCATGGGAAAATCGATACGTTTAGCCACTTCTAGGTACACTAACGATAAGGTAATCGGAATTCCTGTGCGTCGATCAAGGACTTGATTCAAATAACTATTCTCTGGTTCATAATAGCGTTCTTGATTGCCCCGAAATCCCCAGTCTTCATACAGATAATTGTTAATAAGTTTAATCACTTTTAACGGATACCGTTCTTTGGGAATTTGCTCTAAAAGTTCCTCCGCCATTGTATCCAAAATATTCA
>JBMDYE010000068.1:0-4737 GCA_048595135.1 Planktothrix sp. | reverse complement strand
AAAGATTATAGGAACTCATCATGGCTAAACGTGTTCAACTCGTCCTCACCAAAGACGTGAGTAAACTGGGCAAAAACGGCGATCTCGTGGAAGTCGCTCCGGGTTATGCTCGTAACTACTTATTGTCCCAAAGTTTCGCAGTGCGGGCAACCCCTGGTATTCTTAAACAAGTGGAACGGCGTCGGGAAGAAGAGCGGCAACGTCAACTGGAACTGAAGCAACAAGCAGAAACGCAAAAACAAGCGCTGGAAAAAGCTGGTCTATTCACCATCGCCAAGCAAGTTGGGGAAGAAGATGCGATTTTTGGAACGATTACCCATCGTGAATTAGCAGAAGCCATCCAAAAAGTTACAGGTCAAGAAGTTGATGATCGGGGGATTACATTACCGAAAATCAGCAAACTGGGTACTTATCAAGCTGAAATTAAACTGCATTCTGACGTGGTTGCAGAAGTGCAAGTGCAAGTGGTTTCCCTCTAATTGGTTATTATCTGTAGGGGCGAGGTTATCTCGCCCTTTCGCCTAAGTTTTTCAAAGCAATCCATCAATTTTTATTCTTGATCTTTTAAATAATAATAAAGATTAGCAACGGTTAAATCGGGGACTTCTTGCCAGTTGCTAGGGACAAATCCTTTTAAATTGATTGCGATCGCTCTTTGGGTAATATAGGATTCATAGTCAGAACGAAATTCGGGTTTAATTAAAAATTTAAGTTGATCTTTCAGAGAAAGATAATGAGATTTTGCTTTTAATTCCTGATACTGTTCAACGGGGGATTGTTGTTGTATAGCCTGACTGTCTTGAGATTGATTGTAAAGAACAATATCCCTGACATCTAAACTGGCTATAATTTTCCGATCCTCCATTGATAAATTCGGGATCACTTTTAAATTGTTTTTCCAGAAGTCAATTAAAAGCATATCTTGATTAAGAATATAGTTAATTCTAGGAAATATATAGTCAATTTCTTCCTCAGATTGACAAGATTCTGTTAAAGTAAAGCAATCTTTTATGATTTTATCTTTTAAGTGATTTAACTGATAAACACAAGCTTCAAAATCATTTTTTAAAATATCAACTAATGCTAAAGTTTGTTCAATTGACCAAGCACATTCTAAGCGTTTAAACTTTCCTGCAATAGTAGGGCAAGAAATAAGTTCATTATTATTATAAATAGCTAAACAAGTTTGCAACTGAGACCAAATCAAATTCAATTTATCATTTCTATCTTGAGGATTTTGTGTGATTAGAGCAGATGGAAGTTGACTATCATGAACTGACTTAAAGATTCCATAAGCCTTAATAAACTCAACGCGATGTATTTCTTGTTTAATTTCTTGACTGACTTGATTGATCGTTTTTAAAATTTCATCCCCTTGGTTATAAATAGCTTCTTTTAAAGTAATCAATCCCTTTTCAAGAGTTACACTAATTATATTAATTTTGTTTTCTACCTTACCAGTAGCCAGTAAATTTTTACCAGAAAGAACTCCCTGTAAAGCCATACCTAAACTTAGAGTGGCTGTGGTTGATTCTAGCACTCCTGATTGCTCTTGTAGATCACTAATACTACTTTGTAAATTACTAATTTCTCGGTTGATCGAATCTAATGTTTCATCAAGCTGTTGAGTTTCTACTTGCTCTTCATAAACTTTAGTTAATGTTGCCAATACTTTCAAGCCTGCTACTGCTACCTCTCCACCAGGAATTGCTGCTGCAACTATCGGTGCCACATCTAAAAGAATCTTTAAGCCAAGCTTGACTGTATTAGCGTCCATAACTGAGTTAGCCTGAGTATCAAAAGTGAGTATAATTAATTGTATCAGTGATGGCTGTCCAAAGTAATCTCTGAATCAAGCAAAATCTTAACCAGACACAAGTGTTAATAATGAATGAGTCTCTAAATGCTTTTCTTGCCCTTAATCAAGCAATTGAATTAATCCAGACTAATGACAATGAATCGTCAGAGTTGAAAAAATCAGTAACAGATTTAAGCCAATCTGTTCAAGTCTGCACTGAGGAAATGAGAAATTTTGCTGTTAAATTAGGAGAATTAATTAAAAATTGTTATCAAGATTTAGATCAAGCAGAAGAAGTTTGGAATAGTAAAGCTCGAATTTTATCTATACCAAAGGATGAAATTTGGGAACAGGTGGCACAATTGACAAATGTTAATGTACGCATCCGTAATTTAAGGGAAAAATGTCAAACAGAAGTTATTCAAACAGTTAAACAATCTTGGGCTAATCGCATTGAAAAACTTAAACAGCAATGGTTTCTTGAAAAGAATACAGGAAAATACAAGCAAGAAATTGGTTTATTAGATAAAGATACTTTAATTAAAGGATTAGAACGAGAAATATTGGATCAAAATAACCAAATTAATTTAGCAATAAAATATAATTTAGAATTGCTAGATAAAGAATTATGTAGTTTAGATATTAACTCAATTAAATCTCATATCCAATGTTGTGAACCACAAGAAGAAAATAAATTATTAAATCAAATCAATCGCTATTCTTATCAAAAGAATTTTTTATTTTATATAAAAGGTAATACAGGAAACTCCTTGTTTAATCTAATAAAAGCAAGTTGGGATGCTTTTTTAAAAGATAGTTTTTTAGTGATTAAACGAGAACAATTGAATGATTTTTTCAATACAGTTAGAATATTTATAGATAATATTTTATTTGGTCGTTTCAATGAATGTTTTGATTTAGCGATAGAAGTTACAAACTTCTATTTGATATTTTACAATGATTTATTAGAAAGACACAATAGATATGAGCAAGAAATTCCTGTTCAATGGCAAGCAGAAAAAAACTCATTAGAGCAACTGCGTTCACAAGTCGATAAAGTTGGAAAAGAAATTCAGATGATTTTAAATTCAGTTTAAGGAAGTTGAAGTAAAATCAGATTAGGTGCGTGGGCGTTGATCCACGCGTCCTACCAGGATAGGGTAAAATAGAGAAGGTTGATCTTTTGTTCAGCAGATCAAGTGATTAGGAAGCTCATCCGATGAATGAACCTCAGTTTTCGAGTATTAGCGATCGCCTTCCTCCTCAAAATATAGAAGCAGAGGAAGCAATTTTAGGCGGAATTCTCCTCGATCCAGAAGCCATTAGTCGGGTAGCGGAACTGTTACAGCCGGAATCATTTTCTCTGAACGCTCATCAAATCATTTATCGGGCAACCTTAACGCTGCATTTTCAAGGGAAACCCACCGATTTAATGACTGTTACCAGTTGGTTAGCGGATCAGAATTTACTGGAACAAGTGGGGGGACAATTAAAATTAACCCAACTGGTTGAGCGCACGATTTCAGCCGTTAATATTGATCAATATGGGTTATTAGTTTTAGATAAACATACCCGACGGCGACTGATTACGGCAGCAAATAGTATTATTCAGTTAGGGTATGATACCAGCCAAGATTTAGAAACGGTTCTCGATAAAGCTGAACAACAAATTTTTAATATTTCCCAAGTTCGTCCGCAACAGGATTTAGTCTCCATTGGGGAAACTTTAATTGATACCTTCCAAGAAATTGAAGACCGGAATGAGGGGATTTCTTTACCGGGGATTCCCTGCGGCTTTTATGATTTAGATGCGATGACAGGCGGTTTCCAACGGTCGGATTTAATTATTATTGCTGGAAGACCGTCAATGGGCAAAACCAGCTTTGCCGTTGGTTTAGGACATAATATTGCTAAGGGTCAAAAGTTACCCATTGCCATTTTTAGTTTAGAAATGTCTAAGGAACAGTTAGTGCAAAGACTGTTATCTAGTGAAGCAAAAATTGAAAGTAACCGCATTCGATCAGGACGTATTAGTCAATCGGAATGGGAACCGTTGACAATGGCAATTAGTTCTTTAGCAGAGTTACCTATTTTTATTGATGATACGCCCAGTATTACCGTGACAGAAATGCGATCTAAAGCGCGACGATTGCAAGCGGAAAATGGGGGCGCGTTGGGGTTAGTTTTAATCGATTATTTGCAATTAATGGAGGGAAGTAGTAGTGATAACCGAGTACAGGAATTATCGAGAATTACGCGATCGCTTAAAGGATTAGCGAGAGAATTAAGTGTTCCTGTGATTGCCTTATCTCAGTTAAGCCGGAGTGTTGAATCACGCACAAATAAACGCCCAATGTTATCGGATTTAAGAGAATCTGGCTCCATTGAACAAGACGCCGATTTAGTGATTATGATTTATCGAGATGATTATTATAATCCTGATACGCCCGATCGCGGCATTACAGAAATTATTATTGCAAAACATCGGAATGGCCCGACAGGAACCGTTAAATTATTATTTGATCCACAGTTTACAAAATTTAGGAACTTAGCAAATCCCCGGTCTAGCTAAATCTATCGGAAGTGATAAGTATTTAATCTTCAGCCTTAAAGAGGAGATCTAACTTATTTCAAGGGATAGAGGTGAAACTCTATTTATATTTTTACTGTTAAAGAAGATAAAAAATAGAAGTTTAGGAGAAAAATATGGGCTGGTTAGGACGATTATTTGGTCGCAAAGAAGAAGAAAAAGCTAAGAATGCTCAGAATGTTGAAGCGGTGAGAAATCATCAAGCGTCTACTCCGGCATCTACAGCAACCGCGAGTATTCCGCCAGAACGGATGGGTTTAGATGGTCAATATGATAAAAGTGGTTTAGCAAAACGAGTGGCTTACGCGTTTGATCAAGATGCTCAATTAGATGATATTGAAACCCTGTG
>JBMDYE010000067.1:0-11589 GCA_048595135.1 Planktothrix sp. | reverse complement strand
TAGTCCCCCCTGGTCCCCTGGTCCCCCCTTCCCCTTGTCCCCTCGTCCCCTCGTCCCCCTGTCCCCTGTGTTCCCTAGTCCCTAATTCCACAAAATTATGATAGAACCAGAGCCAATGTATAACAGTTATTCTCCGAATGTTCAGGATATTGCTAAGGATTTCCAACGGTGGGGTTGGTTTGGATTTTGGATACAAACAATTTTAGGATCAGCCCCGATTCTCTTGTTACTTTTAGTGTTATTTGTAATTCCCTCTTCTCCTTCTAATCGTCAAAATTCTTGGTTAGGCTTAATTTTAGGGTTTAGCTGTTTATTCGCTTTACTTTTTACCCTTTATTGGTGTTATCGATATGCTGAAATCGGCAGAAAATTAGAAAATCCTGAACAACGTCCGCCCAAAGCTGAGGTGATTCAAGGATTAAAAATCGGAGTTATTGTTAACTTAGTGGGAATGGCTTGTATTGTCTTGGTCGGTTTCTCAATTGTTGGAACTCTCCTCTACAAAATCCTTACCCTACCCCCAGGTGCGTCAAGAATTACCAGAACTGCCCCAGGGGCAACCATTTATAATCCAGGTGCAGTGATTACGCCGTTTAATTTAATTGCAATTCAAGCCATGATTAATGGAATTGCAGCAGAATTAGTCGGGGTTTCAGTGAGTTTATGGCTATTAAATCGAGTCAACCAACATCAATCTAAATAGGTTTTCTCAGTCTCCATAAAGCTCAGTTGCATCGAACTGATGACTGATGACTGATGACTGGTGACTGATTACTGATTACTGTTGACTATTTTTAAATTCCGCATGATGATCGGGGAGAATTTGGGAACCATAACGACGGGTATAAACTTGGGTAAATTCTGCTCCAAAAAATAGAATTTGTACTGAATAGTAAATCCAAGTTAAAAAGACAATTAATGATCCCGCCGCCCCGTAGGTGGAACTAAAGCTACTCCCCCCTAAATACATCCCAATTAAGGTTTTTCCAATTGTAAATAATAAAGCGGTAATAATCGCCCCAATTAACACATCATTCCATTGAATAATCACATCGGGTAAATATTTAAACATTAATGCAAATAACAGCGTTGTGACCCCAAACGCAACGACGTTATTTAATAAATGCCAAAAACTATCAAACCCCGGTAAAAGATAGCTAGCATAGTTACTTAAACCCGTTAATAACGCACTAATGACTAAAGAAACTAACAGTAAAAATCCAATACTAACAACCGTCGCAAAGGATAATAATCGTTTTCTAATAAAACTTCCGATCGCATTATCCGGTTTAGGCGCCACATTCCAGATGGTATTTAACGACTCTTGAAGTTGAACAAATACCCCCGTCGCCCCAAAAATTAAAACTCCTAAACTAATCAAAGACGCAATAATCCCTGTCCCTTCCCCAGGACGATGGGCATTTTCTAACGTGGTTTGAATCACAACGGCGCCTTCTTTCCCCACTAACCCTTGAATTTGACCAACTAATTCCCCTCTTGCTGCTTCTTCTCCTAAGAAAAATCCTGCAATTGCCACCACCAAAACCAGTAAAGGCGCGAGGGAGAAAACCGTATAATACGCTAAAGCCGCTGCTAGCTGCGAAGCATTATCTTTGCTCCATTCTTGATAGGTTTCTTTCAGTAAACGCCAAACAGTTCTCCAACTCACCATTTACATTCCTCCCTGATCCCCAATTGGATAGATGACAAATTCCATTAAATATGCTAATAAAACTAAAATTTCTTAACCGATTTTTGGAACAGAAATTTTTGTTATTCAGGAAAACTAAATCTGTAATTTGTTTATACTCTGCTTCCCTACCGACTCTTCATCCCTCTGGAGACGGAAGATCACATTCGTTTTCCCGTTTACCCTGGGTCTATGTCGCAGTAACTCATTGATAAAGTTCTATCTTAAGGAAGACGAAAATCAAGCGGATTTTGTTTTATTTTTCTATCTATAGGGGGATGATTGGGCGTTTTAGTCGCCACCTTTCAGACAATAGGTGTTTGAAAATTTTTGAATTTCTGTCCCCAATGCGAGCGCCCTTCTCCTGTGTTTTTCTCCTCGTTTAAAAAGGCTTGTTACCCCTCTTAGAATGACCTCATTATTCAGCCAACCGGAAACGAATACCATGACTCAACTACCAACTGATTCTTTACAGAATTTATTCCTTGGGAGTGGAGAGACAGGAGCATTGATTTTATCGAAAGATTGGTCAAAGACTTCTCTAGGCTCAAGGGTAAGTTGGTCTGAGCGTCTACGGTCTACCCTGAGAACTTTATTAAAGTCCCATTCCCCGATGTTACTCATTTGGGGAGTGGATCAAATTCAGTTGTATAACGATGCCTATTGTTCTCTTCTCCCCTGCGGTTTCCACCCCGGAAACTTCGGAACCTCCATTCACACTTATAAATTTCCTCTAACCACTAAAATTTGCTCTGATATTGAAGCTGTTTTCCAAACAGGTCAACCTAATTATCGCCAATCATTTAAAGTTTTTAAACCGCAAACCCAAGCCTCTCTACCCCATTATTTTAACGCCTTTTATAGCCCAATTTGGAGTGAAGCCGGACAAGTTGATGGCGTTTTAATAACCTTTTTTGAAACGTCAAAACAACAGATTTCTAAACCTAACCTGGTTTTATGTGAACGCTGTTCTCCATCAGATTCTCCTGAACCCTTACTTGAATTCCCTTCATCTTCTAGCAGCGTTCAGGGCTTTGCAGAACAGGATTTAATGGATATCTTAGAAAGTATTACCGATGGCTTTGTGGCGGTTGATAATCAATGGCGGTATACCTATATTAATTCTGCCGCTGCCCGCATTCTTAAACAACCTGCCACCGACTTATTGGGTAAAACCCTTTGGGAAAATAATCTGAAGTTAGTTAATACCCAAATTGGGGCAGAATTGCAACGGGCTGTGCAACAAAAAATTGCCATTACTTGGGAAGGATTTTATCGAGACACTTGGTTAGAAATTCGGGCTTATCCGCGCCGAGAAGGGTTATCGATTTATTTTCAAGATATTAGCGATCGCAAAGCCATTGAAAGTGCTTTAATGGAAAGTGAATCTCGGTTGCGATTAGCTCAAAAACTTGCCAGTGCTGGTACTTGGGATTGGGTGATTCCCAGTGATACTGTTACTTGGTCAGAAGGGCATTTTTTACTGTTTGGTTTAGATGCCCAAACTTGGATTCCCAGCTATGAAAATTGGCTATCTCAAATTCATTTTGAAGATCAAAAACGGATTAGGCAGGAAATTGAATATTCCTTAACTACCGGAACTGAAATTAATTTAGAATATCGCATTTTGCATCCCTCTGGATGGCGGTGGATTAATGCCCTCGGTCAAGTCATTTTAGATTCACGGGGAAACCCGTTGAGAATGTTAGGAATTAGCCTTGATATTACCCATCGTAAACAAGCGGAAGAAGCGTTACGCCAAAGTGAAGCGCGTTTTCGTCGTTTATTTGAATGTAATGCCGTGGGAATTGGGGTTTGGACAAAGGAAGGACATATTACTGAAGCCAATGATGCCTTATTAAATTTAATCGGTTATAGTCGGGAAGAACTCGAACAAGGAAAAGTCAATTGGCAACATTTAACCCCCCCTGAATACGGCCATTTAGATGACAAATCTTTAGCTGAAATTCGCACCTTTGGTGTGAGTCAACCCTATGAAAAAGTTTACCTTCACCAGTCAGGAAAACCCATTCCCGTTTTAGTCAGTGGCGCAACTTTTTCTGCGGATTCTTCCAGTGGGATCTTTTTTGTCCAAGATTTAACTCAACAAAAACAATCGGAAGCCAAATTACGTCAAAGTGAAGAACGGTTACGGGTGGCGTTGAAAAATTCTCCGATTACCGTTTTTAGTCAAGATCAAGACTTACGTTATACCTGGATTTATAACTGTCCGAAAGAACAATATCCCCGCGATGAAGAGATGATTGGTTTACAAGAAACCGATATATTTGACCATGCAGAAGATGTGGAAAAACTAACTCGAATTAAAGGAGGAGTGTTAAAAACCGGAATCGGAACCCGTGAGGAAGTTTGGGTAACTCCAAAAGGACAACCCTTCTGTTTTGATTTAACCGTTGAACCGTTATTAAATCATCAGCAACAAGTGATTGGAATTACCTGTGCGGCGGTGAATATTACCGAACGTAAACAAGTGGAATTAGCCTTACATCGCAGCGAAACCTTATTACAAGCGTTGTTATCCAGTTCTCCGATTGGGATTGCCTTTTTTGATCAGAATTTCCGCTATGTTCACGCCAATGAAGCTTATACAAATGTTAAAGGTTTATTAGTAAACCAGGTGATTGGTAAAAAATTAGGGGAAATCATTCCCGCCTATGCCATTGAAATTAAACCCCAATTACGCCAGGTGATTTCAACTCACCAACCCTTATTAAATCAACCTTTAACTTTAGGAGAACCGGTTTCTCTGGGAGGTCAGAATTTACCCTCTGTTTATAAACGACATTATTTAGCCAATTATTATCCGGTTTGTTTACCGAATGGTGAATTGTTAGGGGTGGGAATGACGTTAATGGATATAACCGAACGCAAACGCAACGAATTAGAACAACAATTATTAGCAAAAGCCAGTTCTGTTTTGGTGAGTTCCTTAGATTCTCGCACCACTTTAACGAATTTAGCTAAATTATTAGTTCCCACTTTAGGGGATTGTTGTTTCTTTGATATTGTGGGAACCGACGGACTATTAAGACGTTTAGCTTGTCATCACCATAATCTTAATGTTTGTCAACAACAAGACCTTAGTTATTGTCAAAATATTGTCCTGTCTCTCAATTGTGATCATCCGGTTACTCAAGTTTTAAGTTCTGGAAAATCTTTATTAGTAAAAACGGTAACGTCTGATTGGATCAAAAGTATTGCACCGGAGGAAGAACAGCAGCAATTTTTCCAACGGGTTCAACCGCAATCTTGGATTACAGTACCCTTAATGGCGCGACATCGTAAGTTAGGAACCGTTACCTTTTGTTTAAGTTCACCCAATCCCCATCATTATACAGAAGCAGATTTAGCGTTAGCAGAAGAGTTAGCCTATCGGGCGGCGTTAGCGTTAGATAATGCTCAATTATATCAGCACGCCCAAGATGCGAATCGAATTAAAGATGAATTTTTAGCGGTATTATCCCATGAATTGCGATCGCCGTTGAATCCGATTTTAGGTTGGACAAAGTTATTACAATCTCGTCAATTTGATGCTAAAACCACCACAAAAGCGTTAGAAACCATTGAACGGAATGCCAAATTACAAACCCAACTGATTGAAGATTTATTAGATGTCTCGCGAATTTTACGCGGAAAAATGGTATTAAATGTGGCGACGGTTTGCTTGAAAAGCACGATTGAAGCCGCCTTGGAAACGGTGAGATTAGCCGCCGAAGCGAAAAATATTAAAATTGAAACATTTTTCGCTCCTGATGTCGGTTATCTGAGTGGCGATAGCGGACGATTACAACAAATTATCTGGAATTTATTATCAAATGCCGTTAAATTTACCCCCGATCAAGGAACGGTTCAAGTGTATCTGAAAAAAATTGATCATCAAGTTGAAATCACAGTTAAAGATAATGGACGAGGAATTAATCGAGAATTTTTGCCCTTCGTTTTTGATTGTTTCCGTCAAGAAGATGGTACCACCACTCGCCAATTTGGCGGGTTAGGATTAGGATTAGCCATTGTGCGTCATCTTTGTGAATTACATGGGGGAACTGTTAGGGTTGAAAGCGAGGGAGAAGGGTTAGGCGCGACCTTTATCGTGCATTTACCGATTAAGGAAACGGCTTGTCAGGGCTTGTCGATTTCTCCATCATTTTCAACATTAATCAATTTAAAAGATATTAGAATTTTAACTGTTGATGATGAACGGGATATGCGCGAATTAATCAAAGTGATTTTAGAACCGTTTGGTGCAACTGTCGTTACCGCCACCTCCGCTTCCGAAGCGTTACAAGTTTGGGATCAGTTTAAACCTCATTTATTAATTTGTGATATTGGAATGCCGAATATTGACGGTTATATGTTTTTACAGACGATTAGAAGAAAATCTTTAGAAGAAGGAGGACAAATTCCGGCGATCGCTTTAACCGCTTATGCGGGAGAATTTAATCAACGTCGGGCTTTAAATGCTGGATTTCAAAAACATTTTTCTAAACCGATTAATCCCGAAGATCTCGTTCAGGGAATTACCCAATTATTAGGAGCAAATTAGTTTTAATAAAAGGGAATAGAAAATAGTGTTTCAGTCACCAACCCGTAGGGGCGGGGTTCTCCCGCCCAGACCTAGTAAGCAAAACCCGTTGGTTGGTCAGGGCGGGGAAACCTAATTGGGGCGGGGAGGGACACAAGCCCCTACTAGCAACTCTAATACAGGTCAGTTAAGCTAGAGGAAACTGTAAATCCCTTGGAATTTGGAAGGGATGGAGTCTTAACGATGTCAGAACCCGTTATTTCTGCGATTATTTGTACCCATAATCGAGAACAATACCTCGGTTTAGCGATTGATAGTTTACTCCAGCAAGAGGGTGTAGAGTTTGAAGTGGTTGTGGTTGATAATGCTTCAACGGATAAAACCCGTGAAGTGGTCGAAGCGCGACTTCCCCATCCGAGATTACGCTATGTCTATGAACCCGTTACCGGATTATCGGTCGCCCGGAATACGGGGGCAAACGTGACCCAAACCCCAATTTTGGCTTATTTAGATGATGATGCGATCGCCACACCCCAATGGTTACGAGTGTTATATTCAGCATATCAAAACCAAGAAAAATTAGCCGTTGCGGGCGGAAAAGTGACATTAATTTGGCCAGAGGGAATCACACCTCCGGTTTGGTTATCGGACAATTTAGCCGGAAATTTGGGTGCTTATGATTTAGGAAATACCTGGGTTGACATTAAAAATCCCGGTTTAACGCCGAGAGGGTTAAATTATTCGATCCGTCGCACCTTTTTAGAGCAAATTGGCGGTTTTGATGTGAATTTGGGTCGCATTGGCAAACGCTTACTCTCCAATGAGGAATTACAAATGACCGAATTGGCCTTAGAAAAGGGATGGCAAGTCGCTTATATCCCAGAAGCGTTAGTGGCTCACCACGTTTCACCGGAACGAGTCAACCGGGCTTGGTTCATGGAGCGAGGCTGGTGGCAAGGCATTAGCGAATGTTATCGAGAACAGTTAGCAGGTCGTGCTGGGGTGGCACAATTTAGACGAGGCGGAGAACGAATTCTCCGAGGATTGTACAAATCCGTTAAAAACTTTCGTGATCCAGCCCAACGCTTTGATAATTTCGTTTATGCTTATGGTCAGATTGGTTATTTGGGTGCAGCGATCTCTGGTTTAGTTAATTCTCAGTCGTTGACAGGGAACAGTAAAAAATAAATAACAACTCTCGCCCCTAGCCCTGAACCGATTTAAAATTCTAGCAGGGGCAAAAAGCATCAATCTTGTTTTGGATTCAGATGGCTTGATTAAACACTATCCATCAATGCTCAAGGCTTTGCCTTTAGTCTTGGGTCACAATCCAAAAAATTTCTCCAAAATTAGGTTTATTTTAATCCCTAACTATGAACTCTACTGCATCCAAACTTCCCGTTTCCGTTCTCATTCCCGCCAAGAATGAACAATCTAATTTACCCGCTTGTTTAGCCAGTGTGGCTAGAGCCGATGAAATTTTTGTGGTCGATTCCCAAAGTAGCGATCGCTCGGTAGAAATTGCTGAAAATTTTGGCGCGAAAGTAGTTCAATTTTATTTCAAAGGCGGCTGGCCGAAAAAGAAAAATTGGTCGTTAGAAAACTTACCCTTTAAAAATGAATGGGTGTTAATTGTAGACTGTGATGAACGGATTACCCCGGAATCATGGGATGAAATTGCAACGGTGATTCAAAATCCTGAATATACGGGCTATTATATTAATCGTCGCGTGTTCTTTTTAGGGACTTGGATTCGGCATGGGGGAAAATATCCTGATTGGAATTTACGTCTGTTTAAACATAAGTTGGGACGCTATGAAAATTTACAGACGGAAGATGTTCCGAATACGGGAGATAATGAAGTTCATGAACACGTTGTCATGTCTTCCGGTCAAGTGGGATACCTGAAACAGGATATGCTTCACGAAGATTTTCGGGATTTATTCCACTGGATTGAACGACACAACCGTTATTCAAATTGGGAAGCGCGGGTTTACTACAATATTTTAACGGGTGCAGATGATAGTAAAACGATTGGAGCGAATTTATTTGGCGATTCCGTTCAGCGCAAGCGTTTCTTAAAGAAAATTTGGGTACGTTTACCCTTTAAACCGCTCTTGCGATTTATTCTATTCTATTTCCTCAGATTAGGATTTTTAGATGGAAAAGCGGGGTATATTTATGGGCGTTTGTTGAGTCAATATGAATATCAAATTGGGGTTAAATTGTTTGAATTGCGAAAATTTGGTGGTCAATTAAATGTGACTCCCAAAGAAGCGGTTAAAAGCTCTCCAACTCCTTCAGTGACTCCCAATTAGGAACAGGATTTAAGGATTAACAGGATTGGCAGGATTTCTATTCTGTCAATTCTGATCAATTCGATTTTATCTGATTGACTATGAATGAAACCCTAGAAACAAGAGCATTTGTAGATTTAAGACAATATGATCAATCCGATTATGATCGGGGAAGACCAGGGTGGTTTGTTTTGCTGTGGTGGTTTGTACAAGCGATCGCTTTTCCTTTAACGTTACATTCTTTGAATGGTATTCGCTGTCAAATCTTACGGTTATTTGGGGCAAAAATTGGTCAAGGAGTGATTATTCGTCCGACGGCTCGATTTACCTATCCTTGGAAAATAACAATTGGCGATTATAGTTGGGTTGGGGATAATGTGGTTTTTTATAGTTTAGATGAAATTATTGTGGGTCAACATTGCGTTATTTCCCAAAAAAGTTATTTATGCACCGGAAGTCACGATATTAAAGACCCGAAATTTAGTTTAAAAACGGCTCCCATTATCATTGAAAATGGGGTTTGGATCGCAACAGATTGTTTTGTCGGTGCGGGAGTTAAAATCGGCGCTAATAGTGTAATTGGAGCGCGAAGTAGTGTATTTAAAAGTATGCCTCCCGGTCAAGTTTGTTTAGGAAATCCCTGTCGTCCCTGTTATCCTCGACCGATGGAAGAATTGAAGAATTAAGAATTAGGAAAGTTGACAATTGACAGTGAACAGTGAAGAAAAAAACGAATCATTAAAAATTCAAAATCGGTCAATCCTGTTCAATCAACTGTCAACTGCGTAAGGGCGGGGTAAAGAGCAGGGCTGTTTTATATTCTCCCTCAGACCTAACCCCCCAACCCCCTTCCCTGCAAGGGAAGGGGGAGTAATTAATAATTTTAAATACAACTGCTAATTTAATCTTAGTAAAAATTCCCCCCTCTCCTTGCAGGAGAGGGGGTTAGGGGGAGAGGTCATACAAATTTACGCTCGACAATGAAACAGCCCTGGGGGGTAAAGAGCCCCCTTACTATCAACTGTTAACTGTTAACGAGGGTGACGTTCTAAGGCGAATTGAATTAATTGATCGACTAATTCGGGGAAAGGAATTCCTGTATTAGCCCAGAGTTGCGGATACATACTGGTGGCGGTAAAACCGGGGAGGGTGTTAATTTCATTAATTAAAATTTCTCCGGTTTTTTCAACATAGAAAAAGTCCACTCGTCCTAACCCTGCACAATCAATGGCGAGGAAGGCTTGAGTTGCCATTTCTTTAATTTTATTGGCAATTTCATCGCTGACTTTTGCCGGAATAAATAAATCCGCTTTGCCTTCGGTGTATTTGGTTTCATAATCATAGAAATCACTATTAAAGGTAATTTCTCCAACAACAGACGCTTGGGGTTGATCATTGCCTAATACGGCACATTCTAATTCTCTCGCTTCCACTCCTGCTTCGACAATAATGCGACGATCATAACTGGCGGCATTGTCTAAAGCGGTTTCTAATTCTTGACGGTTTCTAACTTTAGAAATCCCAACGGATGATCCTAAATTTGCAGGTTTAACAAAACAAGGATAGCCGAGTTCTGCTTCTAATTGATCACAAAGTTTAGGGAAAACGCAAGGATTTGACCAAATTTGCGATCGCGTGACTAATTTATACTTAACTTGGGGTAAACCAGCTTGAGCAAATGCCATTTTCATCGCCACTTTATCCATCCCAATTGCCGATCCTAATACCCCTGAACCGACAAAGGGAACTTGCATTAAAGTTAATAAACCTTGAAGGGTTCCATCTTCTCCATTGGGGCCGTGTAAAATGGGGAACCAAACGTCTATTTCTGCTAAATTAATGTTTTGAGGAATTAACTCAGCGGGGTTAGAAATCGTTTCATTCCCTAATAACGGTTTTCCCGACTCTAACACTTGTTGAGCAAGATCAGGAGGTTGCCAAACGCCATTTTTCTGAATATAAACGGGTAGTAATTCATACTTATTAACGTTTTCACCTGTTTTTAAGGCGTTGGCGATCGCGCGAGCGGAACTAATGGAAACTTCATGTTCACCGGAACGCCCACCAAATAATAGTCCTACCCGTAATTTAGTCATCTTAATTTACACATTGTTTCAAACCTCTCGAATACTATACCGGAATTTGACGCAATTTTTTCTTTGAGAGTCAAGTCAAGACTCTAAACTGTAAATTTTTCCTAAAATTATTATCTTTTAGAGATGGAATTAGAGATAATTAGTAGACTAGGTTATTAGAGGGGATAAAATCATGATTGACTTTTCTTTAGTCAAATCACAACACTGTCTTTGGAATATCAAACTTAGGAGTTTTCTCACCGACCAGCAAGCCCATCTTCCTGAAGTCAGTTTTATCGGCGCTCAACAATGTTATTTAGGACGGTGGCTTTATGCTCAAGGGTTGATGCAATATAGCAATTTTACCGATATCTTTTTTTTAGAAAAGTTACATCAACAATTACATCAAAGCGCTCACAAAATTATCCAGTATAAAATGGAAAAAAAACTTAATTTAGCTTACCAAGAACTTGAGGATTTGAAAAAGATTAGTGAAGAAATGAGTACGGTACTCGACAAACTAGAACAACGAATGGGTGCTAGGGTTTAAGATAATTTATTCACTCATTTTTTCAATTTTAGGAAGTTTTACGCCTTCAAGACTGCCATCGGGTGTCATCAAAATTAAAAAATCAGCCACCTTTTCTTCTCCCGCTTGTTGTAGAGCCTTTAACAAAATTGTTGTATCATTCATTAATTTTTCAACATTAATTCCGCTATAATCAGGATAATAATAATTTAATCTTCCCAGTCCTTCCCCCATTAAAATCACTGCCCCTTTCCAATTTTTTTGACTCAGATGATACAATCCAACCGCAATTTGTAACACTCCTTGATAAAATTTTTTATCCGGTTCTAAAGCTTCCATCCAGATCGCTTCTAAGGTATCATGGCAGGCATAAAAATCCTGTTGATTAAATTCTTCAACACCCTGCCAAAACTCACTCGGAATATCCTGATTTATACTCATCTTCAGTCATCAGT
>JBMDYE010000066.1:0-12862 GCA_048595135.1 Planktothrix sp. | reverse complement strand
GCGACAACGGACTGGGAGAGACTGGGTAAATCGTAACCGCCTTCGAGTCCCAATAGAAGGCGAGGAGTGACTTGCAAACAGTATTCGGTAAAGAGTCCGTAATCTTGGGGTTGTAGAGAAATACTCGCTAACGGATCATCGGCGTTCGCATCATATCCAGCACTAATAATTAATAAATCTGGTTGAAAATCCCTTAAAAATGGGAGGATTTGACGTTCAAAAGCAGGTTTGTATAACTCTATCGTGCTACCGGGTGACATGGGAATATTCAGGACATTATTGTAACTGCCGCGTTCTTCAGGATATCCGGTTCCTGGGTAACAGGGAGATTGATGAATCGAACAATAGGCAATTTGGGGATGATCTTCCACTAACGCTTGGGTTCCATTCCCATGATGGACATCCCAATCTAAAATCGCGACTTTTTCCACCCCCGGTTGACGCAGCCCATAGTAAGCCGCGATCGCCGCATTAGAAAATAAACAAAATCCCATGCCCCGATTGGCTTCGGCATGATGTCCAGGGGGACGCGCTAAAATAAAAGCAGGGCGTCCCGTTGCCAAAACTTGTTCCACCCCATCTAACCAAGCACTCACCGCTAACCTCGCCACATCATAACTTTCCGCCGACATGGGAGTGTCTCCATCGACATAGCCACCTCCCTGCGCAGCGATCGCTTGCACCAGTTGGAGCAGATCCTGGGTATGAACCGTTGTTAACATCTCCTGAATCAAGTTTTCCCGCTTTTCTACAGGAGTTGGAGACTGCCATTCAATCTGCTCTGCCCAAGAGGTCGCTTTCAGCGCATTGACAATGGCAATTAACCGTTCTGGGCGTTCAGGGTGGAATAATCCGGTTTTATGTTTGAGGAATTCGTCAGAATAAATAACTTTTAGCATTTGTCAAGGTTTTTTTTAATCCAAATCTCAAAATTTTACCCCCCAATAACAGGGCAAATTATGATATAATTTTAAGCATTAGTCGCTATTTTTTGAAGCCGTTAGCAGTCAGCCTTGGTAGGGGCGGGTTCACCCCGTTCAGACTCAGTTAGCCGTCAGTCGGATTCAAAATTCAGTTAACTAAAATCTAATAGCTAAATGCTAACAATTAATCACTGAAATTTGAGTGCTGAATGTTAAAAACAAATGTCTTAAACCTAGCTGAACTTAAATAACAGAAGGCTGACCGCTAATTGCTAATCATTGTAATGGAGTTTGTTAAGGTATGAGTACCTCTGAGTCGAGAATTGTCCCGACCGATCTGCGTTGGGAAATGCAGCAATCTTACCTAGAATACGCGATGAGCGTGATTGTAGGACGAGCGCTGCCAGATGCACGGGATGGATTAAAACCTGTCCATCGTCGCATTCTCTATGCAATGAACGAACTCGGCTTGACTCCTGATCGCCCGTTTCGGAAATGCGCTCGTGTGGTGGGGGAGGTACTGGGTAAATATCATCCTCACGGGGATGTCGCCGTGTACGACGCTTTAGTGCGGATGGCGCAGAACTTTTCAATGCGCGAACCTTTAATTGATGGGCATGGTAATTTTGGCTCCGTCGATAACGATCCACCCGCGGCCATGCGATACACCGAATGCCGTTTGAAAGCCTTAACCACCGAGTCCCTGTTACGGGATATTGATGCGGAAACCGTCGATTTTGGCGATAACTTTGATGGTTCTCAACAGGAACCCCTGGTTTTACCATCCCGAATTCCCCAAATCTTGCTCAATGGATCATCGGGAATTGCGGTGGGAATGGCAACCAATATTCCGCCTCATAATTTAGGGGAATTAGTCGATGGATTAGTGGCATTAATTCACAATCCTGAGATTACCAATCCGGAATTAATGAGATATATTCCGGGGCCAGATTTTCCCACAGGCGCAAAAATATTAGGGAAATCTGGAATTAAAGAAGCCTATACCGAAGGACGCGGATCAATTACGATGCGGGGGGTGGCTTCTATTGAAACCATTGAACATCCAGGACGCCCGGATCGCGAAGCGATTATTGTTACTCAATTGCCTTATCAAACCAATAAAGCGGCATTAATTGAACGGATTGCCGAAATGGTTAATGATAAGAAATTAGAGGGCATTTCTGATATTCGGGATGAAAGCGATCGCGACGGAATGCGAATTGTCATTGAACTGAAACGCGATGCTTATCCCCGTGTTGTTCTCAATAACCTCTACAAACAAACGCCTCTACAAACCAATTTTGGGGCGAATATGTTGGCGTTGGTAAATGCTAGACCGGAACTATTAACTCTGAAACGCTTTTTAGAAGTGTTCTTAGAATTCCGGGAACAAACCATCCGCCGCCGTACCGAATACGAACTCAGAAAAGCGCAAGAACGGGATCATCTATTACAGGGGTTATTAATCGCATTAGAAAATTTAGATGCGATTATTGCGTTAATTCGTCATGCGGCTGATATCCCCACCGCCAAACAAGAATTAATGACAACCTATGGGTTATCGGAACAACAATCCGATGCCATTTTACAAATGCAGTTACGTCGATTAACTGCCCTAGAAGCGCAAAAGATTGAGCAGGAACACCAAGAACTGCAAACCAAAATTGCCGATTTAGAAGATATTTTGGCGCGACGGGAACGGATTCTTACTATTGTTGAAGACGAAGCGTTAGAAATCAAACAAAAGTTCAGTACACCCCGCAAAACGATTATTGAACAAACGGAAGGAGAACTGGACGAAACCGATTTAATTGCCAATGAAAAAGCGATTATTCTGTTAACGGAACAAGGCTATATTAAACGGATGCCTGTCAATACTTTTGATGCTCAAAGTCGAGCGACAAAAGGCAAACAAGGTACGAAAATGAAGGAAGATGACGGCGTTGATCACTTCATTACCTGTTGCGATCATGATAGTGTTTTATTCTTTAGCGATCGCGGCGTCGTTTACAGTCTCAAAGCTTATCAAATTCCGGTTTCCTCTCGAACGGCTAGAGGGGTTCCCATTGTCCAAATGTTGCCGATTCCCAAAAATGAACGGATCACTTCAGTGGTTCATGTTAGCGAATTTACCGATGATGAATACTTGGTGATGTTAACCAAAGGTGGATTTATTAAAAAAACACAATTATCCGCTTTTAGTAATATTAGAACCAATGGTTTAATCGCGATTTCCTTAGAAGAAGGGGATGAACTTCGCTGGGTGAGACGGGCTAAAGTAGATGATGGCGTGATCATCGGGTCTCGTCAAGGGATGGCAATTCATTTCAAGGCGAATGATAAACAATTGCGTCCATTAGGACGGGCAACGCGGGGTGTTAAAGCCATGAAATTAAAAGCGGAAGATACCCTGATTAGTATGGATATTCTGCCCAGTTCTATTGTTTCTAATCTGGCTGAAGCGGAGGCAGAAGAAGCCGAAACCGATGAAGAATTAATCCCTAATGTGACAGAAACTTCTGAAGATCTGGAAACAGAAACGGAAGTATTAACGGAAGAAAATAGTCAGGGATTATCGGTTTTAGTCGTAACCGCAAATGGCTATGGAAAACGGGTTCCTGTTGCTCAATTCCGCTTGCAAAATCGAGCCGGAAAAGGAATTATGGCAACCAAGTTTAAATCTCGTGTTCGCAAAGATGAAGTGGTCGCTTTACAAGTGGTGAATGAAGATCACGAGCTAATGTTAATTACAGGTCGTGGTATTATTATTCGTCAAGTGGTGAAAGCGATTCCCCTACAGTCTCGTAATGCAACCGGGGTTCGCGTTCAGCGCTTAGATGAAGAAGATGCGATCGTTGCTGTTGCTGTTGTTCCTGCTTCTACTGAAGAAAACGAAACAACCCATCTTGAAGGAAACGAAACAACAAACACTGAAGAAGAATAAATCGAATTAAGAATTAAGAATTAAGAATTAAGAATTAAGAATTAAGAATTAGGGAATAGGGAATAGGGAAGAAACACTGATTACTGATTACTGATTACTGATTACTGATTACTGATTACTGATTACTGAATGAATCGTCAAGTTTTATACAGTTTATTATTAACTTTATTGGGTGGGATTTTGATGGGAATTGCCGCCGAACCGATGGGGTTATGGTTATTCGGTTGGGTGGCGTTTGTTCCGTTGTGGGTCAATAGTTTAGGGTCGATTAAAGCGGATGCTAACGCAACCGTCGGGAAGGAAAAAAGCAAAGGTCAAAAAATTCCTCGTTTGCCATTTTTATTTGCCTTGGTGTGGGGAATTGGTTATTATGGAATCTCCCTATCTTGGATTACTGGAATTCATCCGATGACTTGGTTGGGTGTTCCTTGGTTAGCGAGTTTAGCGATCGCACTTTTTTGTTGGGTTTTTATTACCCTATGGGGAACCGCTTTAACAATTGTTTGGACAGGATTATTGATTTTTTTATCTCCTCCAAGTTCTCCCTTTAGCTTTTCTAAATACCCAGAAAAAAATCCCGTTATCTTAGCATTAACTCGGATTTTAATTGGCACTGCTTTATGGTGTGGATTGGAATCAATTTGGAGTTCCGGTGCCTTATGGTGGTCTTCTTTATCTTATACCCAAAGCTTTGGAAATTTAGTTATTTTACATTTAGGACAAATTTCTGGCCCAACAACAATTACAGCTTCTTTATTAATCGTTAATGGATTAATTGCAGAAGCATTTATTAGTTTTCAAGAAAAAAATAGTTTTAATCCAGCTAACCGATTATTGTTGGGATTGGCGCTCATTTTCTTTGTCACCGTTCATAGTATTGGGTTGAGTTTATATCAGCAACCGTTACGGGATTCGTCAGAACAGGCGTTGAAGGTGGGATTAATACAAGGTAATATTCCCAATGAGATTAAATTAGATTACCAAGGCTTTATTAAAGCGTTAAATGGTTATACCACTGGATATATCACCCTGGCAGATCAAGGGGTAGATGCGGTCTTAACGCCTGAAAGTGCTTTACCTTTTTTCTGGACAGATTCTAATCAACGTCACAAAAGTTCATTTTATCAGGCGATTTTACAAAAAAATGTAACAGCTTGGCTGGGAAGTTTTGCCTTAAAAGAAGGAGGATATACCAATAGCTTATTTACTATCAATGGTGAGGGTGAAATTATCAGCCAATATGATAAAGTAAATTTAGTTCCTTTAGGGGAATTTATTCCGTTCACAGAAATTTTAGGAAAATTTATTAAGCGTTTATCCCCGTTAGACGCGGGTTTGATACACGGGCAACCTGATCAACAATTTAAGACGCCTTTCGGTCAAGCAATTGTCGGGATTTGTTATGATTCTGCTTTTGCTCAACATTTCCGTAGACAAGCGCAAGAGGGAGGAGAATTTATTTTAACGGCTTCTAATGATGCTCACTATTCTAGTTCAATGTTAGCTCAACATCATGCTCAAGATGTGATGCGAGCTATTGAAACGGATCGTTGGGCAGTCCGTGCGACAAATACAGGATATTCTGCAATTGTTGACCCTCACGGACGAACGCTTTGGATGTCTGGACAAAACACCTATGAACTCCATACCGATCAAATTTACCGACGCCAAACCCAAACTTTATATGTGCGTTGGGGTGATTGGTTACTGGGTATATTAATCATAGGAGCAACTATATTAAGGATTAAGAAATAAGAAATAAGAATTAAGAATTAGGGAATAGGCACTCTTGTCATGGGCAATGGGTAATGAAATTTCTCTCTCCTTCCCCTTGTCCCCTTGTCTCCCCCTGCTCTTGGTCTCTAAATTAAAATTAAATATGAATACGAAGAATCCTATTTTAATTATAGATGATGAACCGGATGTATTTGATGTTTTAGAAGGAATTCTTTTTAAAGAAGGACATCAGTTAAATTATGCTCCGAATGGAGTTGAAGCGATCAAATTCCTAGAATCTAGTTTACCGGATCTAATTATATTAGACTTAATGATTCCCGATTGTGATGGCATAGAAATTTGTCGCCAAATTAAACAAGTTCCTGAGTGGCACCCTATTCCTATTATTATTATTACAGCCCTTAATTCTAAGGAAACATTAGCCCAATGTTTAGATGCTGGGGCGGATGATTTTATTGCTAAACCCGTTAGCAGTGTCGAAGTTCGAGCCAGAGTCCGAGCCATGCTACGGATTAAAAAACAGTATGATCAACTAGAACAATCCAATCGCAAGCTTGAACAATTGCTACAATTGCGGGAAGATATGGCTCATGCGGTGATCCATGATTTAAGAACCCCAATCTTTACAATTTTATTAGCCTCAGAACTGTTAAAACAAACCTCCCTAACGGTCAAACAAATTCAAAAGTTGAATCAAATTGAGCAATCAGGACAGCGTTTAAATTCGATGATCGATTCGCTTTTACTAATGGCTAAGTTAGAATCAGGAAAAGATTTACTTAATCCTAAACCAACCAATCTTAGAGATATTATTGAGAGCGTTGTTTATGAATTTTCACCCGCAACAATTAAAAAACAAATTGAACTAACGGTTCAAATTCCTGAGAGTGAACGATGGGTAATTGCGGATAGTGATTTAATCCAACGAGTGTTAGAAAATCTTTTAAATAATGCGATTAAGTTTGCACCAAAACAAAGTCAAGTTATTATAGAAATAGAACATCCAACCCGCACCAATACGGTGAAGGTTCACGTCAAAGATTGGGGTCAGGGAATTAAAGCCGAACTCAAACAAAGTATCTTTCAGAAGTTTGAAATTGGCCAACGCTTTGAAAATGTGGCTCAAACTGGGTTAGGATTAGCGTTTTGTAAAATGGTCATTGATGCCCACAATGGTTATCTTTCTGTAAGCGATAATCAACCTCAAGGTGCAATTTTCACCTTTGAATTACCAGACTCAACAGAACACCAGACTTAACAATTTTAGTCTGACTTCTTCCCCATGTTAATCCTCCCGCTATTCCAGACTGAAGAGGTTAAAGATGCCCAGTTCTTCCGATGTAGTTGCTGCCTTTGCATTGCAAAAGGCAACCCTTCCTATCCCTTTAAGCGTGACACCAGAGGCGTTGCTCACAGAGGTGGTGACCCAACTTCAGTTGTATTCCACTTGTGTAATTGTGGTTGAAGATCATCAACCTGTGGGAATCTTAACACCAGAAAATTTAATGACACTGGTGAATCAACCTTATTCTTGGGAACAACTAAAAATCCGTGAAGTGATGATCTCTCCCGTCATCACCCTTAGACAATCAGAATTTAAGGATGTGAGAGCCACCGCCGAGTTCCTTCAACAGCATCAAATTGACTATTTACCCTTAGTGGATGAACAGGGAAAACTGAGCGGTCTGGTTAGCGATCGCAGCTTACAGCAGACCCAACACCTGATTGATTTACTGCAATGTCGCACCCTCGAAGATGTGATCATCTCCCCGGTGGCGCAAGCCCCCCCCACCGCATCTTTGTTAGAACTGGCGCAGCAGATGAACGAAGAACGGGTGAGTCGGGTGATTTTGGGGGAAGAACAGGGCGAAGAGGGAAAACCCATCTGGGTTCCCGTTGGTTTCATGACACAACGGGATTTACTGCAATTCCAAATGCTCGGTTTAGACTGGCACTTAAGCGCTCTTGAGGTGATGAGTACCCCGGTTTTTTGCCTCAAACCCCAAGATTCTTTGTTGATGGGTCTGAGTTTGATGCAGCAAACCCGAATTGAGCAAATTGCCATTGTTGGGGAACTGGGGGAATTGCAAGGGATCGTGACGGCGGCTCAAATTTTAGACGTGATCAATGCCGTTGAGCCGCCAGAAACTTCCTTAGCCATGGAAAAACAACTCGATACTCAACGGAGAACTATTTCGGATCTTCCCCTTCCTGACCCCATTCAAACGGATTTTACCCCAGATACTCAACAGCCAGAAGTCACCTTATTTCGCCAAGCGCAACGGGAGCAATTACTATATTTTACTGCCGTTCGTATTCGTCAATCGTTGAATTTATCAGAAATTCTGAATACGGCGACGGCGGATGTGCGGTTGCTTCTTCAATGCGATCGGGTTTTAGTTTATCAATTGGATTCCGAATTAAATGGGAAAATTGTTGCAGAATCCGTTGGAGAAGGATGGACAGCAAGTTTAGGATCGACGTTACATGATCCCTGTCTGAAAACTGGAAAACTTCAACAGTATTTACAGGGTTATAAAAGCGTTGTGAATAATATTGAAGAAACGGATTTTAATGACTGTTATCAACAATTCATTCATCAACTTCAAGTTAAAGCGAAATTAGTGGTTCCCTTGATGAGTAAAACCCGAGTTTGGGCATCTGAGAATCAAATTTGGGGGTTATTAATTGCCCATCAATGTTCCGCGCCCCGAAATTGGCAGCAACAAGAGTTAGAATTATTAGATGAAATTGCCGTGCAACTGTCTTTGGCAATTCAACAATCTCAACTTTATTATCAGGCAACAACCGAACTTCAGGAACGCCAAAAAGCGGAAGCCGAATTAAGACAATTAAATCAAGATTTAGAACAAAGAATTTTAGAACGTACCGCGAAGTTAGAACGGGCTGAACGAAAATCCCGTTTATTTGCAGAAATCGCTTTAAAAATTCGTCAATCTTTAGATTTGAATCAAATTTTACAAACCACCGTTGAAGAAGTGCAAAAAATTTTGCAATGCGATCGCCTGTTAATTTATAGGGTCTTTGACAATGGGACAGGAAAAGCGATCGCTGAAGGGGTTTTACCCCAGTGGAATTCCATCTTAAATGTTGATTTTTCAGAAGAAGTTTTTCCGCAGCAGTATCAACGATTGTATCGTCAAGGTCAAGTGAAAGCGATCCATGATGTTCAATCGTATCAAGAATCTACCCCCTGTTTATGTGAATTTTTAGACCAGTTCCAAGTGAAAGCAAAATTAGTAGTTCCCATTATTACACCGAAGAAGTTATGGGGATTTATTATTGCTCATCATTGCCAAAGCACCCGACAATGGACAGAATTTGAAACGGAATTATTAAGAGAAATTGCCGATCAAGTCGGGATTGCGGTTGAACAAGCCGAATTAGTTAAAACCCTTCAAGAACGAGAACAATTTATTGAAAATATTGCCGATAGTAATCCGAATATTTTATATATTTTTGATTTAGTTGAAGAACAATTTCACTATGTTAGCCAAGCTTCAATAGAATTGATTAATTATACCCCTGAACAATTGATTTTAATGGGGAATAAAATGATTGAGACTGTGATTGATCCTGATGATCAAAACCCGATCATTGAACATCTAAGAAATTATACGTTAGATTTGATTTCTCCAGAAGGAGGGTATATCGAATATCGAGTTTTAAATCAAAACGGAGAGTGCTATTGGTTAGCCAGCCATGATCGAGTCTTCAAACGGAATGAACAAGGAAAACCCATACAAATTATTGGAATCGCCCAAAATATTACCGATCGCAAAGCCGCAGAACTCGCCAAACAAGTCGCATTAAGAGAAGTCGAGTTTCAAAAATTTGCGCTCGATCAATCCGCCATTGTCGCCATTACGGATCAGCAAGGGATAATTACTTATGCCAATGACAACTTCTGCAAAATCTCCCAATATTCCCGAGAAGAAGTCTTAGGAAAAACCCATAAATTTCTGAATTCCGGTTATCATCCTCCGTCTTTTTTTAAAGAAATGTGGTCAACCATTAAAAATGGAAAAGTTTGGAAAGGGGAAATTAAAAATAAAACTAAAAATGGAGAGTTTTATTGGGTTGATACAACGATTGTACCCTTTTTAGATGAACAAGGGAAACCCTTTCAATATTTAGCGATCCGTATGGATATTACGGATCGGAAAAAATTTGAACTAGAATTATCGGAAAGTAACCAAATTCTCAAAGCCATTAGTGAAGCGCAAGCTAAATATATTATTGATAATAATCATCATCTTTTATTTGATCATTTGCTGGGTGATATTTTAGAACTGACTAACAGTGAATATGGGTTTATTGGGGAGGTTTACTATGCAGATAATGGTTGTCCTTACTTAGAAAAAATTTATCTGAAGCAAAAAGGAATTCCCCATTTTAAAACTCACGCCCTAACCCCCCAACAATGGAATGACACGACTCAAAAATTATATGAAGAAACCCTGAAAAAGGGTATGAGATTTGAGAATATGAACAACTTATTTGGGGCGGTGGTCAAAACAGGTCAACCTGTCATTGCCAATAGTCCCAACACCGACCCACGCCGGGGCGGTGTACCGGATGCCCATCCCCCCCTAAATTCGTTTTTAGGAATTCCGTTTCATAGCCATAAAGAATTATTAGGAATTGTAGCGGTTGCCAATCGACCCGGAGGTTACAATCAAGAAACCCTGGATTATATACAACCTTTTATTGCCACTTGTAGTCATTTAATTGAAGCAGACCGAGCAGAACGGCAACGTTTAGCAACCGAAGAAAATCTCAAACAAACGTTAGAGGCGGTTGAAGCATCTATTGATGGAATTGGAATTTTAAGAGACGATCAATATATTTATGTTAACCGTTCCCATCTGGCATTATTTGGCTATTCTTCCCCAGAAGAGTTACTCGGAAAAAGTTGGCGAGTGTTATATTCAAACTCAGAAAATCAACGATTGGAACAAGAAGTTTTTCCCCATTTAACTCAACATCAACATTGGCAAGGAGAAGCTGTTGCAACTCGTCAAGATGGCAGTACCTTTCACCAAGAAGTTTCCCTCACGTTAGCAGAAGGGGGAATTGTTATTTGTTTATGTCGGGATATTAGTGAACGGAAAGAAGCTGAACGTCAACTGCAAAAATCTAATGAACAACTCGCCGTTGCTAATCTTCAACTCGCCCGTGCATCTCGCCTCAAAGATGAATTTTTAGCGAATATGAGTCACGAACTTCGCACGCCCTTGAATTCCATTTTAGGGATGTCGGAAGTGTTGCAAGAAGAAACGTTTGGGCCGTTAAATGAACAACAACATCAAGCGTTAGGAACCATTTATCGCAATGGAAAGCATTTGTTAGAATTGATTAATGATATTTTGGATTTGTCTAAAATTGAAGCGGGAAAATTAGAATTAGAAAAATCTCCGGTTTCAGTTAATGAGCTTTGTCAACACAGTTTAAGTTTTGTGAAACAACAAGCTTATCAAAAAAATATTCGCTTGACTTATCACATTGAAGATGTGGGAGAACCTTTAGAGGTGGATGAGCGCCGAATGCGTCAAGTCTTAATTAATCTGCTTAATAATGCCGTTAAATTTACCCCAGAAGGGGGGCGAGTTCGTTTGGAAGTTCGAGGAAATCAAGCCGAACAATCGATTCGTTTTTCGGTGATTGATACCGGAATTGGGATTGCTCCAGAAGATCAATGTAAATTATTTCAAGTTTTTATGCAGGTGGATAGTCGTTTATCCCGGCGCTATGAAGGAACGGGGTTAGGATTAGCTTTAGTGAAAAAATTAGTGGAAATGCACGGAGGAACCGTTGGAGTCACAAGCGAACCCGGAAAAGGCAGTTGTTTTACGGTGAGATTACCTTGGAAACCGTTTAATTGGGAAGAATCTGTGCCGACAACCCGATCTCAACTGTCGCGACATCCCCTTTCGTTTAATTCTACTTCCCAAACTTCAGAACGGATTCGCGTTCTTTTGGCTGAAGATAACCCGGATAATGTCCGGACTTTATTTAATTATTTACAGGCGAAAGGGTTTGATTTAGAGGTGGCGGTGAATGGGATTGAAGCGGTTGAAAAAGCTCAAACTTTGAAACCACAATTGATTATGATGGATATTCAAATGCCGGAAATGGACGGTTTAACGGCGATTCGTGAGATTCGTTCCTGTCCAGAAACGGCTCATATTCCGATTATTGCATTAACCGCTTTAACGATGCCAGGCGATCGCGAAAAATGTATCAATGCAGGCGCTAACGAATATCTCGCCAAACCCATTCAACTGCGACAATTAGTTCAATTATTAAATAGTTTAATTAAGAATTAAGAATTAAGAATTAAGAATTAAGAATTAGGGAATAGAGAAGAAGCAGTAATTACTGATTACTGATTACTGATTACTGATTACTGATTACTGTACGGGCGAAGCATTCGGCAGGTAACTTATCGGTTTTTCTCCTAGATTACTACCCGAATGCTTCGCCCCTACTACTGATTAGTGATTACTGAACACTGATTACTGGTGACGGGTGAGGAGTGACTGTATTCAGGAGGATTAGCAACTAATTCAATGACTCCATCCGCCCTGACAATCCAACCCTGTGCTTCAATTAAGGGGTCAGAATTCCCAATAGGCGACGGTCTTAACTGATAACTGGGTACAGACGCGCCAATCACCTTCGGTATGGCTTCGCCTGGGCGCGTCTCTACTGACGGGTGACTGGGTACGGGCGACGCCTTGGGGGGACAATCTCTGCTCAAACCCGATAAGTTATCTGCCGAATGCTTCGCCTCTACGGGTGACTGTTCAACGGCTTCAATCCAATTCGCAAGGGTGGGTTCACCACTCAAGGCGTCCAGGGGACTTGCAGGTAAACCGCCCCGTCCCGTGACTACAAATTCATTCTCATTATTACGGCTGCATCGGGCTGCAATTAACGTGGTGGGGTCAACAACATTCGTCGGTAACTCCACTAACCCTGCACTGGGGTCAACTTCAGGACTGCTAATTTCCACCGCCCCGCTAAATGCTGGCCCTAACTCACTGGTGGCGGTAATATCACTATCGGGGGTTAAAAATTCTCGAAACTGGGTTCCGAAAATCCCTTGAGCATTAATTTGTACTTGTCCGCCTTTTCCCTGTTGAGCATTCGCTGTAATATCGCTATTTTCTAATGCAACTAAATTGGAGGTACTGAGGGTAATATTTCCCCCGTCGGCGTTTCCCGCATTGGT
>JBMDYE010000065.1:0-18740 GCA_048595135.1 Planktothrix sp. | reverse complement strand
ATATTCTAAATTCGCTAAGGTTAAAATTTTTGATAAAACCAGTCCGGGTTTTAGGATAATATTTAGGGTAATTTCAAAAAGAGAATTTCCTAAAAAACTATAAACGCCAACAGCAATAGGCGGTGCTTGGGAAAAGTGGGGGATAATATATTCTGTGGAGACGAAAAACCAAATCATTCCTAAGAAAAATGCGATCGCCCCATACCGTTGTTTTTTTTCAAAGATAAATAACCAAAACCCCATCCCTATTAAGGTTAACGATAAAACTTCTTTACAGCCTAAGATAATAATCAAAGCAATAATAAATCCGAGAGTATTATTTTTTCTCGCTGCTAAAACGGCATATAAAATCGCAGGTAAAGCAATCACTTCGGGGTGAAAGTCAAATAAATTAAGGTTAAAAATTAAGGGATACAGCAAATAAACCAACGCCATTCCTTGGGCTTGGGTTTCTTTTAATCCCGCTTCTTTTGCTAAAGAATAGGTGGGTAATGCACCGAGGGATAAGGCGATCGCTTGAATCCCCAGTAACCAATGAACATCAGGATAAATCTTATAAAAGAATGCGATAAAATAGAGAATATAAGCCGCATGATCCCCTAAAATATGCAATCCTCTAAAGGTAACGTAGGGTTCTTTTCCTTGACTAATTAAGTAAACCCCGTTATCAAAAATGCCTAAATCATAAGCATTGGATTGAAACAAGGCATTACGTAAACTACTAGAAAAAAATAACAGAATTGAACTGACAATAACCCACAAAATAACCGGATTAATTTTAGTTTTAACTTCTTTAATTGCTATTGACAAATTCAGCATTTTAACGTTTTACTATTCTTAATATGTGTAATATGAAATCTTTAAATGTTTGCTACACATCTTTATTGTGTAGAGACGTTGCATGCAACGTCTCTACGTGGGGTTTAGGGATCATCTATTAACGATTTCCAGAAGGTCGCCATTCTCCTTGTAAGGTAAACGCAGCCCAAAAATAGGGCGATCGCCATTCTTCATTGTTCCACATTTCTAACTGCGCCGCCCGTAACGCCGCACTGGGAGTTAACCCTTGAGACAACATCGCTTGATAAAACTTCGTCATTAATTCTGCGGTCGCCACATCATCCACATACCATAACGACGCCACAACGCGAGGCGTTCCCGCATACATAAACCCCCGTGTTAACCCCACTAACCCTTCGCCACGAATATTTTTACCTAAAGCCGTTTGACAGGCACTTAATACCACTAATTCCGAGGGTAAATTCAGGTTATAAATATCATTTAATCGCAAATAACCATTTTGCCAATTGCCCTGTTGATCGACTAAAGACATGACAATTCCTGATAACTCCGGGTTACGACTATTCACAAACCCATGAGTCGCCCAATGGATAATTTGATATTGACTCAGTTGGGAACTGGTCGCCATTTCTCGGTTGGCTTGGAAATCCAACGCCTGACTTCGTTGAGTCTCACTGACTAACCCCATAATGGCTTCCGCTTCCCGACGGGTTGCCGTTAAGCGATCCCAACTGACCCCTAAATCTCCGGCGGCGCGAGTAACCGTTTGAACCGCCTCAACCATTCCTTCTTCAAGCTGGGAACTATTTTTAGCGTTCACTCGGTCATCATCGGGACTGAACACCGGATCAGCTAAAATAGCAACGGTTTTTGAGGGACGGGGACGAGTTGCTGTTTCTTGGCGCAAGACCGCTAAGGTAGACGCTGAGGGTAAATTAACAACTTCGTGTTGCAGAATTAACGGTTGATACTCTTCTGAGGGGGAGGCTTGGGGGATGGGTAAAGCCGAAAAAGGAATATAATGTAAAATCCCATCTCCAACGACTAATAATCGCTTATTTTCTAATTGACTAGCGACGGGATTTAAAATTAAGGCGGTTAATTGATTACCGACGGTTGCTAATGTATTGAGGCGAATTCGTTCTCTAGGAGATGTTAAAGCCCTGATCATGTCTTTTCCTAACGTTTCAATTTCTTTACGTCCTGGTAGTTGATAACTGGTCATGCTATTTTTCGTAACCGCCCAAACATAACTTTGTTCTTTGCCTAACGCATATTGCAATAAGATTGTTTGATCGTCTAAAACTTGTTCCTGAATTTCTTTTAACGTTAACGGTTGAGGTTGAGTTAAATTAGCATAACGGTTAGGAGTGGCTTGCAATTGAGTTCGTAACTCTCGATATTGTTGTAAAAGTTCCTGTTGGCGCTGTTCTAAGGCTTGGATTTGTTCGGGGGGCGCATTTTCACTAAATAAATGTAGACGATGTTCTTCTAAACTTTGAAATTGTCGTTGTAACGTTTGTTCTCGCGCTAAGAGTTGCGAATCTACCCCCTGACGAATATCGGCATTTGCTAAAGCTAATAATTCTAATAAGGTTCTCGCTTTCGCCCGTTCAGAGGCGTGTAATGCTTGCACATCATAACCTTGATTGGGATTAGTTTGATGTAATTGCATTAATAGATCAATATACAGATCATAATAATCCTGTACCGTTGCAAAATAAGATGCCCGTAAGCTTAAATCGCCGATTTCTGTTCTTAACCCTTCGACAATTTCTAAAGCAGTTTCTAATTTAGTGAGCGCCGCTGAAATATTATTTGCCTTGCGTTCTACTTCGGCAATTCTATAAAGGGCATCCGCTTCTAAGGCGGGATTTCCCATGTCTTTTGCTAACTTCAACGCTTCGTTATAATCGGTTAGTGCTGCTTGCGTGTTACCCATCTGGGCGTTCAGTTTTCCAAGGAAAGTGAGAATTGCCGCCTGTTGGGGGGAATCGTCAAGGGTGCTGAGGAAGGCATTAGAATCCACTTGCGCTTGTTTTAAAAAGTAAATTGCCTGTTCAGGCTCCTCCAAGGCTTCATAAAGGATGGCTCCTTGGATAAACATTTGCCGCTTCACCTCAATATCAGCAGACTGAGCGAGGGTAACGGCGTTTTGGAAGGCGGCGATCGCTTCCGGTTTTTTGCCTAAATCCGAGTATGCTAAACTGATCTTCGCTTGAATCACCGCCTGGGGTTGAGTATTCCTGATTAACGCTTGCAGTTTCATCCATTCCCCCCTGGACAAGGCAGCTTGTAACGTTTCTTGCCATTGGGGTAATAATAACTGATTCGACTGAGATAGCTGAGTTAACTGTTGCAACGCCTGCTGATAAGCTTCTAACGCCTGGTCAGCCTCCCCCCAGCGCCGATACCAGTCTCCCAAATCCTCTAAAATATCCACGATCTGGGCGCTATTTCCTTGTTGTGTGGCGAGGTCTTGAGCGCGTTTGTAATAAAATTGGGCTTGTTGGGGATCGCCTAAACTGCCATAAAATCGACCCAGTTCTTGATAAATTACGGGGGTTTCTTGTTTATATTCAGAGTTTTCTAGGAGTTTTCCAGCTTCATTAAAACTTTGAATCGCTTGTTGATATTCTCCAATATCTTGATAGGATTGACCTAATTTTAATAAAGTCCGAGTCGCTTCTTGAATTTGACCCGATTGTCGATAGTCATTGGCGACGGTTTGATAGTTTTCAATGGCGAGTTTGGGTTGACCGATGCGTCGATAGGTATCAGGAATTTTCTCAAAAAATTGAGTGGATTTAGTGGAATCGTTGAGTTGTTCTTTGTGGTATAAAGCAATTTGTTCATAAAAAGCGATCGCCAGTTTCGGTTGTTTTAACATCACTAAAATTTCAGGAACAAAAACTATCAATTGCATTTCGTTCAACTGCTGAGAAGGGTTCACTTGATTTCGCAATTTTTGGAAGGCTTGTCGGAGGGCTGTCAAGGTTTGTTGTTCATCAAAATTATTTTCCATCACCCAAGCCCAACCCGTTAATAAAGCCACTTTGACTAAGGGATTTTGCAGTTGATTAATTTGAGAAAAGGCTTGTTCTGCGGTAGCACTGGCTAACTGAAGATTACCCAATTCACTCGATAGCCAACTAGAACCTAAAGATAAAGCAATCACCAATTCTACGTTTTGAACTTGTTTGATTTTATTGATGGCTTGTGTTAAAGTTTCTAGCGCTAATTTTCGTTCGTCTAATTGTTCGTAAAGCCAAGCTAATCCCATCAACAAAGAACTGGACATTTCCGGTTTTTTCAGATCATTAATTTCAGAGGAAATACCACTCAAAATGGTTAAGGATTTTTGTCTTTCTCCAAGTTTCTGATAAACGCCAGCCCAACCTAAGCGAAGCGGAATCGATAATTCAAGTTGTTTAACCTGTTCTAGAGAAGCGGGAACTTGTTCTAGCAGGGATTTGGTTTTTTCGGGTTGTTCTAACATTAAATAAAGCCAAGCAGAAACAATCTCTAAGCTTGCTTTCCATTCCGGCTTTTTAACTTGTTGAATCAAGGTTGACGCTTCTTCTAAAGCGGGTAAAAGTTGTTCTGGCTCCACGGGACGATAAGTTTGTAGTCCCGCCCAAAGTAATAATAAACTAGAGCCAACTTCCGGTAGATTAATCTCTTGATTGATGGCAACAATTTCTCGAATTTGAGTTAAGGATTGCTGTGGATCATCTAAGCCTAAAGCATTGATTGTAGCCAGTGCTAAAAAAGCGAATAACCATAGGGGATCATCGGCTTCTTTGAGAGCTTTTAATTGCTGTTTCAATATTTCCAGAGATTCTTGAAAGGCTGCAATTTTAGCAGGTTGATTATCTAACTTTTGATAGGCTTGACCAATTTTAATTAAGGTTGAACCCAAGATTATCGCTTCAACTTTTTGGTGTTCTTCTGCTTGTTTGGGATCGATTTCCTGACGCCATTCATGGCTAAAACTTAAGGATAAGCTACCGACCATTTCGGGTTCATTTTTTTTTAAACCTTGAACGGCTAATTGATAGCTAACTTCTCCTTTAGGCATTTCAATTTTTTTGACTTGAAGTTGTTGAAGCTTAGACAACAGTTTTTTGAAGGTTTCTAAGGCTAGAGAATAGTTTTTTAACTCTTCAGATGCTAATCCCATTTCATTCAGAATCGCAACTTCTAACCAATAAGCTTGGGATTCACTGAGCGGTTTTAAACGATCTAACGCTTGGTTAAAATATTGAAGTGCTTGTTCGGGTTCTTGCCATTTTCGATGTAAATAACCCATGTGATAAATTTGTAAAACTTCTCCCCAATGATCCTCAACTTCTCGAAAAATTTTTGAGGATTCATTTAGGTAGTTTAAGGTTTTTTGTTGTTTTTCAACTTTCTGAGTTTCAGTTTTGATGATTTTTTCAGTATTCGGATCGGGAGGTGGCGGCGGAATTAAGGTACTTAATCCTAACAGATCCGGTTCAACATTGGCAGGGGTTGGAAGTTGAAGAAGCGTTGCAGATTTTGAAGCAGTTGTGGCTGCAATATTTTGAGTTTGGAGTAATGAACCCAGGGAGGAAGAGGACTCTAAATTTAAACGATTATCCCCATTTAAAGCGGTTTTTCCTGAGACTAAGGGGGTCGTATTTAGGTTATTACTTTCTCCGATTAATTGATCAACGCTTTGAGCTTCTAAATCGGCAATTTTTCTAAGCATTTTCGCTTGGCGAACGCGATCGCCTTTTTCTGCATAAAATTGGGCGGCTTGTTCATATTTTTCAATGGCTTTTTGTCGCGCTTCTGGAGTATTTTCTTTAGCTAATTTTTCCGCTTCTTGTTCTAAACTTTCTGACGTAGTTTGTGGTTGAATTTGATAAACCAGAATTGCAGATCGAGGATCGTTGACCCCAGGATTAATGCTCAACTTAACATCTGTTAAGCCTCCCATTCCGAATAATCTTTGTAGTTCTGCTGTCGCTAAATTTTGATTAAAAATTTCTCCAATTTTCAGGTGAATCGGACTTTTGAAAGGAGATTGTTGATCTAAATTTTGAATTGAGGTAGCGGGAGAAGTGACTTGATTATTATTATCAATAAATTCAATTTTAATATCTTCAATGATCCCTTCTGCAAAGCTTAAAGTCACAACACCATCAGCACTGACATCGGGGGCTGAAATGACTTGAGCGATCGCATAACCATTTTCTTGATACCAAGCATTAATTTTTTGAATTCCAGCTTCAATTTGTCTAAAATTAATCCGTTGATTGAATTGTTCTTTAAAAATTTGCTCAACAATTTGAGGCTTTAAAACTTGGGTTCCCGTCACATTAACAGACCGCAAAACCGGATTCACTTCCACTTGAAATGTAACTCGCACCCCTAAAGGAGTATCCTCTGGAATGGCTGTAACATTCCTAAACCATCCTAATGCAAAAATATTATTAATATCTTCTTGTAATTTTTGACGAGTTGAGGTTTTTCCGGCTTTTGTATATAAAATTTTGTCAATTTCTTCGATCAATTGTGGCTCATCTGTTCCCTTAATCACAACTTCTGCAACTAAAACTTCAATATTTCCTTCCCCGTTAGGAGGTGTTGCTTCTGGAGATGGATTCGTTTGTGCTTTTAAGCTTTCTAGTGGTTGCAAACGATGATTATTTTGTTCTGGTAATAGATGATTACTCGCTAACGCTGAAATTCCTAAAAAACCCGATGTTAAAATAGCAACAGCAGAACTAATTTTTAAATTTAATTTAGGTAAATGTTCAATCTGATACTGTTGACCGTCAGGATTTTGTTGTGATTTTCTAGGGTTCTGCATCATCACTCATTCCTTACCTATAATTCGTTGTCTTAAAATTTGTAACAATATCTTGACAACTTAAAAAAAGTTGTACAGGTTAGTGCTTTTTCCTTTACCCAAAATTTCCCAATGATTAAGTTATTTTTAGCATAATTTTGGCAAACTGATCTAGAGCAAAAGTCTGTTTTTGGGGTGTATCTTGTGTTTCCATCGGTTTAGTCAGGGGTTGTCACCCTCCCGACAACTTGTTTTTAGTCTCCTCACAATCAGTTGTAGTATTCTCTTGACAATATGTAATACAACTTGTTATATTTGTAGTATGGAAGGAAATACATAGAAACAGGGAACAAGGGAAAAATGCTTTTTCTTCCTAACTCTGTACGGGCGGGATAACCCCGCCCCTAAGATTGATTACTGATCAAGGAGCGTTATTATGACACCGCAGATGTTACCCTCATTAATTACAAATCCGCCTTATTATTAGCTGAATTTTCAATATAATTACACCGGAACTTTTGAAGCTCATATTACAATCGCGGCTGAGTCTCTCCTAACGGTGCAAAAATTTCAGCAGTTGTGCCAGAAATTGCAGATTAAATGTGTTTTAATCGAGTTACCAACAGGCGTAACACGCTCGCAACCCATGACGTCCTCCTATCATCGAGGTACGTTCCCGCAAGTTTGGACAGACGTTCAGTACCTTGCTAACC
Source organism: Planktothrix sp. (assembly GCA_048595135.1). Taxonomy (GTDB): domain Bacteria; phylum Cyanobacteriota; class Cyanobacteriia; order Cyanobacteriales; family Microcoleaceae; genus JBMDYE01. Next base: position 11,405 of record JBMDYE010000065.1, on the reverse strand, counting down.
AAATTTCCCAAGCAGGGTTTCAGGTGGTGCGCGTTAAAATTGAAGCAATGGTGTATAACCAAGATATTCCAGTTGAAGATAGGGAAGTTTGCCGTCATCCCGCAACGAATTACTTTGAATTTCATATTAAAGCGTTACTACCAACCGATACTGATCTCAAGGCTTTGGAATCTTACTGTACTGAACAAAAGGCGCGTTTGTCTGCGAATGCGTTTAAGCAGATGGCGAATGGATACCATCAACGGTTTATTACGCTACGCCTTTATCAAGTGGGGCGAAAATCAGCGCAAGCTCGTTTTCAGGCGTTGTTAGGGTCGTTGCGATCGCATTCTATCCAACTAACACAACCTCAACAAGAATATACCGTTTATGACAGTAACTTGCAACTGGATGCGGGGTGGTTAGGAGGTGAAATTGATGCTTAAAATAGTATCCAATTTGGAAACAATTGCTAATCAGAATCATCGCCCTTTTAATGAAGTATTAACCTATCATTTGTTAGAAGGGGTTTTGCGTCGGGTTGCATCCTCCAAATACAATTCTGAGTTAGTGTTGCGGGGGGGAATGTTGACTCGGTTGTGGGTTCCGGTCGGACATCGTATTGCTGCGGATATTGATTTTTTGGCGTTATTTCCATTTGCAATTACTACCACCGAGCAACGGTTCCGAGAGGTGTTATCTACGGATAATATTAATGATGGGATTACCTTTGATCTTGATGGGTTGGAAGCAAAAGGAATTTGGTTAAATACCGATTTTCCTGGGGTGCGGCTTTCGGTTTCGGCATCATTTGAGGAGTATCAACAACCCATTCAAATTGATATTGGTTTTGATGATCCTGTTGTTCCGCCTGCTGAATGGATTGATTACCCGATGTTAGTTGGAATACCGCCTGTTAAACTGCAAGCAGTTCGACCAGAAACGATGGCAGGTTGGAAACTACATGGATTAATTGAACAGGGTGCAAAACGTTGGCGACCCAAAGATTTATATGATCTGATGCTATTAGCAACGGTTGTACCCCTTCAGGAGTCGCTGTTACCTGAAGCCATTCAGGTTGCTTTCAGCAGTCGCAATGATGATTTACAGGAAATTCGGCAGATTATGACCAATTACCACTGGTGGAACACGGGAAAAAATCGTCGCAAATGGGAATGGTATCGTCGCAAGACTCCCAATCAAATTATGCCTGATCATTTCCTCAATGTTGCGATCGCAGTGGTTGACTATTGGGGAACTGTAATCAGTAATCAGTAATCAGTAATCAGTTATCAGTATGAGCGTGAGAGGATTTTTACTGTTTCATTTTAATAGAAACTGCCATCAACTCGATCTATGATAATCTTAACAAACAGATGAATCAAAAATATAAACTATATTTTGATGTTTGTTGCCTGAACCGTCCCTTTGATGATTGGTCATAAGAGAGAATTCGCTTAGAAGGTGAAATAATTTTATCAATCTTTGAAAGAATTATAGCTCAGGAATGGGAACTGATTTCGAGTGAAGCCATTGAAGTAGAACTATTAAAGATGAAGAACCTTGATAAACTACACAATATTCAAAGATTGCTAAGTTTAGCCACAACCTCTATAATGCTTAACAGTAGCATCGATCAGCGTTCACAAGAGCTAGAAAATTTAGGATTTGGACTCTATGACTCATTTCACATTGCTTGTGCTGAAGTTGCTCAAGTCGATGTATTACTAACAACTGATGATCGCTTACTAAACCGAGCCAGTCGTTATATTGCTCGTCTTAATGTTACTATTTCAAATCCTGTCATTTGGCTAATGTCTGTTTTTCAAACCAAAGGAGAATCTAACGATGACATCCCTTGAACTTCGAGAAAAAGGCTATCAAATTCTAGTTGAACACTTAGGTCAAGTTGCGGCTCTTCGCTTTCTACAAGAATTTAATTGGGGACGAGGTGACTATACAAAAGAGAGAGAAACCTTGTTAAAACAGGTGACACGGGAAAGCTTTTGGCAGGATGTGGCAACCCTTCGTGCAGAAAAAAATAAGCAATAATTAAACAAGACTCCAATAAGCTTCAAGAAACCGGGTTTCTCCCCCAATTTTGACTAGAAACCCAGTTTCTAACTCTTAATTCTTAATTCTTAATTCTTAATTCTTAATTCTTAATTCTTAATTCCTCCCTATGTGTTTTTCAGCAACAGCAAGTTTTACGGCTAGTGTTTCCTTATCGGTTTTAGGGATTGCAACCCTGAGCCAAACAACGTCAAGAAATCAACTTTTATTAGCCGCTTTTCCGTTATTCTTTGCCAGTCAGCAATTCCTTGAAGGGATTGTTTGGTTAACGTTAGGTCAGGAATTAACCTCAGTTCATTTTATAGCAACCTACGGTTTTTTAGCCTTTGCAACCGGACTTTGGTTAATTTTTTGTCCGTTATCCGTTTATTATTTAGAAGAAAATCCCACACGCAAGAAATTTATTTTAGGATTAACCCTTCTAGGATTGAGTTTAGGGCTTTATCTATTTGGTTCTGTGATTAAACGAGGGATAATTCCCCTCAATTATTCAGGTAATTTATTATACGATCTTAATTTTATCCCATTTTATAATCTTTGTAAATATCTATATTTACTAATCGTCAGTGTACCGTTTTTAATATCCAGTCAAAGGTTATTGGTATGGTTTGGGGTTTTAGCCATTTTTTCTTTTATCATAGCCGATCTATTTTATCAAGTAACGTTCGTTTCCGTGTGGTGTTTCTTTGCGGCAGTTCTAAGTGGGGGGTTATTTTTAATATTTTATTACTGGAAAACCAAGTTATCCTCGCTTAATCACGAACCCTCCAAGATGAATCAGTAACATTTTGAGCATTAAAGGTTGGCTATACGGCGTTAATTCAGCTAAACTGAACAATAAGTAATTTGATTAAAATATGAAACCTAAAACGGCTGAATTGTTAGCCCAACTCAGGGAACTGACACAGGGTTTTTCATTTCCCATTAGTGAATCAGACTACTGGGTGAAACCGTTTGTTTGGGACGTTGACCGCCAAGGAGAATTCACATTAGAAAAATTTCTCCGATCTGAAACTCCCAATTTTAGTTATTATCGGAGTCAGGGTCAGATGATGCAATCGTTAAGTATAGAAGATTTTTGGCAATATTGTTTTTACTCAGCACAACAGCATCCCGAACTAACACAACAATATGAAAGTTTCCGGGAATTATTACAAACCTATATCGTTGATTTAGAAGCGGCAAAAATTAGAACCTTAAATGATCCAAAAGATAGCTTTCCGATACTATTGGGTCAGATGAAATCTGGGGAATGGATCGGAATTTCTCCAGAAGTTTATGCGGATTTTGAGCAATGGGGAGGCGGTGATACGATTATAGCGGGGGAACCTTTACTAACCCCTGAACCTCCCGAAACCGAGTTAACAAAAGACTTACTGAATCAATTAGAACCGATCTTACCGAATTTAAAATTAGATGCGTTACCAAGCTGGTATTTTCAGGAAGGATTTATCGTTAGAGTTGGTTCAAATCGAGAAGCGATGTTAACGCTTTTATTAGATAATCTAGGTTTTGCTAGAACCGTTCCTTTCTGTCAATTTGATTATTATGATGAATATGACGAAATAGAAGCGAGAGGAATTAGAGAAAGATTAGATCAATTTCTGATATCCAATTTAAGCAATTTACGCACCTATTTATTAGGAATTTGCACTTGTTATCATATTTATACAATGGGTCAAACTTCTGATAAAGATTGGGTCGGTGTTTCATCTATTGCGGTGTGGACTTAATAAAATTAGCTGATCTTCCTACTTAAAAAAGGTTGTAAATTATGTGTTCTAGACAAGACTTACGCTTTAAACAAGTTCAGAATTGTGATTTTAGGGCAATTGTTGAGATCCATAATTCTAATGTGAGAGGAAATCAAATTTTACCTGAGCAGGGTTTTTTATTGGCTAAAACCAGTGAAGAAGAAATTCAACAAAATATTAATGATTTAACTCAATATTTTGTGGCGATTAATTCTTTAGGTAAAATTTTAGGATTTTTAGCCGTATCTAAGCCTAAAATCAGCGCAGATTTTTTAAACGAAATTTTATGGATTGATGCCTCCTATCAACCTGAAATTTTGAGTAATAGACATCTTTATATTAAAGTAGTAGCAACCCATTTAGATTATCAAGGTCAAGGGGTAGCCCAGTTTATGTATCAAGCTTTGAATGAAACATTTCCTGATTCTGTGTTTTCAGCATTTATTGTGACAAAACCTTTACTAAATAACCGTTCCATTTTGTTTCATCAAAAGCAAGGTTTTAAACAGATTGGAATTTTGCAGCGTGATACCTTTCTGGATTTACAAAATTACGAAAGTGTTTTAATGTTTAAACAGGGATAATTCTCAAGACGGAAATGTTGACTTAATCTCTCCATCGAATTAACATTTATGAAACAACAAGATTTAACAAACGATGGCCAAACTCGACTCGAATTAAAAACAAAATTACTACAACAAATTGAATCATTAGATGATCAAAAAGCTTTATTTCCCTCATCTAATGAATCGATTGATGAATTAGTACAATGCTTAGAGAAAATTAATCCCATTCCCCAACCCCTGCAACCGGATTATCTTTCTAATTTAGTTGGTGAATGGCAATTAGTGTATGCGTCTCGTGGCACAGTTGTTACCCGTCAAGTTGCATCAATTTCTAATTGGGGAGAATACATTAAAATTGAACGAGTGTGGCAAGAATTAGCACTCGATAGTAACAATAAACTTGTTGCTGTCAATGCAGCGATTTTAGATTTCCCGTTATTCGGAAAATGGCAAATACAAGCCAATGGAATTTGGAGTTGGGACGTTCCTAAACAGACTGCTAAAGTTAGTTTTAATTCGTTTTCAATACAAGCTAAACAGCCCTTGGGTTGGTCTAGCTGGAGTTTGCCTGAACTCACCATTCCGGTATTAAAATGGATGCGTTCTGAAGCCATTTGGATTACCTCTTATTTAGACTCAGAAATTCGAGTTGGCAAAGGTGCAACGGGTAACTTGTTTATATTTCGGCGAAATTGGATTTTTGCGGGGTCAACGGTTTAATGTTGATTCGGGTTTGTCTCGACTTCGGTTTTAATTTTAATTCTTAACTGTGACTAAACAATGAGTTTTTATTGAAAAACTTGCTATAACAAAAACAATCCCTTATTTTTAACACATCCCCATGAACAATCAGGAATTTTTTGATTACCTGTGGCAAGATTACACCGCCATGACTCCCCAAGCAACCCGCATTGAACAGGCATTTCGTGATAGAGGAGAACTGATTATTCATGATCATATTGCACTGCGAACCTTTGATTTAGAACCGATTAATTTAACCCAACTAGAAACCCATCTACTCAACTTAGGATATTCTCGGTTTGCGTTCTATGAATTCCCAGAGAAAAAATTACACGCTTGGGGATATGTTCCCCCTGAACCTTCGCTTCCTCGGATCTTTTTAAGCGAACTCAAAACAGCCTTTCTCAGTGCTTCTTCTCAACAAATTATTCATCGCCTGACTAAACAAATTCATCCCGAAAAAGTCCAAGATATTAATATTTTTTGGGCAGGTTTATTATGGAACTCTATTACCTGGGAAGATTATCAAACCTTGGTGGCAGAAAGTGAGTATGCCGCTTGGGTCGCAACATTAGGACTGCGACCGAACCATTTCACCCTGAGTGTGAATAAGTTACAGCATACCTCAACTTTAGAAGAAGTTTTAACCGTTGTGGAACAGTTGGGTATTCCCCTGAACGTTTCGGGAGGACGCATTAAAGGATCTCCTGCGGTGCTATTGGAACAGGCGTCAACAATTGCTGACAAAATGCCTGTGACCTTTGCTGGCGGTGAAGTGCAGAATATTCCGACCTGTTACTATGAATTTGCGCGACGTTACCCCGATCAGGAAGGGAAAATTTATCAAGGTTTTGTAGCAACGAGTGCAGATCGAATTTTTGAATCGACTTATTTAAAACAATTAAAATCATAAAACAGGAGCGAGGAACTGATGCACCGTGTTATTATTTTGGGAGCCGGAAAAATCGGATCAGCGATCGCCAAACTCTTACACTACAGTCACAGCTATGATGTTTTAGTCGCTGATACTCACCCTCATACCTTAGAACAATTATCAACGGTTATTCCGGTTAAAACTGCCGTTATTGATGTGACCGACGAAGAGAGTTTAATTCCCTATTTGCAGAACTGTGATAGTGTGATTTCTGCTTGTCCCTATTGGGTCAATTCTAATATTGCAACTGCTGCTTTAAAAGCCGGAGTCAGCTATTTTGATTTAACCGAAGATGTGAAAACAACTCAGGAAATTCGAGCGATCGCCCAAGCCGCAAAATGGGGTCAAATCTTTATGCCTCAATGCGGTTTAGCTCCGGGTTTTATTGGCATTTTAGCTCATTATTTATCCTTACAATTTGATGAATTAGAAGAAGTTAAAATGCGGGTAGGGGCGTTACCTTTATTTCCTTCTAATTTATTAAAATATAACCTTACTTGGTCTACCGATGGGTTAATTAATCAATATTGTAACCCTTGTGAAACCATTCGCAATGGTCGCCGAACGGAGGTAATGCCTTTAGAAGGATTAGAACATTTTTCCTTAGATGGTATTGAATATGAAGCCTTTAATACGTCGGGAGGGTTAGGAACTCTTTGCGAAACGTTAGAAGGAAAAGTTCGCCACTTAAATTATAAAACGGTTCGGTATAAAGGACATCAATATTTGATTTCTTTTTTACTGAAAGATTTAGGACTTGCAGATCAACGAGAAATTCTTCGAGCTTTATTAGAAAAAGCAATTCCGGTTACGAAACAAGATGTGGTGTTAATTCTATCGACCGTAACCGGATACAAAAACGGGCAGTTTTTACAAGTGACTGATGCTCGGAAAATTTATCATACTAAAATTGAAGGAGAAGATTGGAGTGGTTTACAATTATCAACGGCGGCGGGACTCTGTGCGGTGTTAGATTTGCACGGGGCTGGACTATTACCCAAACAAGGGTTTATTAAACAAGAACAAGTCAATTTTGACTCCTTTATTAATAACCGTTTCGGACAGTATTACTTGTCTATCAATCAACCCCTTCCTCAACCCGAAATGTGTCTCGTTTAGGGTGGGCAAAGCCCACCTTATCAATATCAATTAATAAAACGTAAAATTTGGAGATTGATGGGCTATGCCCATCCTACTTTAATTGATTTTAACCCAATTTGAAGATTGATGGGCATAGCCCATCCTACTTTGCAGATGAAAATAGACACTCAAAAACTTGGTTTAGATCCGCTGACTCCTAACACTGAACATCCGGGTTTACTCATCGGTTCTCAACGGTTACTCGGTGGGGGAGAATTATTAAATGTTAAAACCCCCATTGATGGAACTATTGTTACTCAAGTTCGGTTAGCAACAACCCTTGATTTAGAAAAAGCCGTTAAACTTAATAAAAATGCGGCTCAACAATGGGCGTTAGTTCCTGCACCCCAACGCGGGGAATTAGTGCGACGAATTGGGGAAAAAGTTCGACAATATAAAACAGAATTAGCTGAATTAATTACTTTAGAAGCAGGAAAAATTCCCCAAGAAGCGTTAGGAGAAGTTCAAGAATGGATTGATTTGTGCGATTTTGCGGTGGGTTTATCTCGTCAATTATATGGCTTAACGATTGTGAGTGAACGTCCTAATCATCGCTTAATGGAACAATGGCATCCATTAGGAACTATTGGCGTAATTACTGCCTTTAATTTCCCCGTTGCGGTGTGGGCTTGGAATGCTATGATTGCGTTAATTTGCGGTAATACAGTGGTTTGGAAACCGTCGGAAAAAACGCCTTTATGTGCATTAGCGAGTCATTTTATTGTTCAAGAAGCTTTAGCAACGTTACCGGAATTCCCCCAAGAATTGTGTAGTGTGGTCATTGGAAAAGCCGATATTGGACAAGCGTTATCCGCCCATCCCGATTTACCGTTAATTTCGGCAACGGGTTCTATTCCAATGGGGCGAAATGTAGCGGTTACGGTTGCCCAACGCTTAGGAAAAACGATTTTAGAATTAGGGGGAAATAATGCGGTTATTGTTAGTGAACAAGCGGATTTAGAATTAGCGTTGCGGGGAATTGTTTTTGCTGCGGTGGGAACTTGTGGGCAACGTTGCACGACGTTAAGGCGGTTAATTGTACAGGAAAGTATTGCAGAAACGGTATTAGAACGGTTAAAAACTATTTATCAGAAATTACCCATCGGAAATCCTCAGCAACCTGGGGTATTAGTGGGGCCGTTAATTGATGAAAAATCCTATCATCAAATGCAAGATGCCTTAACTTTTGCCCGTGAACAAGGGGGAATTGTATTTGGGGGAAATCGAATCCTAGAAAATGTACCAACGGGGGGATATTATGTGCAACCTGCCCTTGTACAAATTGATGCCAATGCGGACATTGTGAAAACCGAAACTTTTGCCCCTATTCTCTATTTGATGACGTATCAAACCTTAGAAGAAGCGATCGCCATTAATAACTCAGTTCCTCAAGGATTATCGTCTGCTATTTTTACTTTATCTCTGCGAGAAGCAGAACGATTTTTAGCCCCAAATGGTTCAGATTGTGGTATTGTTAATGTTAATATTGGCACATCGGGCGCAGAAATTGGCGGTGCATTTGGTGGGGAAAAAGAAACCGGAGGCGGACGAGAATCAGGTAGCGATGCGTGGAAAGCCTATATGCGCCGAGTTACCAATACCATTAATTATTCTGAAGAATTACCCCTCGCTCAAGGGATTAAATTCGACATAGAATAGGAAGAATTAAGAATCAGAAAATTCTCCTTGTCCCCTTGTCTCCTTGTCTCCTTGTCTGCTACTATGTCTAACTCACCGATTACCATAACTGTTAAACTGTTTGCTGCTTTTCAAGATGCCTATGGAGTGCCAGAATTAGTCCTACAATTTCCCTCAACCATTCCGGTTGTTTCTGTTCTGCAATCTTGTATTGATCAGCATCCTGAACTGGAACAATGGAAAAATGTCACTCAGTTTGGAGTTAATTTAGAATTCGTGACCCCCGATACCCTGTTAAAAGACGGGGATGAAGTGGTTTTAATTCCTCCGGTTAGTGGTGGTTCAGGAAGAATTGAGAACTTCAAATTTTATGTATTCAATTGTTTTCATTAGTGAAGAGCGCTCTCCCCCTTTTTTTAGTTCAACAGAGCGCTCAGTCCCCAAAATTTCATCACAACAGTATGTTACCACAGCAGTCTAAAAAATTCTACCCCCTAGCGAGATAAAATTTTATACAGACTGAAAGCAATATCTGGCGCGTCCTTGAGCTTTTGCTTGGTACAATGCCTGGTCGGCAGCATCAATTAAGTTAGCAGCGGAGTGGGTTGCGTTAGGAATGGTGCAACTCACCCCTAAACTCAATGTCACCCAATGACTCACTTTAGAATCAGCATGGGGTAAGTGCATTTGTAGAACAGCCTCTTGAATTTGTTCCGCAATATAAATCGCCCCTTCAGCATTCGTATAAGGTAAGACAATCACAAATTCTTCCCCCCCATAACGGGCGACCAAATCCGCCGGACGTCGCAGGGTTTGTTCCAGCATTTGAGCAACTCGTTTTAAACAACTATCTCCGGCGGGATGTCCATAATAATCATTGTATTGTTTAAAATAATCGAGATCGCACATAATTAAAGAAAGAGGTGCTTGTTCCCGTTGTAATCGTTGCCATTCTTGTTCTAAATATTCATCAAAACGGCGCCGGTTTGCCACTTGTGTTAAACCATCCACTGTCACCAAACGTTTTAATTGTTCGTTAGCTAGTTGTAATTCTCGATAGAGTTCTGATTGTTGAATGGCGATCGCTAATTGATCAGCAATAGCACAAGTTAACTCAATTTCCGACTCTTTCCAACCGCCTAAATGTTGATATTTTAATAGACCCAAACAGCCCCAAATTTGAGACCCGACTCGCAGGGGAATGGGCAACCAAGCTCCTGCAATTCCGGTTAAATGTTCCATTTCATTGGCATCAAGAACATTAATTTTATCATCTTCGATATGATGCAATTGTTCAAAATCCGGTAACGCCGAGGGAGCCTCAGAATTCATCCCACAGGATGCCACCTCTTTCCATTGCTGTTGCTCCGGTAAACGTTGCCAAATACAAGCGCGATCTACCTGTAATAATTTCACAATTTCAGCCACCGCCGTTGAAAAAATGGTATTCAAATCCAAAGATTGACGAATCACCTGAATCACATGGTTTAACGTCTGGGCGCGGCGGGCTTGGTATTGGGTTTGTTGATACAGTTGACTTTGTTGAATTGCAATTCCCACTTGTTCCGCAATTTGTCTTAATAATGTCCCTTCCCATTGCAACCAGCATCGGAAGGTTTGATGTTGATAAACAATTAACAATCCCCAGAGTTGATCCCGTTGAAATAAAGGAACTAAAACCGCAGATTTTACATCCCAATATTTTAACAAATCAATCAGGGTGCAATCGAGAGCATCTTGATTAATATCATTAATAACACGCAGCTTTCCTTGAGCAAAAAGCTGATAACAATCTAAAGGTAATAAAGGGGTTTCAGATAACGATTGATCTAAGTGACTAAAAGCAGGAGGGCTAGAGCTTGTTCCCGCCATAATTTTTCCACCTTGAGCCGAAAACAACTGATAAATGATGACCTGATCACATTCAAGTAACTGTTGAACTTCCGTAACCGTTGTATTGAGAATATCATCTAAATTCAAAGATTGACGGATATGATGGGTAATTTCCCAAACCAAATGCTCTTGAACCAGCAATTGATATAACGCTTTTTCAGCCCGTTTTAGAGGCGTAATATCTTGAAACGTCGATAAAAATAGTCGCTGCTTATGATCGAGCATCATCACCGTTGTCAACAGCAGCGTTTTTAACTGTCCGCTTTTCGTAGAAATCGTCGTTTCAACATTAAAAATTGAGCCTGTTTTTACCACTGATTCTAATCGTTCTTGCGCTTTTTTATAGGCTTCCGCAGTCGGATACAGTAAGCGCATAAAATTAGAATTCGATTGAGCCTCTTGCTGCGTATATCCTGTAATTTCCGTCATCTGCGGATTAAAAATGTAAAAGTTACCCTGTTCATCACTGAGGGTAATTCCACTTCCAACAGTCTCAATCACTGCTTTTAAACGATTTTGAGTAGTTAACAGGCTCATTTCAGCTTGTCTACGTTTACTAATATCAATTAAATAGCCAACAATTTCTAAAGGGTTGCCTTTGGTATCTTTCACCAAGCGCATTTCAATGCGTAACCAACAGTAGTAACCCTGACCATGTAAAAATCGAGATTCATGAACTTGAGATCC
>JBMDYE010000064.1:0-38647 GCA_048595135.1 Planktothrix sp. | reverse complement strand
TAACGTTATTTAGCGTTAAACGTCCTGGCCAAATTTCCCCTAATCCTTCTAATATAGCCTCTAAAATTTTAACTGCACTGAGCTTTTGTTGTTCGGTTTGGGTGATAAAATAATTGACGAGATGACCCGGACGAGGATTTTCTGTTCCAAATAAATGCGGGTAATGATATAATGTTTCTCCCAATTTTTGCAGGAGTTCTACTCGTCCTTTTATTCCAACTAAAGGATTATTTTCATTAACTTGGAATCCTTCCGATAATTGAGATTCGGTTAATTGAATTAAGCCTTTTGCATCGGCTTGAAAAGGTTGATTGGGGTTACTAGAAAATCCCCCATTACAAAATAGATCGTAACTAGCGACCGCTAACCCTTCTGAACGTTGCCAAATTAACCCCGTGTTACTTTCTTGATATTGCCATTTTTCTCCCGCACCCGCATCGAGTAATACACTAATAATTGCTAAATCTAATAAAGCTTGGCTTTGTTCTATATCAGATAAAGTGGTTAATTGCTGTTGTAATTGTTGGGTTCTGGGAATATTACCCACTTCAAAATGTCGCCAGCGAGAATGAAAGGGAACATTAAAATCAGGATAATTTTGTTTGATATTATTTAAAACGTAATCAGCAACAAATTCTAGTTTATCTAAATTTAATTTAAAATGTTGAAGTTGATCAGATAACCCTAAATTAAAGATAAAATTACATCGTTCTCGAATCGCGCTTGGAGACCGAAAATAAGCAATGATATTTTGATCAGTTTCTGTATTTGGCATTTTCAAATTAATGATTAAGAATATTAGAGCGATCGCACTATTTAATAGATAAACGATATTAGTGGGCGGGGAGACCCCGCCCCTACAAACCTTAATAATCTCGACCTTTTACCCCCACTAAACCATCTTGATCTAACACCTCCCCTTCGGTGTAATAACCAGCGGCTTTTTTCGCTTCAATTTCGACTTTCGCATCAGCCGGAATTAAATCGTCAGGAATGGGAATGCGTTGAACCACTTCAATGCCAGAATGGGTAATCGCATTATATTTCATATTACTCATCGAAACTAAACGATCAATGCGGGTAATTCCTAACCAATGTAAAACATCCGGCATTAATTCTTGAAAACGCATATCTTGAACGCCAGCTACACATTCAGTTCGTTCAAAATAAGCATCAGCGCGATCGCCTCCGGTTTGACGTTTTCGAGCATTATAAACTAAAAATTTCGTCACTTCTCCTAACGCCCGACCTTCTTTCCGATAATAGACAATCACCCCCACACCGCCTTGTTGAGCAGTCCTAATACATTCTTCAATTCCATGTACTAAATAAGGGCGACAAGTACAAATATCTGACCCAAAAACATCAGAACCATTACACTCATCATGAACTCGAACCGCCACCGGACGATCAGGATCAGTAATGGCAGCCACATCCCCCAAAATATAAACCGTAACCCCTCCAATGGGGGGCAAAAAGACTTGTAAATCTGGGCGAGTAATTAACTCAGGAAACATTCCGCCCGTTTGTTCAAATAAAGCATGACGTAAATCCGTTTCTGTCACTTTTAAACGGGTAGCAATTCCCGGTAAATACCAAACAGGTTCAATAGCGGCTTTTGTGACGACTAAATCGCCACCTTCTTTCATAATTTTGCCATCAACTGCAATTCGTCCTTTGATGGCGGCTTCTTGCAATTCCGGCATATTAATATGGGCTTTTGTAATCGCAATGGTAGGGCGAATTTCATAACCTTTTGCAAAATATTCGGTAAAAACATCTCCAACAACCGCACCAAAGGGATCGAGAGCAACAATTTTAGTCGGATCTGACCAACTCGGATGGGGGCCAATATTAACGATCGGGGAAGTATTGGTTAAGTCAGCACGATGATCCGCCTTAAGGGTTCCCTGAACCACCGCTAAAGCCCGATAAATGGCATAGGAACCCGAATGCGTCCCGATCACGTTGCGATGGGTGGGATCGGTTAAGGTTCCAACCACTGGCCCCCGTTTGAGGGGATCGGCATTTCCCCAATTAATGGGGGTTGGTTTTGCGCCGTAAGGAGTGGGGTGGGACGTTAGAACAATATGCCTGGGTTTGTAATCTCGCTTCTGGTCTACCATCTTCTGTTACCCGCAACGATAGGTTATGCCCTATTATTGGCACAAATGAGCCTGCAATAGGAAGAAGGCAGGAGGCAGAAGGCAGAAGGCAGAAGGAAGAAGGCAGAAGGAAGAAGGAAGAAGGTAGGAAAAATAAGTTACCTTGTCCCCTTGTCCCCTTGTCCCCTTGTCCCCTTGTCCCCTTGTCTCCCCTTCTCCCCTTGTCCACTTTTAAGATCAACGTTTAATATTAAGGTAGAGGTAGAGTCTCTAACTAGAGAATGGTTCTGGGGAGAGATTGAGTTAAGCTTACAGTTAATGAAAACGCTATAAATAAACATAAAAGTCAGATGAGCGAGCAAAGTCCCTACGAACAGCTTGGGGTTCCCGTTGATGCCTCCTTTGATGAAATTCAGGAAGCACGCGATCGCCTGAAACAACAATATTTGGGTGAACGGAAGGTGGTCGAGTCCATTGAAGCGGCTTATGATGCGATTTTGATGGATCGGCTGAAGATGCGACAAGAAGGGAAAATTAAGGTTCCTGATCGGATTCGTTTTCCTGAACGCATCGCCCCGACCCCACCTCCGGCGAGTCAACCCCCCGCCAATCAACAACCGAATTGGTTACAACGGATGATTGATACTCCCAGTCGCGCTGATATTGTGTGGCCATCGGGAATTTATGCCGCGTTAAGCGCTTTGAGTTTATATCCAGGGTTTGGCAATTCTATTTTACAACTGACTCTGGCTTTGGGAGTTGGTTCTTGTCTATATTTCCTGAACCGCAAAGAAAATAAATTTGGTCGGGCGGTTTTACTAACGGTAGGAGGTTTAATTTTAGGGCTATTTTTAGGAAGTTTACTGAGTTCTTTAGCTGGAACCTTAATCACGGTAGAACAGTTTATTTCTTTCATCACGTTAATTGTTCTCTGGCTTGTCAGTTGTTTTCTCCGTTAATTTTAGGATCGTTCAATTCAGCCAAATAAAAACTTGCAAATCTCTATAGAGGCGTTGGTTAGCAACGTCTCTTATTATTTTATATGATATTTTGATTTGAATAGGATAGCAGTTTGCAATTGGATCAGGTACGGTGGGGATTAAAAACCCGGTTTCTGTGAGAACCTGGGTTTTTAGCCTGTACTACCGCTATCTCAATAAAATTATGAACAAAAATCGGATGATATTATTTTGGGGAATTCTCGCAAGTTTATTAATTTTATTGTTACCTTGGCAAGAATTTATTATTGTACAACTGAGTTTCTTAGAAGCGATCGCGGTTGTCACGTCTGCTTGGAGTGTCGTTTTATTAGCCCAAAATAATCCGTTGGGGTGGTGGGTTGGAATAGTGGGAGTCATCACCTATGCCATTGTCTTTTATCAAGTTCAACTGTATGCGGAAGTGGGGATTCAAATTTTTTATCTGATTACCAGTATTCAAGGGATTGTAATTTGGTTAAAAGGGGGTGAAAATCAAACGGAAAAACCTGTAACCCGTCTTCCTCGCCCCCAATTCATCCTAAGTTTAATCGCTTTTATTCCCAGTGTATTCGCGTTACAACAGTTGTTAATTGCCCTTCGGGGGGCGGCACCATTTTGGGATGCGTTAACAACCGTTGGAAGTGCGATCGCTCAATTTTATTTAATGGAACGTTATTTAGAAAGTTGGTATTTATGGATTGCGGTCGATATTATATATGTTCCCTTGTATGCTTCACGGGGATTATATTTTACCAGTGGCTTATATGGGGTCTTTTTAGTTCTAGCCATGAACGGATTACTGAATTTTCAAAAAATTTATCAACAACAACATCAATCTCAAATTTAATCTAAATTCTCAAGGATAAATTAGAATGACGTTAGGCATTACCGTTGGAAAATTTTATCCCTTTCATCTCGGACATGATTATTTAATTCGCACGGCTAAAAGCCAAGTTGATCAGTTAGTTGTTTTAGTATGTTATAAACCCAATGATATCATTTCAGGGACGATCCGAGGCAATTGGATCAGAAAAATGCACCCCGATATTGAAGTAATTGAAGTGTTAGATGATTTACCGGAAGCTCCCGAACCTTGGGCGTTACGAGCGTTAGAATTGTTAAAAAATCGTCAACCAGATTTTGCCTTTACTTCAGAACTTTATGGTCAACCTTGGGCAACGTTAATGGGAGCAATTCCCGTCACGGTTGATTTAGATCGTCAGAAATTTCCGATTTCAGGAACACAATTACGAGAGAATTTAACCCGTTATTGGTCAATGTTAACGCCGCCTGCAAAAGCGTATTTTGCTCAACGAATTTGCGTTTTAGGGGTAGAATCGAGTGGAACAACAACCCTTGCTAAAGCTTTAGCCCAATATTATCAAACAATTTGGGTTCCTGAATATGGTCGTTATTATTGGGAAGGAAGACAATATTTACCTGATTCTCAACAATGGCAAAGTGAGGAATTTTTGCAGATTGCTCAAACTCAAATCATCATGGAAGACAATCTCGCATTACGAGCGAATCAACGGATTATTTGTGATACTGATCCCTTAGCCACCAGTATTTGGCATCGGCGCTATCTGGGGTTTAATTGTCCTCAATTGGAACAGATAGCAAACCAGCGACATTATGATTTATATCTATTAACAGAACCGGATTTTGAGTTTGTTCAAGATGGAACAAGAGAAAGTGAAGGGTTGCGGATGGAAATGCACCAATGGTTTATTGAAACGTTAACAGCAATGGGGAAATTTTGGGTGAGTGTGAAAGGCTCTCCTGAACAACGGTTAGCCGAGGCGATCGCCATCATTAATCATTTAAAAAATATCTCGTTTTCTGAAAATTAAAAACCCCGATTTCTCTGAGAAACCGGGGTTTTGGAAAAATTAGGATTTGAAATGAAAATTAGGCGATCGCAGCCATTTTCACATCACTATTAGCTAACAAATCTTGCAGTTCTTCGGCATCCACCGTTTCTTTATCAATTAACATATCGGCTAATTGATTCAGAACATGGCGATTTTCAACTAACACTTGTTTCGCCCGTTGATAAGCCACATCCACCAGTTGACGGACTTCTTCATCAATAGCGGAAGCGGTTTCTTCAGAAAAATCCCGTTCCGACATGATATCCCGTCCCAAGAAGATATTGCCTTGTTGACGACCTAATGCCACAGGGCCTAAGCGATCGCTCATCCCGTAACGAGTAATCATCTGACGCGCTACACGAGTCACCTGTTGTAAATCGTTAGAAGCCCCAGTGGTGACTTCTTCTTCACCAAAGATGATCTCTTCCGCCACACGGCCACCCAGCGCCACCGCCATTTGGTTTTGCAGGTAAGAACGGCTGAATAACCCAGAGTCCATGCGTTCTTCACTGGGCATGAACCAGGTTAAACCGCCAGCACGACCGCGAGGAATAATACTAATTTTCTGTACCGGGTCATAGTCCGGCATTAACGCCCCCACTAACGCGTGTCCGGCTTCGTGGAAAGCGACCAGGGTTTTGCGTTTTTCGCTCATCACCCGATCTTTCTTCTCGGGGCCAGCTAAGACGCGATCAATGGCATCGTTGACTTCATCCATTGAAATTTCCGTCAGGTTACGACGGGCGGCTAAAATTGCCGCTTCATTTAACAGGTTTGACAAGTCCGCCCCCGTAAACCCAGGAGTCCGACGGGAAATTTTTTCTAAGTCCACATCTTTCGCCAGCGTTTTACCGCGCGCATGAACCCGGAGAATTTCCAGACGTCCGCTATAGTCGGGACGGTCAACCACCACTTGACGGTCAAAACGACCGGGACGCATTAAAGCAGCGTCTAACACATCGGGGCGGTTGGTGGCGGCAATAATAATGATCCCGGTGTTCCCTTCAAACCCGTCCATTTCGGTGAGGAGTTGGTTTAGGGTTTGTTCCCGTTCATCGTTTCCACCGCCTAAACCCGCACCCCGTTGACGACCCACGGCGTCAATTTCATCGATAAAGACGATACAAGGAGCGTTCGTTTTGGCTTGTTCAAACAGGTCACGGACGCGAGACGCACCGACCCCAACGAACATTTCCACAAATTCCGAACCGGAAATACTGAAGAAGGGAACCCCGGCTTCCCCGGCGACGGCTTTGGCGAGGAGGGTTTTACCCGTTCCTGGGGGGCCAACTAATAATACGCCTTTGGGAATTTTTGCACCGACAGCAGTAAAGCGATCGGCATTTTTGAGGAAGTCTACCACTTCGCTCAATTCCAGTTTTGCTTGTTCAATTCCGGCCACATCCCCGAAGGTAACTTGGGTTTGCGGTTCCATTTGGACTCTGGCTTTGGACTTGCCAAAGTTCATGGCTTGGCTTCCAGGGCCGTTTTGCGCGCGGCGCAGCAGGAAGAAAAGTCCCACTAACAGTAAAATGGGGAAGAACAAACTGCTGAGGGCTTTGAACCAAAAGCCGTCATCGGTTTGAGGGAGAACAGAGATATCGACGTTATTTTGACTGAGGATATCGATCAGTTCCGGGTCGTTGGGGAGATTGACCAGAACTTTAGCGCCGTCTTGGGCGGTGACTAAGGCTTTGGTGCGATCAGAACTCAGGCTGACCCGTTCGACTTTGTTTTTCTTGACTTCTTGAATAAAGGTACTATACTTCCAGCTTTCCCGTGTTTGGGGCTGTTTGTCAAAGAAAGCAGTTGCTAATGCTAAGACTACAATGGCTAGTAGCGCGTATAAACCAGCGTTTCTCCAGCGTTTATTCACCGGATTCGATCCTCCTACTGTTACTGTGAGTCCACAGGACTCTGGTATTCTTATCTTATTGTTACTAATCTTAACGTATTTTTCATGAAGACTGGGGAGAATTGGGCAGGTGTTTCTGGAGTCCTGTGACGAGGACGTCAATCAGCGCCCTTAAAGCTTTATGCTGAAGCAGACTCCTCCTGCCTCCTGAGCTTGGCGAAGTGGAGCCTTAGCGGGCCTAAATTGTTTGCGTATCAATAAATTTTATGTTCAGTCTGGAACTTGCAATTGATTCTGCGGTTAAGTTTTTTCGACAGGGAGATTATTTTAAAGCCGAGTTAGTCTGTCACCAAATTTTAGAGAATGTTCCCAATCATGATCTCGCGATGAAACTATTAGGAAAAATTCATCACGACCAACTCAAGCCGAAAGCGGTTAAAAATTATGCAGCAGAAGCCTATCATTTATGGTACTACAATAGTCATGTTTGGACAACCACCACTTGGGCAGGGGTAAGTGTTCTCAAGTCCCCTTCTGATATGTGGAATTATCAAGAAATTATTTTTGAGTTAAAACCGAGTTTAGTTATTGAATTTGGAACCCGTTACGGAGGAGCCACTTTATTTTTTGCTCATTTACTGGAGCAAATGCCTCAACCCTCCAAAGTCTTATCAGTTGATATTGATCATAGCGTTTTGGATGGACGGGTTCAACACCATCCTCGCATTGAACTCATGCTTTCATCGTCTACCCATCCGGTCGTTGCTCAACGAATTTCTACTTTACAAGAAGAATTTCCAGGGCTTATTTTTGCTATTTTAGATAGTGATCATTCTAAAGATCATGTTTTCCAAGAAATGGAGATCCTTCGCCCTTTATTAAAAGCAGGAGATTATTTAATTGTTGAAGATAGTAACATTAATGGTCATCCGGTTGCACCGGGATGGGGAGAAGGGCCTTATGAAGCCATAGAAGCGTATTTTTCAAAATATCCTCATGATTATCAAATTGATGAGGCGCGAGAACACAAATTCGGGTTTACTTGGGCTCCGAAAGGGTTTTTAATTCGACGCTAATTAATCCGTAAATAAAACGATGAAATTTCCTTTACATCAACCGACTTTAAAATTATTAGAAGGATTATCAGGAGTAGAACTGGGTGCAGCATCTCATAATCCTTTTGGTGTGAATGCGCTTAATGTCGCTCCGAAATTTGATGAACAATTTTATACAGAAAACCAAGTAAAAATGGGTGAAACCCCAACACCCATTGATTTATATGGAGAAGCAACCCATATTCCGGTAGCGGATCAGAGTCAGGATTTTGTGTTATCGAGTCATGTTTTTGAACATATTCCTAATCCAATTTTAGCATTATTAGAATGGCAACGGGTGATTAAACCGGGTGGTTATGTCGTGATGGTTGTACCTCAACCGAATGCGTTATTAGGAGATAATCGTCCTTTATCGACTTATGAACAACTCATCCAAGCTTATCAAGAAAATTGGACAGTTGAAACCGCTCCTCCTGGCAGTTGTTATTCTGATCATTATTGGAAATTTACGGCAACTACTTTAAGAAAATTTATAGAACGCTTAAAAATTGGCATCGAGGGTTTACCGCAAATTAATTGGACATTAATTGGAGTGGAAGATCCAGATACTAAGGTCGGAAATGGTTTCTGGTTGGCTTATCAACTTCCCTAAATACTTAGATCTTAATTAAAACTAGGAAAATCAAATGCCTGTAACTCAATCTTTCAGCTATCAACCTTTAATTAGTATTATTGTTCCGGTTTTTAACCCTCCAGAACGCTATTTAAGAGCCGCGATAGAATCCGTTATCAATCAAACTTATCCCCATTGGGAATTGTGTTTAGCGGATGATGCCTCAACCCAACCTTATATTAAACCTGTTTTAGAGGAATATGCTCGCAAAGATGCTCGAATTAAAGTCGTCTTTAGACCGGAAAATGGTCATATTTCTCTAGCATCAAATTCAGCCATAGAAATAGCCACAGGAGAATATATTGGCTTGCTGGATCATGATGATTTACTGACGCCTGATGCCTTAGAAGAGGTTGTTAAACTGTTAAATCAGCATCCAGAAGCGGATATGGTTTATTCTGATGAAAACAAAATTGATGATCAGAATAATTTTAGAGAACCCGCCTATAAACCTGATTGGTGTCCAGACACATTTTTAACTCGAATGTATACTTGTCATTTTGGGGTTTACCGACGGTCAATTATTAATCAAATTGGTGGGTTTAGAGTCGGGTTTGAAGGCAGTCAGGATTATGATTTAGTTTTAAGATTTACTGAACAAACCGATCAAATTTTTCATATTCCTAAAATTTTATATCATTGGCGATTTCATTCTGAATCAACCGCCGCTAGCACTACCGCTAAACCCTATGCTTATGAAGCGGCTTTAAAAGCAATTCAAGAAGCCTTAGATCGACGGGGAGAAGGGGGAACTGTTTCTGATCACACCGCTTTTCAAGGTCGGTATATGGTTCGTTATCCTATTTATCAGCCTGAACGAGTTAGTATTATTATTTTAAATCGGGATCAGGGACATATCTTAAATCAATGTTTAGCATCTATCTTTACGAAAACTCAATATCCTAACTATGAAGTGATCGTGATTGATAATGGCAGTATTGAAGCAGAAACTCAACGAGTTTTAAGATTTTGGCAATACCAAAAGCCTCAACAATTCAGCTATAAATCAGTTAATCAAGCTTTTAATTATTCTCAACTGAATAACGATGGTGTGACTCAAGCAACAGGAGAGTATTTAGTCTTTTTAAATAATGATACTCAAATTATTACGCCAGATTGGTTAGACGCTTTAATTGAACAAACTCAACGACCCTCTATTGGGGCTGTAGGTGGTCTACTACTTTATCCCAATAAAGCTATTCAACACGCCGGTTTTGCGTTAGATCAAAATAAAATTATTCATCCGATTTATCAAGGAATTCAACAAATTCAAGATAGTGATACCTATAGTCAAGTTATTCTAACAAACAATATTTCTGCTATCAGTGGTGCTTGTTTAGCTTGTCGGAAAGCGGTATTTCAACAAGTTGGTGGGTTTGAAGAAAACTTACCATTATTCTATGGGGATGTGGATTTATGTTTAAAAATAATGGCGCAAGGCTATCATAATATTTATTTGCCTCATGTCAGACTGTATCATCAAGCGTTAGCGAGTTGGAATGTGGAACTAACCCAACAACAACGACAGGAAATTCAACAGTTTGCAACTCAATGGATGCAGGAAAAATGGAGTCAAATTTTAGAACAAGATCCTTGTTTTAATCCTCATTGGATTCGTCAGTTTAATTTGAGTTCTGCTGCTAACGCTACCTTAACAACAGTTCCCCTTAAACAATCTAATCCTCTTGTTAGTATTTGTATTCCCACTTATAACGGCGAAAAATATCTACAAGAAGCTTTAGACAGTATTTTAAATCAAACTTACTCTCCTTTGGAAGTGATTATTTCTGATGATGGCTCAACGGATAATACCTTAGCGATCGCAGCATCTTTTCAATCTAAATTCTCTGGAAATTGCCAGATTTTTAGTCATTGTCAATATGGATTAGCCATTAATTGGAATTATGCAATTTCTCAAGCACAAGGAAAATATATTAAATTCTTGTTTCAAGATGACATCCTTAAACCCAACTGCATTGAAGAATTAGTAAAATTAGCCGAACAAGATGATCGGATCGGATTAGTTTTTGCTCAACGAGATCTTTTATTAACTGAAATAGCAAAACAAAATAAAGATTGTCTCCAATTAGCCTCAAAAATTAAAAATCTTCATCACGGTTGGTTAAATTTAAAATCAATTCAAGACGGAAGAGATTTATTAAAAAA
The DNA here is from genome assembly GCA_048595135.1 of Planktothrix sp. Classification (GTDB taxonomy): domain Bacteria; phylum Cyanobacteriota; class Cyanobacteriia; order Cyanobacteriales; family Microcoleaceae; genus JBMDYE01. The sequence continues at coordinate 27,939 of JBMDYE010000064.1, read as the reverse complement.
TCCTAATTTATTATCTGAACCCATTAATAAAATTGGAGAACCTAGCACCGTTTTAATTAGAAAAACAGTATTTAATCAAGTGGGTTTATTCGATTCCAGACTCCATCAACTGGTTGATTTAGAAATGTGGTTCAGAATTATGGGGTCTTATAAAATAGGATTTGTGGATCAAAGTTTATCTGAGTTTCGGGTACATCCGGATCAACTCTCACTGAACAATCATCGATCTGGAAAAAGCAAAGAAGACTTTTTCCAATTTACTGAAAAAGTTGTTCAAAGTTCCTATTTTAATCAATTTCATCCTCAAGTTCAAGCATTTCTACAAAATATTGCTAAACAAGCAATACCCAAATTTCAACCGGATTTAACCCAAATTAAGTCTTTACAGGAAACCTTCCATATCCCAACCATTAAATCGGTTATTTCTGACAATCATCGACCCTTTTGGTCGGTGGTAATTCCTACTTATAACGGGGACAAATATATTGAACAAACCCTGAATAGTCTTCTCAGTCAAGGGTTAAGTCAAGACGAGATGGAAATTATTATTGTTGATGATTGTTCACCGAATTCAACGGTTGAAACGTTAGTTCAACAACTCGGAAAAAATCGAGTTAAATTTTATCGACAACCTCAAAATTTAGGCTTAATTCAAAACTGGAATGATTGTATCCAACGTTCAACAGGTCAATGGGTTCATCTGCTCCATCAGGATGATTTAGTTCTACCTGGTTTTTATACTCAAATGCGGGAATTGTTGGAAAAAGAACCAACAGCAGGCGCCGCATTTTGTCGTCATTATTATATGGATGAACAAGGGAATCAGCGATCGCTTTCCGCGTTAGAACAAGAAACGCCTGGAATCATTCCCAATTGGTTAGAATGGATTGCGGTAATGCAGCGAATTCAGTTTGCTGCTATGGTAGTTAAACGCAGCGTTTATGAACAAATTGGGGGCTTTTCAGACGCAGCAGGTTCCGCAGCCGATTGGGAAATGTGGAAGCGAATTGCCGCTTTTTATCCCGTTGCTTATCATCCCCAACCGTTAGCTTGTTATCGTTTACATTCAACCTCTGAAACCTCCCGTTTAATTAAAACCGCAACTAATATTAGCGATACTCGTAAATCTATTGAAATGTCTCAATCTTATTTGCCTCAAAACCAAGCTGTTGAATTATCGAATAAAGCGAAAGAACATTATGCGTTTTATGCTTTGAATACTGCCAAACAATTGTTATCCAAAGGAGACACAACGGCGGCTTTTGCTCAAATTCAAGAAGCGTTAAACTGTAGCCAATCCAATGCCGTTAAAGAGGCAATTATTCAGTTATTTATTCCGCAACAGCCCCAACTTAAAACCTTTACTCCGGTTCAAATTTTAGCAGAAACGTCTCGTTTAGTGGGAGAATACCGCCAGCAGCCTAACTCAGATAGTATTATTACTGAGTTGCGGAAAATGCGGCAAATTGTCGCTCAATATTGGTTAGGGTTAGAGGTAGAAAAACTAGAGAAAATTTATTCAGAAGAAATCGGGAAAGCCCATCAAATAATTTTAAATAGTGGAATTAAAAATGAGTTATTAACCCCTGAAGAACAAACAAAAATTGAGGAATGGAAAGCTTATTTAGACGAAGGATGGCATCAACCCAAAGCCCTACAAAATCTTTTAGCCTTAATGTTGTATTGCTATGCTTATCAACTTCCGGCTAACTGGTATGTTCAATCTCCTATCCCAAAATGGTTTTTAACGGACTATTTTAAATATATGTTAGCGGTTCCTCAGTATTTCCAAGAACTGGGAGAAGCTGATCGGTATTATCGTTATCTTCAAAATTGGCTTGACTATACAACCGGACGATTTTTCAGTGAACCAAACTTTAAACTGTGGCAGGAATTAGCTTGGTTATTTACCCAAACGGCTAACTTGATTCCGTTATATTTTAATACAGCAAATTTAAAAAATATCTATATCAAACGCTCTGAAATGATGACTTTTGCCCTGAAAAGTTTAGGTCATCAATTGGATTATCAGTTTTCTAACCGTCCTGATCACCGTTCAAAAATTCGCTTAGGAATTCTCAGTAATCATTTTAGTCCTCAAACGGAAACTTACTCAACTTTACCTGTTTTTGAATATTTAGATCGAACTCAATTTGAGGTAATTTTATATGCAGTTCAATCCAACAATCATCCCTTAGAACAGTATTGTAGTAGTCGAGTTGAACGGTTCGTAAAACTGCCGAAAAATCTACCCGATCAAGTGCAATTAATCCGCAATGATGACTTAGATATTTTATTAATTGGCAGTAATGTCACGGCGGTTACTCATTCTGTCACTTTACTAGCATTGCATCGATTAGCAAGAATTCAAGTTACCTCAACGTCATCTTGTGTAACAACCGGAATGCCGACTATTGATTGTTATATTTCAGGAACGTTAACGGAAGCGCAACAAAATGCTCAAGAACAATATAGCGAAAAATTAATTTTAATTAACGGAACAGCCCATTGTTTTAGTTATTATTCTATTCCTTCAGAACAGCCAAAATTAATTCCTAATCGGGCTACTTTAGGAATCAGTGATAATGCAATTGTGTTTATTTCTGGGGCAAATTTCTATAAAATTATTCCTGAAGTTCGGGAAACCTGGGCAAAAATTTTAGCCGCGGGTCCCAATTCCGTTTTAGTGTTATATCCCTTTAATCCCAACTGGACATCTCAATATGCGGGGATTCCATTTATTAAACAATTTCAAGCAACTTTCGCTCAATATGGCGTTGAAAGTCAGCGTTTGATTTTCCTGCAACCCCAACCGAGTCGGGCGGATATTAAAGAATATTTGAAATTAGCAGATATTTATTTAGATTCCTATCCTTTTTCTGGGGTAAATTCTTTAGTTGATCCCTTAGAAGTGGGTTTAGTTCCGATTGTTCAAGATGGGGATTCTATTCCTTTCCATTCTGACTATTCTTCTCAGTCGGGTCAACTGTTTATTGTGGGGGATGGGGGTTGTTTTCGGTCATTAATGGGGGCATCGCTGTTGCGATCGCTCTCGATTCCTGATTTAATTGCCAATAACGAAGAAGCTTATATTAAACTAGCGGTTACATTCGCTCAAAATCCCCAACTGCGCCAACAAAAACAACAGGAAATTCACCAAAAAATGCAGCAAAATCCTGAGTTTTTGGAGAGTCGCAGCTATTCCGCAAAAATGGGTCAAGTTTTCCAACAATTATTCCAAACTTGGCAGCAGGAACATCAATCTTGGCAATTGGATAGTCGGGAAGCACTACAACAATATTTATCGAAGTTAGTGAGTGCGGTTAATGCTTATGATCTAGATCGAAATAATCAATTAGTTATTGCTGAGTTAAGAAAAATTCGTCGAGTTTTAGCAGATTTTTGGTTAACGATTCCGCTAGAACGCTTAGAAAAAATGTATCAATCTGACTTAGGCAAGGGGTATCAAATTCTTTTAAATCGAGGGATTCAACGGGAACCTTTAATAGAAATAGAACAATACTTTTTAACGCAGTTAACACAACAGGCGATTGGACTTAAACAGGAGAATGCTTTAAATTCTTTAATGGTTTGTATGCTGTATTATCCTCCTGGACGGATGTTAGTACAAAATGCAGAAACTCGTTTACCAAATTGGTTAATTAAGGATTACAAACGCGTTTTTGAAACGTCAGAGATTTTAGAAAGAATACAGCCTTTAGTTGAAGTTTCATCCGCTTCTATTCCTGTTAACAATCCAACATCTATCACAACAGAAGCCTTCCACAACCGCTTACTAGGCTGTGTCAATTTGTATCGAATTGATCCCACTAATACTTCTGTCATTGAAGAGTTACAACAAATTCGCCAACAAATAGCTGATTTTTGGTTAACGGTAGAAACATCTGAATTAGCATCAATTTACCAAAATTCTGTTAGACCACTTTATCAAGCCTTCTTAAAAAGTGGTTTTTATGAACAACCCTTAACGGCATCAGAACAGCAATTTTTAAACAATTTAATTAACCAAATCAGTCAGAAGTTAGAATCACCGGAACTCATGAATTTACTCTTAGCAACCTTGTTATATTGCCACCCCGGACAAATAAAAATTACAGATAGTTCTCGTTTACCAGAATGGTTCCGCGAGGATTATTTAAAAATTAATAATTAGAAACGGGGTGAGGGCGGAGTCACCCCGCCCCTACGAATCCTAATTCTTGCTATAGATTAGCCTTTGTTTTTGATCAACATCACTCGAATGATTTCATGGGCTGTTTGATCAGGAATTTCTAAAGCATTGCACAAGCTTGTTAAGAGATTTTCTTCTTCTTGAGTCACTTCCCCATCGGAAAGAATTAAATCCGTAGCGACTGCAAAAGCAGTCTCATATAAATCATGGGGTAATGCTTGAATTGCTGCACTCATTAAAGCTCCTGGCCCTTGACGGCGCAAAATTCCACCCAGTTTATCAAACATTCTGTTCATCACTTCAGCAGGATAGCTTCGGAAAAGGTGCATCCGTCGTAATAACGTTGAGAGTAAGTCAACTTCACTATCTGCCACATAGCCATCTGATGCAATTACAAGTAGGGCAATTGCAGCAAAGGCTTCGGCTGGCCCTAAAGTCACTTCGTTCTTGACTTGATTAGATGACCGAATTTTGTCGAATAAACCCATTATTTCTCCTGAAAGGTAATTTTACAAAAACACTCTAAGTAAAAAGCCAAATCTTATAAATTAATAATTTAGCCTTCTATGAGAACGTTACTGTAACCTGTTAAGGCTCAGTCTTTAATTTAGAAATTGTGGTATGGGTATCGTACAGACTCTAAATATTAGTTTATAGATTAATTTTGCAATCGGCAATAGTATTTTTACTTAAATTAAAAGATATTATAATTAAGTAAAAATACAGAGGCTTTTGAATTTGGCGTTATCTAAGCTAAAGGCAGTGAAAATTGAAAGGTACTGCCTTCTCCTAAGCGACTGGTCACAAAAATTTCTCCTCCTTGTAATTCCACCAAACGGCGAGTAATTGCTAATCCAATTCCCGTCCCCCCAGAATGTCGAGAACGGGAACGATCCGCCCGCCAAAATCGTTCAAAAACACGGGGTAAATCTTGTTCAGAAATGCCGATTCCCGTATCGATCACGGCAATCCATAACTGTTGAGAATCATGCCAAGATTTAACGGTAATCGTTCCCGTTTCTGTATAGCGAATTGCATTCCCTAATAGATTCACTAAAATTTGTTCAGTTCTGTCTAAATCTGCTAAGACTAACGGTAACTGGATCGGACAATCCAACTGAAGCGTAGGGCCCTCTTCTAACAGTTGATCAGAAAAACGTTGCACTAACGATTCTAATAAGGGACGTAAATTAATGACTTTTTTATCAATTGGTAAATAACCCGACTCAACTTTTGAAAGTTCCTGTAAATCATTAACTAACCGTTCTAAACGTTTTGTTTCTTTGGCCAGTTGTTGATAAATTTCCGGGGTGGGTTCAATCCGATTATCGGCGATTTCTTCTAAATAGCCTCGCACAACGGTTAACGGGGTTCTTAATTCATGACTTAAATCACTAATCAGTTCTCGTCGTCCCTGTTCAACATTTTGTAAATTAGCCGCCATTTGATTAAAACTTTTCGCCAGTTGATTGAGTTCAGGAATATCACTAAAAGACATCCGTTCTGACCATTCTCCGGCGGCGAATTTTTGGGTAATTTGCTCCATTTGAGTCAGAGGTTTGGTAATGCGTTTCGTTAACCAATAACTTAAGGCAACCGCCCCGGTTGTTCCTGCTAAAACTGACCAAAAGGTGCTACGGTTCCAAGCAATTTCAAAGCCTTCGATTAACCGAGTTCTGACAAAGTTTAATCGAAATCCTGGGCCTTCGAGTTGTTCTAAACGGCTCACAAAAAAGCGAGGAGAGGAAATTTTACCAATAATTACCAGAGAGGATACCCCAATTAACATGACTAAGAGATGGGAAAGAAATAAACGTCCTCGTAAACCGATTTTAGCCATATTTAAACGCCGTTTTATTTTCTAGTTTTATTTTATAATAATTCAATCTTTGTTTGATTTTGGTTGAGTTCGGTTGAATGAAAAGAATTGAGCCCAATTGAATCCCCGATTGAAGAGAACTCGAAAATCTTTAAATTTTATTAACTTGAAAACCGGTTTTTCACAGGTTAAGAAAAAGCTAAGAATTGTATGTCCCCGTTGATCTCCTCCATTTGAAGTTGATAAATTCTTTTCCATGAAGTGTTGAATAACCGTAAAAAAGGTGTATTCTATAATTAAGTGAAAATCTAATCCGTTCTTTACCTTTAGGAGGTGGAATATGGCCTTGGTAGATGACTTGCTCAAAGGCGTTGCACTAGAGGAAGTCCTGGCAGGGGGTAATCTGCCAGGTGTCGTTGCAGGAATTGGCGCCTTGTTGCTAGCTCCTGTTGTGATTCCAGTCGTCGCTGGAATGGGGAAGCCCGCCGCAAAGGCAATGATTAAGGAAGGACTCAGACTTTACGAGAAAAGTAAAGAATCATTTGCAGAAATGGGTGAAATGCTCGAAGATCTGGTTGCTGAAGCGAAGTCTGAACTGGCTACCGAAGAACAAGCCCAACCTAATCATTCAGAGGGTCAACCCCAAACCATCGTGGTGAGTGACTAAAGTTGAGCCAATCTGCTCTAAATTTATCATCTGCTAGCCGTGAGTCTTGTCTATGCCAAGCCTGAAGCACACTCACATTGCTAGCGCCATTCCCACTCGAACCCGGGTTAAATTATCTCAGAAACGCCGCAATTCTCAGGAAATCAAACGGATTGTAACTGCACTGAAAGAACACCCGCACATCCATGACATTCATGTGAATGATCAAACGGGTAGTCTTGTCATCCATCATGCTGCACACAAAGGCGTGTTAGACAATATAGAAGCAGTTTTGCAGGATTTAGGCATTATCCTGGCAAGTACCGTAGAAATGCCTGCGTTAGAAGGCAAATCTGAACTCGCCAGTCATCTAACCCGGGCGATTACCGACTTGAATCAGCAAGTTGGACAGACAACCCATGGCGTTGTTGATTTGCGATTTCTCGTTCCTTTGGGGTTTAGCGCGCTAGCAATTCGACAGTTAATCCGCAATGGATTACAAATTGAAATGGCACCTTGGTATGTGTTAGCTTACTATGCTTTTGATAGTTTTCTGAAGCTACACTATACCCAAGATCCAGATCAAAAACGCGAAAAGTGAAGAAACCTAATTAAGATCTTCTCTCTTTTCAAAGGGAACGGGAGATTACTAAAATAGTAATCCCTCACTCGTTCCCTAACTTTTCAGTCAACCCAAGAAAATTCAATCTTTAGAGTGATTAGAAAACCAGAAATGATTGAAATAATACAGAATATTATTCGGTTGAATTAAGCAATTAGAAACAAAACTTATGCAGACACCGAGAAACCGGGTTTCTCGTTCAATTTTTAAAATCAAATCCCCCTCTTTCAGGGAGAAACCCGGTTTCTGCTTAAGTTCTAAGAGAGCCAACAGAAACTCTAGCTAATTCATCAATTCCGTACAATTCTATACCAATTTCCCTGAGAAGTTTTTGTTAAGCTTCCTCACATTGTCGTTTTATTCAATCCGTTAACGGGTGGAGGAATAACATTACCTAAAATGAAACAACTCACGACACATTACACTGACAACGGGTTCTCAATTGTCCATCAAACTTCTGAACGAGTTCGCCTTCGTGCTACGAATCAAATTCAAGCCGAACAGTTGGACAAATTAGTTAAAACTCTACGACAGCAAATTGGTGTATGTGAAGTCCGAAGTAACTCAACTACAAAGACTTTAACCATTACAGTTGACCGTCAGCAAATCTCGATTTCCCAGGTTTTAGAAACGCTTCCCCAGCAGCACAATACCTCGATTCACCCCCTGCCAACACCAAGCTCTGAACCGTCTCTAAATTGGGATGAATTATTAAAAAGCTCTCCCAAAATAGCCCGTGCGATTTTACCCTTATTAGTGGGAATGTTCATCACATCCAGCTTAGGATTACAAGGGTTAATGGCATTTCCGGTGTTTCTAATTACCGATAAAATTACCGACGGTTTACTTCAACAGCTTGAAACGCAATTCTCACCCGTGGCTCTGATTTCCGAAACGTCATCAACCTTAGTAACAACTCAGAGCCAATTATTAACCACATCCAAAACAGTTCCCTACTCCATCGTTCATACCCTACCCGGTCGAATTCGCTTTAAAATCTCCCGTTTAGGGTCAGATTCTGAATATGCTCAAAGACTCTTAACTTTAGCAGAAGCCGACCCTAAAATTACTGAGATTCGCCTAAAAACCGATGCAGCATCTGTGGCTTTTCATTATCAACTGAATACCCACTCGTTTGAAGAAATTAAAGCCCATTTGGAGGATTTAATTCAAGTTGCGGCTGACCCAAAAATTCCGATTAAACTCACTTCACCCGCAGAGAACAACGAAGAAGAAGACAGCCCTTGGGCCAACTTAACCTTACCTGCCATAACCGCCGGGTTAGCCCTCTTAGGCGGGCCGTTAGGGGTTCCCATTCCTCCTGCTATTATTGGGGGAACCATTGCTTTAACCGCCCTTCCCGTCGCTAAACGGGCCTTAGAAAGCATTATTAATGATCAAAAACTGAATATTGACTTTCTCGATTTTGCCGCCATTACCATTACCACCCTGCAAGGTCAATTTCTCAATCCAGCGATTATGCTGGTACTGATTGAATTAGGGGAAGCGATTCGCGAACAAACCGCCCGTTCTTCTAAGAAACAAACCTTAGATTTATTAGATTCCTTAAAACAATTTGTTTGGGTAGAACGGAACGGAGAAAAACAAGAAATCTCCATTCATGACGTTAAAAAAGGCGATATTGTCATCGTTTATCCAGGGGATCAAATTCCTGTTGATGGTCGAATTTTACGGGGTAAAGCCTTAATTGATGAACAAAAACTGACCGGGGAATCAATGCCTGTGATGCGAACCACAGGACAGCACGTTTATACCTCAACCTTAATTCGAGAAGGACAACTGTATATTGAGGCGGAATATGTGGGTAGTGAAACTCGCGCCGGAAAAATTATTCAAGTCATGCAAGAAGCTCCGGTTCACGATACTCGCATTGAAAATTATGCCGCAAAAGTCGCTGACCAAGCCGTTGTTCCGACCTTATTAATGTCTGGGGCAATGTTTGGATTTACGAATAATTTAGGACGAGCCGCTTCCATTTTAACCATTGATTTTGCCACCGGAATTCGCGTTTCTGTGCCGACAACCGTATTAGCGGCGTTAACGTATGCCGCACGGCGAGGCATTTTAATTCGCAGTGGTCGAGCCTTAGAAAAACTAGCCTCTATTGATGCCGTTGTCTTTGATAAAACCGGAACCTTAACCAAGGGAGAACCAACGGTTGTGGGCGTGGAAAGCGTGAATTCTGCAACCTCTCCGTTAAAGGTGTTAGAATTAGCCGCCGCCGCCGAACAACGCTTAACCCATCCCGTCGCTAATGCGATTATTCGTCATGCGGAAGCACAAGGGGCAAACATTTTAGAACGGGGTGAATGGCATTATGAAATTGGCTTAGGGGTTAGAGCCGAAATTGAAGGGAAAGAAACGATTGTCGGAAGCGATCGCTTCATGGAAAAAGCAGGAATTAACCTGGATTTAATCCATCAACAATATCCCCAATTCCGCACAGGTTCCTGTTCTATTATTTATGTTGCTACCAATGGGGAATTGCAAGGATTAATTGCCTATCGAGATCCGGTTCGCGTTGAAAGTCGGGATGTGATTAAAGCTTTACGCACCTCTACCGATATGGAAATTCACCTCTTAACCGGAGACAATAAACGCACCGCCGCCGCCGTGGCTGAAGAGTTAGGAATTCCTAAAGCCTATACCCACGCTGAAGCCTTCCCAGAAACAAAAGTTGCAGTGGTTAAAGCTTTACATGATTCAGGAAAAACCGTTGCCTTTGTTGGGGATGGGATTAATGATTCTCCCGCTTTAGCTTATGCGGATGTGTCAATATCTTTCGGGGATGGTTCCGATGTAGCACGGGAAACCGCTGATGTGGTTTTGATGGAAAATAACTTACAAGGGTTGCCTGAAGGGATTGCCATTGCCCGCCAAGCGTTGCAATTAATCCATCAAAATACCGCGTTAGTTGCAGTTCCGAATTTAGCCGCGTTAATTGCTGCCGTTGTCATCGGAATTGATCCGTTAGTGGCAACCATTGTTAATAATGGTTCAGCAATTTTAGCGGGATTAAATGGGTTACGTCCGCTTCTAACCACCAATGAAGAATTGGATCGATTAGCGGCAAATTTAAAACCGGAAGAACCCCCGATTTTAGAAGTGATTAGTAGCAAAGCGCAAGAACTATTTGACTTCAATAGTCAGGCGCAAGAATCAACCCTTTCAACTTCAGAAGAAACTGTGACGTTAGTTGCTGAACCTGTTGTTGATTTACCCACTCTGTCTCAACCCGTTCAAGTGGAAGCAGTGGTTGTTCATGCTGTGGCTAAAAAACCGGAAGCGTTAACAGCAAAAGCCTTAGCCAACCGCTTAAAAGTTAGTCCGAGTACCATTAGCAAACGGAAATCTAAATCGGATTTTGTAGAATGGACTCGTCAAAAAGATCGAGACAGCATTGCCTGGATTTATTCTCCCGAATCAGAGCAGTTTATAGCCGTTTAATAGGGGCGGGGTCTCCCCGCCCTCCTAACTAACGAACCGCCGCTAACGGTTTTTCCCCAGCTATAGGCGCGCTCAACGCTTCTTCTAAGGGCGCTCGTCCCAAGCGTTCTTCTAAAATATCCATCACCGTCCGACCAAAATCATTAGGGTTGCGCTTCCAAGCTTCTAAACAAACTTCCCCAAAAAATGATCCCAACGGTTCAGGATTCCACAGTAACTTCCGGGCTGTCCAAGGCATTAAACTCATCGGATCATAACCGGGTTGCAGGATTTCTTTTTTAAACGCATATTCTTCTAAATGGGTGTGGGGTTGTAACCCGATAAAGAAAATCGCAGGTTCCACTTTATCCGCCCCAAAAATTGCTTCTAATTCCCGATGATAAGCAATGGTTTGGCGAATCGTGTCAAAGGTTTCATCAATGACATTAAAGGAATAATTAACGGAAACCAAATCATTAAACCCGGCGGCTTTTAAATCGCGGCAGTTTTCTAACACCACCCGCAGGTTATAGCCCATCCGCATTTTTCTGACTAATTCCTGGGAACCACTGGTAATGCCAATTTCAAAATAATTCATTCCCGTTTTTGCCATGAGTTGGCATAATTCAGGCGTTAAATTATCAGCCCGAATATAAGCCGCCCAGTGAATATCGGTCATCCCCGCATCGAGAATTTTTTGTAATAATTCTACGGCATCATTAATAAACCGACGGGCGGGAATAAATTGAGCATCGGTAAACCAGAAATTTTTAATTCCCCGTTTGTAAAGTTGCTGCATTTCTGCCACCACTTCATCGGCTGGATTAATTCTGACTTGTTTCCCCTCAATAACCGTGTAAATACAGTAACAACAATTGTGGGGACAACCCCGCTTTGTTTGTACCCCAATATAAAAGTCTTGGTCTTGGAAATAATAGTCAAATTCCGGCCAAATCGTTTCGATATAATCGTAGTTACAAGCCGTTTTTTCAAAATTCATGGGTTGTTCATGAATTAAGCGATCGCGTGGCTGAGTTTCCCCAACAATATAACAGCGTTCATTCGCTAAATCTTCCCCACGCAATAGCTTTTCTAATAAACTTTCTCCTTCTCCTACAGAAACAATCGTTCCCTTCGGTAAGCTGGTTCCTAACTGTTCATAAAAAACACTCACAGCACCCCCACCCACAACGACTCGCGCTTGGGGGTTGTACCGTTGAGAGCGGGATAATCCCCGTTTAATTAGACCTAAATTACGCCAAAGTTCGGTGTAGTAGGATGTGGCTAACCGCAATCCTCCTAACGCCCCCCGTAACTTAATGAATGGGTTTTTAGCATAATAAAATTCAAACGCATTTTGCAGGGGGTTTCCACCTCGTCCCCCCACTGGAGCATAAATTTGAATATCTCGCCAAGAAAAGACTAATAATGTCGGTTGGAACTGATCAACACAAGCATCCAACGCCGTTGCATAGTCCAGGGGCGGGACAGCACCCAAATCAAAAATGCGCTGTTGGACATTGGGAAACAGCTTGTGAACGTGGTCAGCTAGATAGACAACCCCAATCGGAAAAATGGGGTTACAGGGGAGGCGAACGTAAAGAATTTTATCTTCCATGATGCTTCTGTGCGTCAGGCGGAGTTTGGGTAGAAATCCTGAAGTTATATCAAGTTTAATTAAGATTACTTAACACTATAACGAACTTTGTCGAGTTTAAGCCAAGTTTCTTTACCCAAAGTCAGCGATCGCCGTCCTCCTGATCGGATGTCCCATCAATCATCTCAAACTGGGTTCGACTTTAAATAAGCTAAAATGCTATTAATATGAGATTTTACTGAAGTTGATCTTAGGTCTGAAACGATCAATAGCCATCTCAACATGAAAAGAAAAATTTTCTAAAGATTTGTTTTTTTAAAGAATTCCTTTAGATTTCGGGTAAAAACCTTTGTATTTACTGAAAATCCCCTTAAAAAAACAATGAGTAGAATGAATGATTGGTAGTCGGAGTTACAACCATTCCCGATCAGCAGGTGTTAACCTAACAATAGAATTAAATTTTTCGCTCAAAAACCTCTATAGATATGGCACAAATTCTTGATCCCCTACCGTCGAATAGCGCCGGCCGCATTTTGTGTTGTTATGTGAATGCTACTAGCCAAATTCAGATTGCCCGCATTAGTAATATTCCCAATTGGTACTTTGAGCGAGTTGTCTTCCCCGGACAGCGCTTAGTATTTGAAGCCGTTGGCCACGCTGTGCTGGAAATTCACACCGGTAGTATGGCCAGTGCCATTATTTCTGATAAGATTCCCTGCGAACGTCTTCAAATTGAGCAGCAAGATCTTTCTTCTCAAGACAAGGGAACTGTCACTTTAGATCATCAACTCTATGTTTCACCTCGAAAAGCGACTCGCCAGCGCCCAGTTACGGCGGAAGCTTTAACAACACCTGCTTTAACCGCCGTTGACTAATCTTAAAAAGAAACCTCAATAAGAAAATCTTGGCACCAATCGCACTGAACTATTAGTTTATGCTAATTTATTTCCTTCAGTGCTAGGTGTCATTAAATTTAACATCTGTTTTAACATGACCGTTGAATCTCCTGAAATCCTAACTGTTTCTCCTGCCGTTATTTTTCGCATTTCCCCCATCATTCGGATCACGCTCTTGAGTTTATATAGTGCGTTGATGATCCCCTTACCGTTTTTATCTCAAGCGGTAAATGCTCCTGTATCCCCCCGGTTGTTGTGGGTGGGAATTGCTTTGGGTGCGATCGCCCTCTATGCTGTATTAACAGAACGGGTAATCGCCGATGAACAAGGGATCAAAGTCACCTATCCGGTTTGGGTTCCCCGTTTATTCCGTAAGGGATGGTCATTAGCTTGGACTGAGATCAAAGCCTTAAAACCCCGTACCACTGGACAAGGGGGACTGGTTTACTATTTTTTAAGCGAAAGCGGACAAGGGTATTTACTCCCGATGCGAATTGCTGGGTTTGCTAAATTAGTGAGAATTGTTCAACAAAAAACCGGAATTGATACAACGGATGTTCGTCCTCTGTCCCAACCTTGGATGTATTTTATTTTATTCGGGTGTACCCTATTTTTAGGGTTAATAGACCTTTGGACAATTACGACCGCCCTGAGTTTGTAGTTGCGATGCGGCACCGTTTTTCACGGCCGCACTCCAGTGCTACTCCGAACTTGTACAATCTGATCAAAAACTACCTTGTCTGATTTGCCAATTCCCCAACTCCGACTGGAACACATTACCTTAAAATTCCCTCTGGCTACTTACCCTCTCCTGAACCAGATTTCTGCTAATGTTTGGGAGGGGGATCAAATTGCCTTAGTGGGTGCGTCCGGTTCAGGAAAAACAACCTTGTTGCGTCTGCTCAACCGTTTAATCTCTCCAACGAGCGGTTCTCTTTATTTTGAAAATCAACCTTATTCTATTATTCCCCCCGTTCAGTTACGACAAAAGATCACCCTGGTTTCAAGTGAAATCACCTTATTGGGAATGACCGCAGCAGAAGCGATCGCTTATCCTCTCAAACTCCGTAATTTCAAAGACTCAGAAATCAAACAACGCTGTGAAACTTGGATTGAGCATTTAAAGATTCCCAAAGCTTTATTATCTCGTTCAGACGTTCAACTTTCTCAAGGCGAAAAACAACTGATTGCGATCGCCCGCGCCTTGATAATTCAACCCTCAATTTTACTGTTAGACGAACCGATCACCGATTTAGACCAACAACAATTAACCCAAGTTTTACAGGCATTAAATATTTTATCGAATGATCACACAACCGTTATTATCGCCACTCACAACTTAACGTTTGCCCAACAGTATTGTCAACGAGTTTGGCAGTTACAGCAAAATCAATTAATCGCTGATTCCCCCGTTGAAAAAATAAACTGGAAGCAGTTACAAACATCTTTTAAACAATTAGAATTACAGGATCAAACCGACTGGGAATAAGTGGAAAAATTAATTAAAAAGCACTCAGTTTAATCAAATATTTAAGAAACAAATAGGTTTTTGGTATTGAGACGAGGGGGAGAAGTGCTAGCTGTGTTTGCACCCACTTCTGCCCTCCTGTATCAAGCCCTTATACCTAAAAATAAGCATCTACTCTCCTGAAACCTTGAACAGTTTATGAGCGAATTTTGTCTCAATTTCAAAACCCTGAAACCCTGAAATTTGACAATCAACTCATTAATAATACCGGGCGTGATCACATCACAGCCTTTTCGCCATTGCTGGCTTTTACCCGCATAGGAGGGTATTTGCCATTCAATCGAGAGGTGCGAACACTATCCGCTTTCAACGCTTCTAAATTCAAACGATAGCCAATATTGCGAACCGTTTGAATTAAGTTCGGTTGACGCGGATCAGTTTCCACCTTTTTCCGTAACGATAAAACATGAGTATCAATCGTGCGGGGATTATCAATCGAATCCGGCCAAGCGCGACGTAACAGTTCTGAACGACTCAGAGGTTCTCCACAAGCTTGAGCCAGAACATAAAGTAGACTATATTCTTGGGGGGTGAGTTCGATTAATTGACTTTGGAGTCGAACCCGACGTTGTACCAAGTCAATTTTTAGCGCCCCATAATCCAAGGTGGTTGGCGGAACAATCGTGCGACAGCGCCGCATTAACGATTCCGTTCGCGCCAAAAACTCCTGCATTCCAAAAGGTTTCGCTAAATAATCATCAGCGCCCGCCCTCAACCCCCGAACAATATCCGCCTCCGTTGTCCGGACTGACAACATCAGAATCAGAGATTGTCGTTGCTGTTGCAACCATTGGCAAAATTCTAAACAGTTTCCCTCTGGTAATTCCGCATCTAGAATCACTAAATTCGGTTGTTGGGCATAGAAGATATCTCTTGCATGATGCAAATCAGCCGCTTGATACACGGAGTATCCAACGTGCTGTAAATGCCAACCCAATAGCGATCGCAAATGAGGGTTTCCTTCAATAATTGAAATACAAGCAGATCCCACGGATGCCAGCTTCCTTCCTCAATTTTGAATCCAGGTTAACAGAGCTAAACCCTGTATTTTTGTAACCCCTGTTACCCAGCCATCAGGTAATTACACCCAAAGATAGAAATAGGTTAAGCTGATTGGAAGAACAAGTTAAGATAGAAATAGACAATTCACTGTCCCCTGACTGGTTTTCCGATTTGGCAATATTGGAATTGTCTGGTTATAACATATCCTTAAAAAGCCCTGATTACCGACCTGTCTCTCTGAAATTGTTTAGTTAAAACTTAAACCCCATTCAAGCCATGCTTCAGGACGCACTAACGATTCGCCACTACCAGAAACTGACCGACGCCCTCGTCGAGATGTGGAACCGAGGTTATCGCTATGATGATCTCAGGATGTACTTAGACGGTTATTTAGCGGCTCTCAGGCACTCTAACGCCATCGAGCCATATTTGATTAGTCGTTTGGAGGAAGAAGCCACCCGCTATATTTACGACCCCTCCAACTTTGAAATGCCCCTCCCCCAAACCCAAACTGACTATTATTAGCGAGTCACCAGTAAGGGCGAAGCATTCGGGCAAAAATTGATGAGAAAAACCGATAATTTACTACCGAATACTTCGCCCGTACCCAGTCATCAGTTTTCCAGTCCTTAGTTGTTAGTTTGGAGTTGGAAGCTAACTGTTGAGAAGTAGTAACAATTAACTCCTTATTGACTGCCTACCCCACAACTGATGACTCTTACACTGATGACTGATGACTGATGACTGATGACTGATTAGGAGGCGAGAGCGACGGCTAACATTTCCTGTAACTCGCCGCTTTGATACATTTCAATCATCACGTCAGAGCCACCAACAAACTCGCCATTGACATAAACTTGGGGAATGGTTGGCCAGTTAGAATAAACTTTAATCCCTTGGCGAATTTCAGGATCTTCCAATACATCACAGGTCTCGAAGGGAACACCTAAACTATTTAAGATTTGTACGACATTGTTAGAAAAACCGCACATTGGCATTAACTTTGTCCCCTTCATAAAGACAAAGACTTTGTTGGAGTTGACGAGGCTGTCAATTCTTTCTTTAAGTTCTGGAGTCATGGTTTTTGGCTCAATAAATTTACTTAGAAACTAAGGATAATCCAACCCTTGGAGAAATTAAGCCACTTGACGAGCTTTTTCCCACTGTTGGGGAGTATAGGTTTTCAAGGCTAAAGCATGAATCGCTTCCGTTGCCATTTCAGCCTGAACAGCTTTGTAAACCATTTGATGTTGCTTGACTAAGGTTTTGCCTTCAAATTGAGCAGACACCACAATCGCTTGTAAATGGTCGCCTCCTCCGAGATCTTGAACTTGAACTAAGGCATCAGGTAACTCAGCTTTAATCAGTGCTTCAACCTGAGCGAGTGTAAGCATAGGCATGGGATGATTCCCTAAAGAATGTGTTGTAAGTCTTTATTATTGTAGAGGAATTATTGAGTAGAGGAAGTAGGCTGAGGCTCACCGCCACCCACACGGGGAAATGGATCAGTTACAAATCCTAATTCGAGTAACTGTTGATACGCTTTTTTCCCTAAATCTCTAGTAGGAGCTTGAGAGCGAATAATTTGCACCAACAGGGGAACAGCCAATTCCGGTTGATTTCTAGCTCGATGTAACAAAGCTAACTGATAGGTAGCCGTATCACGCATTTGGGCAGTTTCACGGGCTAAATTTCGGTGACTATCAGCAATGCGATTATCGACACCCGAAAAACTTGCCGCTAACTGTTGGTAAAAATTCGATAACTGATTGAAAACTTGTCGAGCTTCCTGAAGCTTTTTTTCAGCCTCAGTGTAATTTTCTGTAGAAATCGCCGCATCAGCTTCTTCAATTAACCGTTTTCCCCCCTGGACACTGAGAAAACTACTGTCTAGGGATAAGGGACGCATTTCATTAGGATTTAGTGGTTGCAAATCCGGTTGAGTGTTACCTTCTCTTTCTGGCGCATCTACTGTTGGTAATGCCCCTGGATCACTGGGGGGAGAAGACTCTTGAGCCTGTACGGACAGAGATGGGAGGAGAGCCAAACCCATCATCAACGAAAGAGAGAGACGGACTGTGCGTCGGAGGAGGCTAGCAGTTCCAGAGGATACCATGAGTCAGATTGCGCGAACGCGATAAAAAAGATCATTAAACTTGATGGATCTTATCACTAATTGGCACTAATCCCATACTGCCCCACTAACCTCATCCCCACAGAAGAGATAGGCGTTATAGTTTTTTTGGCTGGAAAGCCTGATTACTGATTACTGATTACTGATTACTGATTTCAAAACCTTCCAGAATCAATACCGATTAGACATGAATGTGAATTTACACCTGTTGAGGAGAAAGGATAGCGAATTATGACAGCACCAGCGATCTACCGAAATACATTTCAAACCGCAGACTATCAGGGGGTTGGCGTACCCGACGACAGCATTGGCGAAATTTTACAACGGGGGGGTGAAGAATTACTGTTACGGAAAGTTCCTGACCGTTTCACCCTGCGATTATCCCCCATGGTACAGGATGCCAAGGATCTGCCCAAACCTTCGATTCCAATGCAGCACACCTCTAGTGTTCCCCCCTCTCTACAGGTCGTCACGGTTGATCCTAATCAACTGGATGCTGCAATGGATTTAGTCAGGAATTCTGATTATGCGGACTTTGCCAGTCATGTTTATCAGGTTGATAATGATCCGGCTTCCGTGATTTACCTCACTAATCAAATGACCATCCAGTTCCAAGGGGATGTCGATGCAGAAACCAGAGCAGCACTCGCTTCAGCAATGGGATTAAGGGAACTCAAACCCGTTGACGGTTTAACCAATACCTTTGTTTATGAACTGACGAATCAAGCCCAAGAAAATCCCCTGAAACTCTCGAATCGTTTAACGCGTTCTCCTCAAATCATAGTCGCTGAACCGAATATCGTCATTAAAAGTCAGCCTTATTATGCTCCCCGTGATACCCATTACAATAAACAATGGTATCTGCATAACAATGGGGGCAACCAACTGGCATCAAGCGCCCACATTGCGGCAGAAAAAGCTTGGGATCTTACCAGAGGAGTTCGTTCTGTTGTCGTTGCCATTAGTGATGATTCCGTTGATATTAATCACCCGGACTTCCAAGGAGTGGGTAAAATTGTCGCCCCCCTGGATTTAAAAGGTCGCGATAGTATGCCCCTACCAGATGCCGCTTCCGATAATCATGGCACCGCCTGTGCTGGGGTTGCTGTCGCCGAGGAAAATGGTAAAGGTGTGGTGGGTGTCGCCCCGGGCTGTGCCTTAATGCCGATTCGGACAACGGGATTTTTAGATGATGAATCCGTTGAACAAATTTTTAACTGGGCGATTGATAAAGGTGCTTCGGTAATTTCTTGCAGTTGGGGCGCCAGTGCGATTTACTTCCCCTTATCCTTACGCCAAAAAGCCGTAATTAACAAAGCGGCAACCAAAGGTCGTAAGGGCAAAGGTTGTGTGATTTTGTTTGCGGCTGGAAATGCTAATCGTCCGATTAATGGCATTTTAAATGAATCCGGTTGGCCGAATGATGTGATTAAAGGTCGGGTGAAATGGTTATCAGGATTTGCGGTTCATCCTGATGTGATTGCCGTTGCCGCTTCCAATAGCCTAAATAAAAAATCTGCTTATAGTAACTGGGGTACAGGAATTTCTGTTTGTGCGCCGAGTAATAATGCGCCTCCTGGAATGTGGCTACAAGAAACGGGATATATTGGCACCCCTCCTACGGTCAAAGGCAATTTACCGGGGTTGGGAGTCTTTACGACGGATCGCATGGGGGTTGCAGGCTATGATCAATCGGATTTTACCCCTTATTTTGGCGGGACTTCCAGTGCCACACCTGTAGTGGCAGGCGTTGCTGCCTTAATCTTATCAGTCAACCCGAATTTAACCGCCCAGGAAGTGCGTCTGATTCTTCAACAAAGTGCGGATAAAATTGTTGATCCTGATCCCGATCCTCAGTTAGGAACTCGGATGGGGAATTATGATAAAAACGGCTATTGTCAATGGTTTGGCTATGGCAAAGTCAATGCTTTTAAAGCCGTACAAATGGCACAAAACCAACGACTCAGCCAGCAACAAATCTCTCGTCAAGTGGTACAAGAGAATAATCAGGCCGTTGCGATTCCTGACAATAATATTAATGGCGTTGCTAGTTCTATTAATATTACGGAAACCAGCCCTATCCAAGATATTCAAGTGACGGTGGAGATTGACCACAGCTTTTTAGGGGATCTTGAATTATGGTTAGTGGCACCCAATGGCGACAAAGTGTTATTACAAAACCGCAGCTTAGGAATACAAACTCAATTGAAGAAAACCTATACTCTACAAACTACCCCGTATTTAAGACAGTTCCTCACGACTTCACCCCAAGGAACTTGGAAATTAATTGTGGTCGATTCGATTCCTGAAAATACGGGAACTCTGAAACGTTGGTCAATGAATTTAGGGGTTTGAAGACGAGGGGGTGAACGATTGTTCGCCCCTGATGCAAGATTTATCCAGGTTCGTTAGAATTCTTAACAATCTAAAACTGATAAGGATTCTACTGTGATGAATTGGAAACAAAACCAAAAGCAATTTTGGGTGTGGGGGTTAAGTTTAGTGGTGATGTTGTGGAGTTGGGGAATTAGTCAGGGAGTCAGTGCTGATTCCTCTATCCCACCCACTACATCCGCCCGTGAACTGTTCCAAAGCGCTTATGAAAACCGCTACACTTGGGATTCAGAATTTCCAGGTTATACCGCAGAAGTGGGGGTTCAAGGGGGAGATCAGAATCTTCAAGGAACCATTCGGATTGAATCCAATTTAACTGTATCCGTGACGAATCTTGACGATGCAGATTTAGCTGATTTAGTGAAAAATAACTTACAAATGGAGATGATTCATCGGCGTAAAGTTGCTTTTGATCAGCTTCATGGAAATCATCAGTATGAGTTAGATGGAACTGATGAAATGGGGGCTGTTAATATCCAAGAAATTGCCAATAATCGTCCTGAATCGTATTACAAAGTTACAGATCAAAAAATTACCCAAGTTAATCGCGTTTTTAATAATACTATTGCGGTGAAAGTCGATACTTTGGAAACGGAAAATACACCTCAAGGGTATTTAGTGAGTCATTTTAAAACTACCTTTTACGATGCTAATACAGGCGATATTTTAGCCAAGCAAGCGATACAAGATGTTCATAAAAAGTTTGGAAATTATTATATTCTGACCCGTCGAGTTATTCGGGAAACCACCGAAGCAGAACCCGAAACTAAATCGACACCCGATATCACCCTCCAGTTCAATAATATTGAATTGTTGTAAAAATGAAGGGGATTAGAAACCCGGTTTCTCCAAGAAACCGGGTTTCTGGTATCTTACTGTTGATAGGCTCTAATCATCGCTTGTGTGCCTTGATTTCCTCCGGTTCCTGAATCTAATTCTTGGACTATTTTAAATAGTTTATCGGCGAGTTCAACACCGGGCAAAGTCGGATCTGAAGCTAATGTTTCTTGAACAATTCTTAAATCTTTAATGATATGTTTAATCATAAAACCGGGTTCAAAATCACCGTGAGCGACTTTTAATCCTAAATTCGATAACGACCAAGATCCAGCGGCTCCTGTACTACAAATATCTACAACTAATTGGGGGTCAATTCCTTGTTTTTGGGCGAGTAACATCGCTTCGCAAACCCCAATTAAATTCAAAGAACAGAGAATTTGATTACATAATTTAACCGCTTGACCACTCCCAACCAAACCACAATACCGGATGGTTTTTCCCATTGCTTCAAATACGGGTTTACAAGTTTCAAACGTTTCTAGTTCACCCCCAACCATAATGGTTAAAGTCCCATTTTTTGCGCCAATATCCCCACCGGAAATTGGCGCATCTAAAAATTTAAGTTGAGCTTGTTCGAGTTGTTGAGAAATAGTTCGGGCAGCTTCTGAACCAATGGTGCTAAAATCAATCACAATTGACCCAGCTTTTGCATAATGAATCACCCCATTTTCCCCTAAAAGTACGGCTTCCACATCAGGAATATCCCCGACGCAAGTGCAAATAATATCTGCATCCGTTACCGCTTCTTGAATAGTCTTAACAATATTAACGTCTGCTTCTAAAGCGATTTTAACACCAGGGCGCTCAGGGGTGCGGTTCCAACCGTTCACAGTAAACCCCGCTTTAGCGAGGTTTGCACTCATAAACCCTCCCATCACGCCTAACCCTAAAAATGCTATTTTCATCATAATTTAGATAAACTTGAATTCACTCTTAATTCTAAGGCTTTTGCTTCTTGCGTTTGAGCAATTTTAAGGGCGGTTTCAAAGTCAGCTTTGGCGGATGCTTGATCTTGATTCAATTGTAAATAAAACTCGCCTCGTAACCGATAAAGTTCTGCAACCCAGAAGCGTTCTTCTGTTTTCTGAACGCTAGAAAGAGCTTTATTAATGGTGTTAAACGCTAAATCTTTTTCTCCTGCTTTGAAATAGGAAGAGGCTAATAAACCCAGGAAATAGGTATGAGAAACTTGACCGCCACTATCAGAATGGGCAACAATTCCTTGCTCCAATTCAGTAATTCCTGTTTCAATTTTACCTTGTTCGACTAAAGCCCAAGCTTTTAATATTTTACCATGAACGAGCCAAAATTCAAAGCCTTGTTCTTGAGAAATTGCGATCGCGGCTTCCGCATAATCTTGGACGGTTTCAGGTTCCTGACGAAATTGATAAAATATTGCTGCTAAACTTAACGCTAATCCTAAACTATAGGGATGCGATCGCGCTTTTGCTAACGCTAAGGATTGTTGACTAATTTCTAAAGCTTTTTCAGATAATCCTAATAACCAAGAACTCCAAGATAGAAAACTTAAACCCACCACTCCCACATCTTGTCCTGTAAAAAAGGTACAAGAATCAACGGGATTTTGTTGATAACGCTGATCGGTTATTTCCCAATAGTCATGGGCAGTTTTTAAATGACCTAAATAAAAATGGGATAAACCCATTGTAAAATAAGCTTCTGTTTCTAATCGGTAATGATTTTGTTGTTGGGCGATTCCACTTAAACGATAGGAAAATTCCAAGGATTTTTCATATTCTCCCCTAGCTAAATGATAGGAATATAACCCCCAAGTATTTAAAAAAAGTTGAAAATTATCGCCGATTTTTTCACAAAGTTCAGAACTCCGTTTGTAAACTTTTTTAAGGGGTTGATAAGCATAGCCTCTCGTCGCCGTTAACGCTTTTCCCAGGGAGGTTTGTAATTTTAATTCGAGTTTCAGGGTTTCTGATGTTTCTGGCAGTATTTTTAATAACTCTAAACCGGATTTTAGATGAGAAATTGCTTCTTGATTGGCTGAAGCTGAAATCGCTTTATCTCCAGCTTTTTGCCAATTGATAATGGCTTTTTCAAGCAATCCGGCTCGGCTATAATGATAAGCTAAAAGTTCGGGTTCCTGAGCCACTAATTCTGAAAATTGTGCTTCTAAAATTTGAGCAATTTGTTCATGATAGCGTTGACGGGTACTTTTGAGTAAGGTATCATAAGCCACATCTTGGATTAAGGCACTTCTAAAACTATAGGAAACGAAGGGAAATTCTCCTTTTCTTAAAAGCAGTTTAGCATCCACTAAATGTTGTAATCCTCGCACAACAATAGTTTCATCTAAACTAATAGTAGGTTCAATCACTTGTCGAGCGATCGCCCGCAATAATTTATCACTAAATTCCCGACCAATCGTTGCCCCTAACTGGGCAACTTCTTTGGCATGATCTAGACGATCTAAGCGTTCCATTAATAACCCATTTAAAGTATCAGGAATTGTTAAATGAGGAACAGTTTCCCTTAATTCATAACCAATTTCTGTCTCTTGTAACCATCCTGACTCTAAGATCATTTTTGTCATTTCTTCAACAAATAAAGGAATGCCATCGGTTTTTGCAATTAACAATTGCATGACCCGATCGGGGAGTAATTTTCCGCCTGTAATTCCTTGAACAATAGCTGCCGTTTGGCTTGGGGACAAATGATCTAAATGAATCGAAGTATAATTTAATAATTTCAACCCTTCACTCACTCCTGCCAAACGCGTCGTACACAACCGCAAAATCGGCTGATGATTACCCTTTTCAATCAATCGATTTAATAACTCTAAACTCGATGGATCAATCCAATGTAAATCTTCAACAATCACTAAAACAGGCTGTTGACGAGCGATGCTTTGAATAATTTTGAGCATGGCTTCTAACAGCTTTTGTTTTTGGGCTTGGGGGGATAAATTCAAAGGGTGATACTGAGCAGTTAAAGGAATTGCCAATAACTGAGCAAAAAGCGGAACCACTTCCGGTAAAAATAAGGGATATTGACTCAAATAATTTTCTAATTTGGTTAATTTCTGCTGAGGGGTATCCTCTCGACCTAAATTAATCACCCCAATCCGCAACATTTCAAGAATCGGATAAAAGGGCGTGTGTTGATGATAAGGAGAACAATATAACTCGCGCAATAGATAATTATCGGTAGCAATTTGTTGTTTAAACGTTTGAATCAATCGGGACTTCCCCATCCCGGCTTCTCCTGATAATAAAACAACTTGCCCCTGTCCTTGTTTAACTTGTTCCCAGATCGTTTGTAACTGTTGAAGTTCCCGTTGACGACCAATATAAGGAGTCCCCCAATTTTCAGCAATTTTTTGATGTTGACATTCAGTTTCCTGTAAAACTTGATAAACATGAACGGGTTGAGAAATGCCTTTAAACGAATGTTGACCTAACGCGATAAACTCAAAGATATCCTGCACTAATCGATAGGTCATCGAACTTAAAACCGCCGTATTTGGTTGAGCAATATTTTGTAACCGGGCTGCTAAATTCGGAGTTTGACCAATGGCTAATTGTTCCCGTTTGTTTCCAGCGCCGACTTCTCCAACCACCACTAACCCGGTATGAATTCCCAAACGCACCGCTAATTTTAAACAGCGATTTTCAACACAACGGGTTGTTAAATTTCCCATCGCTTCAATAATACCTAATGCCGCTCTCACAGCCCGTTGAGCATCATCTTCATGGGCGTTTGGATAACCAAAATAAATTAAAATGCCATCCCCTAAATATTGGGCAATATACCCTTCAAACCGCATCACCACAGCCGCACAAGTTTCTTGATAGGTTTGAATAAGTTCCCGCAGTTCTTCGGGGTCGAGTTGTTCGGATAACGCCGTTGACCCCACCAAATCGCAAAACATCACCGTTAATAACCGTCGTTCTGCGGGACGGGTAAACATCAATCCCGACCGAGGGGTGAATTTAGAGGTTGGTGAGTTCGTCTGAAACGAAATGGGTGTAAACCCATCCTCTTCCTGACTGGGTACAGATATCATATTGTGTGTTTACCCTAACGGTTGATCGAGGAAAGTGCCACTTTTAATACAGAATTTTGCCTCAGTAGAATTATTGAATCCACAATGAGAGCAAATTTGAGTGGCTGTTGTTGGAGAATGGTGAGTGGAAACAGAAATTTTGCTCATCTTCAACCTCAAAGCAGGTTACGCTAGTGAAGGGTGGTGCAAAAACTAACCCGTGAAAGCTTTTCGATCTTGATATCGATGAAGTTTCTCCCCCTTGCTCTCGTCCAACGGGTTAGGCTTACGATTTGGGGGGTTATACTTCTGATCCCTCGGAAAGTAAAGGCATAATAATATATCAATATATTATGTTGTATCTAAGGTGAATTAGTCTAATGGGCTTTGAACAGGATTACAATAAACAGTGTTTAGAAAAGTTAATCTGGGCGATGCAAGAGCTTCAGATTGATATAGATGATACAGAACTGGCGAAAATTGCAGAATTAATCGTGCAAACGATGACAGGCCCTTGGCGCTATTTTCACACACCTGACCATATTTTTGAAGTAGGGGGTGCGGAGGATGCAATTGAGGTTTTAGCCGCTTTGTTTCACGATGTTGTCTATGTGCAGGTGGATCAAAGCGTTAATTTTAATTTAACCTACTATATTGCTCCTTTTATTCGCCAAGTCGCGGAACATTTGCTCATCCGAGATCAAAAAGATTTACCCCAAGACAAATCCTTTGAGATGGTGATGCAAATTTTTAAATTTGTTCCGGGACAAACCTTATCTCCAATGGCGGGACAAAATGAATTTTTGAGTGCTTTAGTGGCTGCTAAAGTCTTAGAAGATTTATTACCCCTTGAGATTTTAGTTCAAATTGTGGGTTGTATTGAAGCGACAATTCCCTTTAGACAAAAAACAGAATCTGGTTTAAGTAATAGTGATATATTATATCAACGGTTAAGAGAAGTTCGGGATCAATATCAGTTGACATTAACCGATCAAGTCTTGATTGAAGCAGTGAAACGTTCCGTTAGATTGTCTAATCGAGATGTGGGCAGTTTTGCTCATCCCAGTTCAGCCCGATTTTTAGATAATACTTGGAACCTATTACCCGAAACCAATCACCATTTAAAATATTCCAGTTCTTATACGATTAATCAGTATCGAATTGCACTTCAAAAAATGGAAGGGTTTATGAATTTTATTAAACCCGAAGTTATTTTTCATCAATTCAAGGATTATCCGGATGATCAAACCTATCAAGATTTAGTAGCGAGAGCCAGAAAAAATATTGAGGTAGGACGGCTTTATTTAGCCAGTAAACTGTTTACAATTGCCTTTTTAGAAGCCTTATCCTTACGGTTTGGGCGTGTGATTCCTGTTTCGACCTTAATGGGAGAAATGCCATCGGAAGGCTTTGCTGCTATTTCTTTAGTTGATTTTCTTCCCCATATTCCTGACCCTTATCAACCCGAAACAGAATTAGAAAAACAAGTGTTAACGTTATTAGATGAAGGACGGACTCAAAGTTCAAGTTATGATATCAAAAATTCTCCCTTAACGACTTATATGGTCAAGTGTTTAGGGTTTGATGAAATTATTCATCAACGCAACCGCGCTCAAGAATTTTTTAAAGACAATATCAACCATGAAGAGTTTCTAGCCGGTTGTGATAATGATGTTAAAAAGGCTGTAACCGATGGGATTGTTCAATTGTTCGATAGTCGTAAAGCAGCATTGTGTAAAATTGAGAATTAAGAATTAAGAATTAAGAATTAAGAATGTAGTAAGTCATTGGTCTTTCTTAAACAGTGATCTAAAGTTTGGGCTTCAAGCTGAAACTCCTTTTAACGGGTTAATGAGCAGGTTAATTTTTACCCATTTAGTCATCTAAAGATGACTTTAGTTTTAAGGCTAAAATTGATCAGAGCCAATTTAAGTTAAGTTAACTATAAAACTTGTATTGAATGATGATTAAAAAACAGACACAAAGGGCTTTTAATTCTTAATTCTTACT
Organism: Planktothrix sp.; assembly: GCA_048595135.1. Classification (GTDB taxonomy): domain Bacteria; phylum Cyanobacteriota; class Cyanobacteriia; order Cyanobacteriales; family Microcoleaceae; genus JBMDYE01. The sequence goes on along the minus strand of JBMDYE010000064.1, from coordinate 794 downwards.
TCAGATCTTTAAGTGCTACGCACAGGCTACGCCAACGCTCCGCGGAGTAAACGTTACTTGATTTTCTTAATTCCTATTGTGTTTTTTCAATGAGTTTAACAATGCCAATTCCACTAAAATATAACCCTAATACTGCACCTGCTAATAAACTTTGGGTGAGGGGGTCGGTGGAAGGCGTTAATACAGCCCCTAAAATTGCGCCTCCTAAAATTACATAGCGCCATCCCGCTAACATTCGTTCAGAAGAAACAATTTGTAAAGCACCTAGTAACGCTTGAATCACTGGAATTTGAAAGGCGATTCCAGTGCAGAATAATAGAACTAAAACAAATTCAAAATATCGTTCAATAGAGAAAAACTGTTCAACAACGTCTGCACCATAACTAATAAAGAAGTTCAACGCAGCCGGAATTAATGCCACATAAGCAAAGGCTAATCCTAATAAAAATAAAATCGATGAACCTAAGACTAATGGCCCTAATAAACGCCGTTCTCGTCGCGTTAATCCCGGTAAAACAAACATGGTAATTTGATAGAGAATAAACGGAGCCGCCACAATTAATCCGCTATATCCTGCGACTTTTAAAGAAACAAAGAAATATTCCCCAGGTGCGAGTTGAATAAATTTAATCGATTGAGCAGGTTTTTGTAAAAGTGAAACAATGGGATTCACAAAAAAGAAACAGCCAATAATCGCCACAAAAACTGCAATTAAGGAATAAAAGATCCGCCATCTTAATTCTTCCAAGTGGTCAAAGATAGACATCTCCTTTTCATCAGGAATTTCATCTAAC
>JBMDYE010000063.1:0-22472 GCA_048595135.1 Planktothrix sp. | reverse complement strand
TCGCCGTTATATTCCACTGCAATTAAACGCGGATTTAATCCTTGCTGTTCTAAAAAATCGGGGAGTTTCGTTTGTTCAGAACAGGTTTTCGGTTCTCCATTCACTTTCAGGGTAATCAGTTCAGCCATAATAAATTAATCGATTAACTGGTAGGTAAAAGTTTGTAAGATCTTAAGGTTCTAACCCGACTTAATTGAGAGAGAAAATATTGAGTCACTAACGTCGGTTGTTCGGCTTGCATAATTGACCGAACCACCGCAATGCGATCGCATCCAGCCGACATCACCTCATCAAAATTATTCATATCAATTCCCCCAATGGCAAACCAAGGAATCGTTGAATTTTTCTCCGCATACCGCACATATTCTAACCCCGCCGCTGCTCTTCCCGCCTTGGTTGGCGTCTCATAAACAGGCCCCACACCAATATAATCTGCCCCGTCTTGAATTGCCCGTTGTAACTCTTCGGGACGGTGGGTAGATTGACCAATTAACCGTTGTGGGCCTAATAATTGTCGCGCTAATTTAATCGGTAGATCATCCTGTCCTAAATGGACTCCATCTGCATCAACAGCGATCGCTAAATCAACCCGATCATTCACTACAAATAACGCCTTATAACGTCGGCATAATTGCACTAATTGTTGAGCCGTTTTCAAGCGAGTTTCATCATCGGAAGTTTTATCTCGATACTGAACTAAAGACAACCCCCCTTGTAATGCCGCTTCAACAATTTGTAATAACCGTTCATGGGGAGACGTCACTAAATATAAATAAGCATTTTGTAACTGTCGGTGACGGTCAAACGCTAACAAATGGGTTTCTAAAATATAAACCCGATAGCGCATTTGTTTCAACGCCGCGCCCATTTCAGGATGATACAATTTGCCGTATTCTTCCAACACCCGTAACGCTTCTTCAATGCGACAAAAATTCGCTTGTAATAACTGTTCTAAACTAGAACGGGTTTCCTCTTGAGGATGACTTAACTGCGTCCCCGGATCATCGGGGGTATTGCGACAAGCCCGTAACTCCATCGTATGCCACCGGGCTAATTCCTGACGTAAATGCTTGCATTCTTCCGCCATTTCCCCATGATTTAGCCCAAATCGACACCATTCTTCAATAATTCTTAACCCTTCTCTAGCCCGATCTAAATTCGCATCTAAAATCCGATAAATCGCGGGTTGTGCGAATTGACTATTGGTTGGTTGATCCCCCATGCTCCCCTCCTCAAATTCAATCTTGCTGTTTGCTGTTATGCAGGTTAAACTATAGCCGCAGGCTGCATCTATGATTTCCTGGTTGCGTCAATCCTGGCTTAAAATTTCTTAATCATTAAAAAATTTAAGTTAAGGCACAATAAAGCTTATTTAACGCAACTGAACATTTTAAACCAAATTCAGTGCGTTCTATCCTTCCCCCCCATCGTCACCATTTGCAATGCTAAGGCAAAACTTGACTCTTCATGTTGATTGTGCGGGTCATCCAAACAAGGCTTCTTGGTCGGGACGACCCCTATTATTGCTGCTTCGTCATGGGTCTCCGGTGTTGGGGGCGCTCTTAACGTTAGGGCTATTTCTGCCTCCTGCGAGTTTAGCAGTTCCCCCAAACGATGAATCGAGCGTTCAAGTTGCTGTTGTTCCCAGTCAATCGGCTAATGTGATTTATGTTAGTTCTTCGACGGGGAATGATAACGGTCAAGGAACCCAACAATCCCCGTTTAGAACCATTACCAAAGCCGTCACCGTGGCTCAACCGAATACGGCGATTATTTTAGCGCCAGGAACCTATAGCAGCGCCACCGGAGAACAATTTCCGATTCAGTTACAACCGAATGTCACCTTACAAGGAAATCCCAATAATAAAGGGCAAGATATTATGATTGTGGGGGGCGGTTGGTATACCAGTCGTACTTCTGCCAAACAAAATATTACGGTATTAGGCGCTAATGGAGGCAGAATTAGTGGTGTCACGATTACCAATCCCAATGAGCGAGGATATGGCCTGTGGATTGAATCGAGTTCTTTAATTGTAACTCAAAATACCTTTAAAGGCAGTACCCATGATGGGATCTCCGTTGTGGGAATTAGTGCGCCAATTATTCAAGATAATTTGTTTACTCAAAATGGTGCGAATGGTATTACCATTTATGGAAATTCTCGCCCAGAAGTTAGAAATAATGACTTTCAAAATACCGGATTTGGCATTAATATTACTCAAAATGCGGCTCCGTTTTTGATTGGCAATCGCATTTTTTATAATAAAGATGGGGTCGTTATTCAAGCAAACGCCCGACCCGTTTTAAGAGATAATCAAATTGAACGAAATCAACGGGATGGAATTGTGGCGATCGCTCAATCTTTACCCGATCTCGGCAATTCTACAGAACCAGGACGGAACGTAATTCGCAATAACGGGCGCTACGATCTCAATAACGGGACAAAAGGACAATCCATCCAAGCCTACGGAAATCAACTCGCTACGAATAAAATCACGGGAGCCATTGACATTGGGGGAAGTTATACCCCCGCAGCCTCTCCATCCGCCTTAGTCAGTCAATTAACCAACCCTCAGTCTCAACCCGTCGCCGTTGTCGCCAACGACCCGTCAACGATGACCCCCATTAACAACACCGCCTCCCTCCCTGTATTCCTCCCAGAATCGAATCCCACTCTCCCTAACTCGGTTAATATTCCCGCCCCTCCGCCTCCCCCATCGCCCCAACCTGTGACCACCGCCACCAACCCGATTAATATTCCCGTCCCTCCGCCCGAATCTCCCAGCCTACCGCCCATTTCCACTCGTCCCAATCCCCAACCGCCACCCCCCCAAACAACTGCTCAACCCTCCACCGCATCGTTATTGGTTTCGTTGTTTTCCCGTCTGGTATTAGATCGGCCCACTCCGGTGACACCTCCCCCCCGGTCTACCCCCGAAAGGCGCACCGCACCGCCTCCCATTACCCAACCCCCCCAACCTCTTAACGTCCCCACTTCGATTTCTGCGGCTAATACCTTACCCGTTCCTGGGCCTAATATTCCCATCGGTAGTGGTGGGGGTGAACTTCCCAATGAAGTTGGTTATGGCGGCGGTTCTTCCCTTCCTCCCCTGAGTTCAGCCGCTTTAGGGTTACGTTATCGGGTTGTTGTTGAAGGCAGTAGTGATAATGATTATCGACGGGTACGGTCGATTATTCCTGAAGCGTTCCGTACTGTTGTCAATGGGCGACAAGTGATCCAAGCTGGAGCATTTCGAGATCAATATCGAGCCAATTCGGTATTACAGCAGTTAACTCGCAATGGATTAAGAGCTAAAATCGAATTAATGAATTAAGAATCATTAATCAGCCGTAGGGGCGGGATCTTACGTTCAACAATTTATCGGTTTTTATCCTAAATTTCTGCCCGTTCATATCCCGCCCGTACAGTAATCAGTCATCAGTGAGGCGGTGAGAGAGCTTTTTTGTTAACTTAAGTAATGAGTAATAAAACCAAAGTTATTAATGGAAAGCGTCACTATAATTGTGATGGGAACTATTATCCGAGTGTGACGGCTATTTTATCCGCCACTAAACCCCAACGCGATCGCATGGCTCTGGCTAACTGGAAACAAAAAGTCGGTCAAGAAACCGCTCAACAAATTACTCAGCAAGCGAGCCGAAAAGGAATTAGTTTACATCAGTGTTGTGAAGCATATTTGTTAGGAAAAGATGTTGAAATATCCCCCGAATTGCAACCGCTTTGGCAGAGTATTGAAGGACGATTAAACCAAATAACAGAGGTTGGTTATCTTGAACAATTTGTTTGGTGCGATCGCTATCAATATGCGGGAGTATTAGATTGTTTTGCAACCTATCAAGGAATTGCTAATACTTTAATTGACTTCAAATCCGCTCGTTATCAACGCAAATGGGAATGGATAGAAGATTATTGTTTACAAACCGTTGCCTATGCGATCGCCTTAGAAGAACGAGTTCAATTAAAAACAAATCAAATCGCCATTCTCATCGCCCTTCCCAGCGAACCCGCACAAGTTTTTCTACTGGATCAAACCCTCCAAAATCACTATCAAAAATTGTGGTTAACTCGACTTCAACATTATTATCAAAACCGTCTGTAGGGGCGGGGTTATCCCCAGGGCTGTTTCATATTCAAGAGTGAATTTGTATGACCTCTCCCCCTAACCCCCTCTCCTACAAGGAGAGGGGGAAAGAATTTCTAAGATTCAACATCAAAACTTATTAATTACTCCCCCTTCCCTTGCACCTTATGGGGGTTGGGGGGTTAGGTCTTTGTGTTTTGCTAGAACCTGACACTTGGGGGTTAGGGGGAGAGCTAATACAAATTCACGGGTAAAAAGAAACAGCCCTGGGGGGTTGTCCCGCCCACCTGAGTTCAATCTCAACTAAAAGCTTTATTGATTTAAATGTTTAAATCAACAACCACTTCTCTTTGCCCTGTTTTCATCCCATCCCGATGAACAATTAGGGGATGATTTTCTAAACGTAATCTGACCATATTGGTTCTAAATTTTCTTTCATAAATTCCCACATACTCTTCAATCACTTGAATGTTTTGTCGTTCTACTTTAGGCACTAAATTTCTCACAAACTGATACCGAGGAATATTTAAGTCTTCGTGAGTAATCAAAACTTCCGTACCATCTTCCAGGGTTCCATAAAGAAAGTATTGATTAACACTCACCCCTTGAGAGCCATCTGCTCCATAGATCGGATAATCTAAAAAAGGAGAAAAAGCGGGTGCATCAGGAAGACTAGGGCAAAAAAATTGTAATACAAAGAAAATAGATTGGTTCTGAGAACATAGTCTCAAATTTCCTGCTAACAAGTCAAAAAATATGAGGGCTAAAATAATTAAAGAAATAGGAATTTTTGACCAAAAATTACTCTTGTTTTTTTTCAGGAGTTCCATAACTTGAAAGGCTCTAAGGATTAAATACTCAGGGACAAAAAATGCAAACTAAAATTCACCGGAAAACAAAAGAAATTAAAAAGATTGTTGAGGGCGTAAAATGTTACCCAAAAACCCTCAAGAGTCTTAATAACCTTCGTTTTAATTGAGATTGAATCACTTGTAAACGATGGTGCAGCGTTGGCAACCTGAGCAGAATATAAACCCAAATTCTCATCCAAGAGGCGATTAACCCTTTTAGCTTAATTCCACTGCTCGAAACAACCGCATCTTGAATTCCCAACGTCAGCATTTCTCCTTGATGACGATAGCGAAATGGTTTTAACGAATTTCCGCTGATCATCGCTTTGAGATTATGGGCGGTTAGACTCGCTTGTTGGGAGGCAGCCTGAGCCGTAGCCGGAATTTGTTGACCTTGGAAATTGCGAATATCCGCTAAATCTCCCAAGGCAAAAACTTCTGGATAATTGAGTAATTGCAGGGTCGGTGTTGTTAAAATTTGACCCTTGGGATTATGTTGACAATCCAAACGATACAACCATTCTCTTGGCTGAGTTCCTGTTGTTTCAATCACTAAATCAATGGGAACCCGTTGTAATCGTTCTGGTTCAACAAAGGTAATAAAATCATCATCAACCGATTCAATATGGGTTTGAAATTTAATTTCAACACCCCTCCTTAGTAAAGATTGAATCGCGGCTTTTTGGCTAAAGGGCGAAAATCCTTTTAGAATCTGTTGACCTCGGACAATTAAATAAATGTTACCCCGATCTTGTAAACGGTCTGCGATTTTTCCCGCTAATTCAACCCCATTAGGCCCCCCACCAATAATCGCAATATTAATTTGCAGTTTAGAGGAAGATTCTAAAACTCCTAATCGTTGTTTTAAACGGTCGGCATCCGCTAAGGTTCGGAAGGGATAGGTATCCGTTGCTGCTTTAGGAACGACCGCAGAAAAGGTTTTTCTCCCCACAGCTAAAACTAGGTAATCATAGGTTAAATTTTGTTTGGATTGAAGGTAAATTTGACGTTTTTCTAAATTGATATTCTCAACCGTTCCTTGTTGGAATAAGATGTTGGTATGATGCAGTAGTTTTTTAAAAGAAGGGGCTATTTCCCAATCTCGAAATTCTTCTGTAATCAATTCATACAGAAACGGCGTAAAGAGAAAACGCTCTTCTTTATCAATTAATGTAATTCGAGATTGGAAGGATGAATGCCAAGATAAACGCGCTAAGGATAATGCCGTATAAAGTCCGGCAAAACCCCCTCCTAAAATACAGATTCTAGGGGAGCTTTTTTTTCCAGAATTCTGCACAACAGAGACGGCGTTCTCTGGCAGATTAACACCTGAATAGGACGGAGGCATAAGATTAGCTTGCCAATTGTAGAAACACTCCTTAACTTGTTAGCACCGGAGCTAACGCACATCCCTCAATCGCTTATTGTTATTTTGAAATCTGATTCAATAATGGGCGCTAATCACTCTATTTTAAAAAGGGATCTCTGATTTCGGCCAACTTCTCAATCTTTTGTACAGAATCTTAAAATTATTAATTAATAAGCAATTTCTATTAATTAAATTCAATTTAAGTTTGCTAAGATACAGACTTTTCTAAGTTAATCTGAAACTTAAGGGTTGGGATGCTCTTACAGGTTATAAAAAATACCAATTCACAAAATTTTCTTAAATTAAACTTATAGCAGAAGGTTCTTCAAGTCACCAGTCTGTAGGGGCGCTCTTTCTCCCGCCCAGACCTAGTAACCACCTCACCAGTGAGAAAGAGTGCGGTAGGTAGGGGAAGTGCGGGAAGAAATTCGTGTTCTTTATTTCCTATTCTTTGTTCCCGCTTAATTCATAATTCTGCCTTCTTTAAAACGGTTCGATATACTTGGCTTGTTCGGGAAGTTGGGCTTGCTGTTGTCCTTGAAAGCGGGCGCGTCCATTGAGTAACGAAATGGGGGTACTCACCAAATCCACTGCATCCGCCTTTCCACTTAACACCTTCACTGCACCCAATGGTAATTCCTTTAATACCCAACGTCCCAGGCGGTAAACATAATCTTTCTGATTCAATTCTCGCATTAACTCGACGCCATACAGTTCGTGTAGATAGCGATTAGATGTTCCATAGCGCCGCCACTGACTTTGCAATTCTTTAAATGTAGAACGATGGCGATGTTTCACCGTGGCTTGTTCTGCAAAGGCTAATTGATAATGGGTTTGTTGCTGAATCCGCCAACACATATCCGCATCCCCACCCGTTGTCAGGTAAGGACGAAACAACCCCACCAGGGAAAATATCTGTTTCCGAATCGCTAAATTTGCCGTTTGTCCGTAGGGTAAAAACCGATGGGCTAAGGTATGTTTTTGAGATAAAGTATCTTGGCGGTCAGCATATTTTTCTAATAAATTCTGACTGGGTAAGGCTTTAATTTCCCCCGCCACCAAGCCAATTTTTTCATCAACAAACGGTTGGATTAATTCCGCTAACCATTGAGGTTCCGGGCGACAATCCATATCCGTAAAGGCAATAATTTCCGCTTGTGCCGCTTTAATTCCGGCATTTCGCGCCGCATAGGAACTTTGGATTTGATTTTCTGATAACGGGTGAATGGTAATTGGTTCTGTTGCTGCAAATTGTTGTAATAATTCCAATGAATTATCGCGGCTATTGTTATCGACTAATAAATATTCAACTTGATCAGCCGGATAAGTTTGCTGTCGCAAACAAGCCACTAAATCCGGTAAATCTTCCTTACCGTTATAAATCGGAACAACAACAGAAACCTTTACCATTTTTATTATCCAAGGGATAATCCATAACCCAACAACAAACTAATCAATACCAAAATAGCATTAATCCCATAAAAACAACCGACCACTTGGGTTTCTTGCCATCCTGATAATTCTAAGTGGTGATGCAAAGGTGCCATTTTCAACAGTCGTTTTCCGACGCCATCGGGGCCTTTTGTCGCTTTATAATACCCGACTTGAGCAATCACAGAAAGGGTTTCGACAAAAAAGATGCCACTAATAATCAGCAACACCCATAAACAATTGGTTAATAATCCAACGGCGGCTAATGCCCCTCCTAATGCTAAGGCTCCCGTATCGCCCATAAACACTTTAGCCGGATTTCGATTATGGGAAACAAACCCTAAACAAGCACCACTCATGCACGCACAAAAGGTGGTTAATTCCGGTGCGGTAGGGGCTAAATAGGCAGCTAACCCTAAAAAGGCGATCGCTCCCAAACCCCCCATTAATCCATCGACTCCATCGGTTAAATTGGTGGCGTTACTCTCAGCAACTAACACAAAAATTGCTAACGGCCAAAATAAAAAACTTAAGGGAATCGCTAACCCAAACGGTAACGCCAGGGTCGTTAAAGCCGCCCCTTGAGTTAACAGTAACCAGAAACAAAATAGCGTTGCAAAACCGAACTGCAACGCCAATTTCATGCGTGGGGAAATGCCTTTATTCGATTTTCGTCTTAAAATTTGCCAGTCATCTAACCAACCGATTAACCCATAAGCCAAGGTTAAAGCGGAAACGGCGATCACATTCGAGTTAAATTGAGATAAAATTAAAGCCAGTGCCACACCAAGCGGAACAAAAAAGATCCCGCCCATCGTTGGAGTTCCGGCTTTTTGTAAATGGGCTTGGGGGCCATCTTCGCGAATAAATTGTCCGGCTTTTATTTGGACTAAAATCGGGATCACCCAATAGCCCAAAGCAGAAACCGCTACAGTTGAAATCATCCAGGGGAGAAAGAACGAACCTTGCAGACTCCAGAGGCGATCGCTGATCGCATCTAAACTTAAGGCGAATAAACTCAACCCTAGACTCAACACTAAAAATAGGTTTTGTCCAGACCAATGAACGGATCTAGCTGACGAAAATTTGCTATCCACAGAAAATTTTAATCCTCAACACCACACTAAAAATAGGATGACCTTTTTTAGCTTCCGTCTGTTTCTGTTTTGCCTTTTAGAATTGGGTTGAGGCGGGAATTCCCGCCCAATTCTCAGCGAAATTTTCCACAGATGAAGCGAAAATCAGATCCTCAAGGTTGATCTACCTAGTCTTCTATTAAGTCATCCTCATCATCGAGATCATCATCCTCAAAAACGCCGTCATCAACGGACATCAGATCGGAGATCTCTTCTTCATCATCCAGGTAATCTAGCGCTTCTGTATTACCAGAATCTCGCGCTACCATGCGTCCCGTTGCTTCCAACCAAGCGATTAAGGAAATCTCTTGCTTAGAAGGGATCACCTCAGCAGGTTCATGGGCGGGAATTGCGCGCAACGATGGGTTGTGCATTTTAGGTTTCAGGTGTCAAATAGAATCAGTTTAAGCTTAACTTAATTTTACACAATTATTACATGGGGACAGTATCATAATTTTAAAATCGTGTAACTGGGTTATTTATTTAAAAATCTAACCGTTCATTTATTTATTAATAAAACAAAATTATGAAGGCTCAGAAAAAAGCAACATTGTTAGAAAGGATTGCGGGGAAAAATCGGGGGTTACTCGCCTCTAAGTCCGATCAAGTGGCGATTTTATCCGCCATTAGTCAATTAGAGGAATATAACCCCAACCCTCGCCCGTTTGAAGCGACAGATTTGTTGGAGGGGAATTGGCGGCTCTTATATACGAGCAGCGATGAATTATTAGGAATTGGTCGAGTTCCCTTATTACAATTAGGACAGATTTATCAATGTGTGCGCCTCAAAGAACAGAAAATTTATAATATTGCTGAAGTCCAAGGAATTCCCTTTTTAGAAGGGTTGGTGAGTGTGGCGGCAGAATTTGAACCCGTTTCTGAAAAACGAGTTCAAGTGAAGTTTAAACGGTTTATTGTCGGTTCTCAACGCTTAATGGGGTATCAATCTCCGAATCCCTTTATTAACGACATTGAAAGCGGGAAAAAATTTATTGCCATTGATTCTAATTTAGAAAGCCGCGATCGCCAAGGTTGGCTAGATATTACCTATTTAGACGCAGATTTGAGAATTGGACGGGGAAATGTCGGGAGCGTTTTTGTGTTAACCAAATCTTAAGGGGTTGTAGAGCTTGAAACTCGAGTCCATCTCAATCGAAACCGGGGTTGTGGCTGGGATCGCAACCACCCGCCGTCCCACCGGACACCCAACGCCTCACTAGGGACAGTTCAAAAACTGGTAAATCCTTGCGGTGGTGATCCCCCTTTCGGATAAGATGGTATACGCGGCATCCAACAAGGACATAAAAAAATGAGTGAACTCTTTGGAAAAGTTAAAGCGATCGTTGCAGAGCAACTATCAATTGAAGATGAAAGCCAGATCACACCCGAAGCCAGTTTCATCAATGATTTACAGGCTGACTCCTTAGATATTGTGGAACTGGTAATGGCGTTAGAAGAGGAATTTGATACCGAAATTCCCGATGAAGACGCCGAGAAAATTCTGACCGTCGGCGATGCAGTCAGCTATATCGAAAACAAATTAGCTGCTGCCAAGTGAAAACATCAGCTTCATCTCAACTAACATAACATTAAAATTTTGATCTTAAGATCAACATCCATCAGTCTCCTCAAGGTTTCACTCCAATTTGACTGAGGATGAAGCAATTTTAGCAAATGTATAGCAGTTGCCAAGACAGTTAGGACAGTAATCAGTAATCAGTAATCAGTAATCAGTAATCCAGTGAGCCGTTAAGAATTCTTAATGCGGCTAGCTCCTGACTCCTGACTCCTGCTGTATGATGTTGGTTCCACTGCTCACTGACGTTCTGCATTTTGGGTGGTTAACTTTTTGAATCAAAAATCATGACTACGATGAATCTTAAGCGCGTTGTTATAACAGGTTTGGGGGCAATTACTCCGATTGGTAATACTAAAGATGAATATTGGAAGGGGTTGATAACCGGACGCAATGGAATCGGCCCAATCACCTTATTTGATGCGTCGAAACATGATTGTCGCATTGCGGGTGAGGTGAAGAATTTTGACCCCTGTGATTTTATTGCGCGCAAAGAAGCGAAACGCATGGATCGCTTTGCTCAATTTGCGATCGCAGCTAGTCAACAAGCGATCGCAGATGCAAGATTCGTCATTAATGACTTAAATGCAGAACAGGTGGGTGTGATCATTGGAACCGGAATTGGGGGACTCAAAGTTCTCGAAGAGCAACAAGAAGTTTATTTGACTCGTGGCCCGGATCGGTGTAGTCCCTTTATGATTCCGATGATGATTGCCAATATGGCAGCCGGACTCACGGCGATTCACACCGGAGCCAAAGGGCCAAATTCCTGCTCCGTGACCGCCTGTGCCGCCGGTTCTAATTCCGTTGGTGATGCGTTTCGGTTAGTTCAACGGGGTTACGCTCAAGCGATGATTTGTGGCGGGACAGAAGCGGCGGTCACCCCCCTGTCGGTGGCTGGATTTGCCGCCGCACGAGCATTATCCACGCGCAACGATGATCCGACCCATGCTTGCCGTCCCTTTGATCAAAATCGGGATGGGTTCGTGATGGGAGAAGGCGCCGGAATTTTGTTGTTGGAAGAACTAGAATGCGCCTTAAGTCGGGGCGCTCGAATCTATGCAGAACTTGTGGGTTATGGCATGACCTGTGATGCCTATCACATGACAGCCCCGGTTCCTGGGGGAGAAGGCGCCGCTAGAGCGATGTCTTTAGCCATGAAAGATGCAGGATTAACCCCTGATCAAATTAGTTATATTAATGCTCACGGAACCAGCACCCCGGCTAATGATAAAACGGAAACCGCCGCGATTAAACAGGCGTTAGGGGAAAGCGCCTATCAAGTCGCCATTAGTTCTACCAAGTCGATGACGGGTCACTTGTTAGGTGGTTCGGGTGGGATTGAAGCGGTGGCAACGGTTCTCGCCATCGCCCATGATCAAATTCCGCCAACGATTAATTTAGAAAATCCTGATCCGGAATGCGATCTCGATTATGTTCCTCACGTCAGTCGCGCCCAAACCGTTGATGTTGCCTTATCTAACTCCTTCGGATTCGGCGGTCATAACGTCACCTTAGCGATGAAAAAATTTGTTCAATAATCTAAATCCCGTTGCTCAATTTGGGTCGGGTGGGTCAACTCCTCAGATCACAAGATCAAGAAGAGAATCCACCCTGATCCCCCACCCCTCAAAGACGGGATGGATCAGATTGAGGTGAGTTTTTAATCGCTTTCTCCTTGTCGTGAGTCCTGATGGACTCTTTTTTAATTTGATGATCCAAAAACCGGGCTTCCGCAACATCGGGAAAGAGATTTTGATCGGTTCTTCAGAAGTTGCGATCGCCACCAAAATCTCGGTGATCCCATTTGAGTATCGGTCTCAAACTTCACGTCTCCGACGTTCCAATCGTGATCGTGATCACATTTTTTAGAAGATGTGATCACGATTCTCTAGGGCGAATGATCACGGGTGATCAGGATAATACTCACGCTGAAACCTGATTAAGTTCAAGTTTTGTGCTAATGATTATCACCGATTTTCCCGGAAATTCAGACCATAATCAAAACTGTAAACGGTTCTGTGGTCAGAACCCTAGAGTCACAAAACCATCAATTGAAGATGCAAAAAATTTTAATTGTTGAGAGTGATCATGTATTGTTAGAGTTAATCGAAGAGTGGTTGTTATTACAAAATTTTCACCCCCTCACGGCTAAAACCTACCAACAAGCCTATCAGTTAGTATTGCGAGAAAAACCCGATTTAGTTTTATCTTGTTCTAGATTGCTGGATGGGTATGGCTTAGAACTTTTGCAGGCCCTTCGCAAAGAAAGCAAAACAAAAACGATTCCCTTTGTATTAGTCACAGGCAAGCCCATCGTCGAGATCAGCAAGTATCTGTTTAAACCGAATGCTATTCTCCAAAAACCGTTTCTTCCTGAAAATCTGCTCAACGTTCTTAACATTCAGTTATATGCAGTTCAGGCTTCTGTTGCTTAGTTACTTCCCAAATCTAGAGAATTTGAACGGCTATAAGGGTCGGGAGTCTAAAGAAAGATATTGAGCAATACAAATACTGGGAAATAATTGAAGTAAAAATTAGGCATTTTTTTAACGTTGAACTTTGGAGGGGAGACGTTTTTGAATGGAATTTTGGTTAGATTTTGTCGTCGGTTGTAAACGAGGTTGATCGGATACTGTATCTTGTTCTTCCACAGTTTCCAGTGGAATTTCATTAACGGAAATATCGGCTCCATTGACGATCGCACCTAACAATTTCGGACGGTATTTTCCGGTATTTTCCTCATCGGTTTCTGTTAATTTATCCGCAGTTTCTCCTAATAAACCCGATGCAGTATAAATCGGTCGAGCCACGATCACCATTCCATCAGTAAAGGGTTCTAACGTTAAAACATCGTTATTTCCCGTGATGGGAGGACTATCCACCACCACAAAATCAAATCGATAGCGAACTTCTTCTAATAACCGTCGAAATTCACTGGATTCTAAAATCGTTGAGGGTTGACGCACCCGCTCTGGACTGGGAATAATCGACAAATTGCTAACATTAGGAACCAGGCGAATACATCCGTATAAATCCCCGTAATATTGTAACGGTTCAATAGAACTATCAGGATCAGGAATTAATTTCAACGATTCCACCTGAGAGGGGGAACGAAAATCCGCTTCAATTAATAACGTTCGTTTACCACTTCTAGCCGCTGCGATCGCTAAATTATAAGCCGTTAATGTTTTTCCTTCACTATTTCCCACACTGGTTAATAAAATGACTTTCGGTGGTTTATTACCGATCCGTTGTAAATTACTTCTAACTTTTTCATAGAATTCTAAATAGGGGGAATGGGGTTTCAGTAATAACGGTAAAGATTCTTGTTCTTCGAGCAAAGGTAGATTGGGAACCAGACCCAAAAGGGGAACTTCTCGGTCTTGAAAAGCACCTCGAATTTCTTCCCAAGTGTAGAATTTTCCACTGAGCATTCCTAACACAAAAATAATAGCGGCGCCTCCTAATACCCCTGCCAGTCCACCTCCGGCTAAAATTAAAGCAGCACTGATGGCTTTGGGAGCTTCCACTTCGGGTGCTTCAGCTTCTTTTTCAATCGTTAAACTGCTGGTGGTTTCAGCTTCTGCGGTTTGAGCATCCACTAATTTGGCTTGCATTTGATCATAAAGGGCTTTTTTATAAGCAACCTGCTGCTCTAGCCGTTGTTTTTCCATTTGTTTATTGGGAATTGAAGCATAGTTTTGCTTTAATTCTTGTCCGGTTTTTATTGTTGCTTTCAGTTGTTGTTCTAGGGTTTCCTTTTGAGTTTCCATCCCTAACAAATTTTGGGCTAACTGTTGACGAGTTGGGTCAAGGGAAGAATCCACCCGAATTTGATCCACCTGTCGTAATGGGGCAGCTATCCCATCTCCTCCTAACACTTCAGAAGCTCGTTCTTGTAATTGTTGTTCTGCCGCTTGTTGTCGCTTTAATAAATCAGCAACGAGAGGGTGCTGTTCTCGATAATCTTTTCTTAAAATAGCTAATTGGGATTCAATTTCATACAATTGAACCCGCAATTGGGCAATAATAGGATCAGCCGCTAAAGCTTGAGAAACAAAGGCTTGATTTGAATTTAATCCTAATTGAGATTCTAAACTCGCGATTTGAGCGTTCAACCCTTCTAACTGAAGTTGAATTTGTTTTTGCTGTTGTTCATTGGCTAAAATTGCCTGGGGTAATGAGCCACTTTCTAAGGCTAAAATCGTCGCGCCCTCCCGTTTATCATAATTCTCTAAATTTTTCTCCGCTTGTCTGAGTTCAGCTTCAACGGGTTTTAACCGTTCTTTAATGGTATTAATAATCATATTCAATTGGTAGGTATTAATGGCGCGACTTTGTTCGACCATTTTAGTCATCAATTGATTAACAATCGCAACGGCTTTTTCTCGACTGGGATCTTGATAGGAAAGATTCAGTTTCAGCGGCTTCCCTCCAGTACCATCCTTTCCACCTGGTTCTCCTGGCTCAAGTTTAATGGCAAAATTTTTCTTAAAATCTTTAGGATTAATATTAAATTGTTTGATCAGGGGTTCTAATAAACTAGGGGGAAGCAACATTTCTGGAGAAATCTGTTGACCTTGCTGCTGAATAGCTAAACTGGTTTGGGAAAAAGTGATGGGGGTACTTTGGCCTGTAATCACTCCTGACGCTTTGTAGGGAGGAGCAGGAGGCGTTTCGATTAACATGGCTGCCACACCCGATGCTCCCAACAATACCATAAATGTTGCTAAACCTGCCCATTTATATTGCTCAAAGGCAATCAAATATCGCTTAACAATTGGTAAAGTCATAACGAATTAAGAATTAAGAATTAAGAATTAAGAAAAATTGCAAATGCTCATCGATTTCTGTTGTTATTCCCACCGGAACCTGTTGTCTCTTCGGGCGCGAACAAATTTTCTACGCCGTCTTGAAGTTGTTGGAAAAAGAGGAGAAAACCGAGAATATCTCGGAACGGTTGAGTAAATGTATTTAAAACAAAACCGATTTGAGCGACTAAATTCCGATTCACGACAATTACATCGTTATCTTGTAAGAGAATATTGTCCTCCGGTTCCCCTGCTAATACACTTTTCCCATTTAAAATATATTTTTGAGGCCGACCTGTTTCTGGATCATAACGAATTAAAGCAATTTCATTCAAATCCGCTAAATTCAAAGGAACCGAATTAAGAACATCAATAAAACTACTTCCATTCGGTAATGCGACTGCACCCACTGCATTGATAGGATAACTCAAAATTCTCACTGTAATTTGCGGGGTGACTAACATCGAACGAGCAATTAAACGCTGATCATAATCTTCCGCTTCCTCCGGTTTCAATTTGGGAATAATAATGGCATCCCCATCTTCTAATGGGACATAAGGTAAGGTGGTCGCTTCCTTAATGGGGGTATACAGATCAACAAACTCCTCAATTAACCGACCATCAACGGTAATTCGACAGATAATCACAGAACGTAAGTCAGAGGTTAATTTGGCTCCTCCTGCCGCTTGTAGAGCCGCTGTGACCTGCCCTGCACCCGGAGGCAGTTGATAAAAACCCGGTCTAAACACTTCTCCCACAATCGTAACATCCACGGCCGTTGGAGCGGCGGCTAAACTATAGGTTTCAATAAAATCCCTAGTTGGCCCTTGATAAGCGCGGACTTCCTGAGTGGGAACCACCACCACGTCCCCATCTTCGAGTAATAAATCCACAGGGCTTACCCCCAATAGTAACGGGGTTAATAAATCCACTTCTGTTTCCACCACTTGACCCGTCGCCAGGGTACGGCGAACCTTAATCATCCGTAAGTCAGCGGCAGTTGTTGTTCCTTGGGCGGTAGTGAGAGCGACAGCTAGTTCAGGACTGGCGAGGGGATAAAATCCCGGTCGGGCAACTTCTCCGGTAATGGTAACGCGAACGGGACGTTGAGTTAACAATGAAATTGCCACTTGTGGGTTAACCACATAAGCATTTAAACGACTTTGAATAATACTGCTCACTTGTTCTAAAGTTAAATCCTGAACTCGAATGGCACCGAGTAACGGAAAGACAAGAGAACCATCGGGAGTGACGGCGACGGTCGGTACACTTAAATCGAGAGAACGCTGACCATTGATAAACACATCAATATACAGTTGATCGCCGGGGCCAAGACGATAATTCACCCCTCGATTTTCGCTTAACCGTTTGAAATAGGTGGAGTCAATGGGAGGAGGAACTTGTCTTGAACGGTCTAGCACTGGATTTCCCGCCCGTTGAAATAATTGTACCAACTGGGGCCAAGTGGGTTGGGGAAAGGACGGGGGTTGCAGTTCACCGGAATATTTTTCCCGGGTGACGCCTTCGGGAATAACGCATTGTTCTGGCACACTCACGCTTTGTGCTAAGACCTGTTGTTTTTGTTGTGAAGCATCCATTCCCCAAAACAATGCGGTTAATCCCAACACATAACTCGTTGAGTAAAGACTACTGAGAAATAAAGACGTAAATGTTTGATCAGACATTGATAATGATTGATGACTATTCACTGATGACTGATAACTGATAACTGATGACTGATTAAAGCTTCTGCCATGAGGGAGGCTTGGATACTTTCACCCAAGTCAGTGAGAACGGGTAACATTTGTTCAATATTATCTAAAGGTTTAATCGGAACGAGAAGACAAACAGCAACCCAAGGGGCCCGTTGTTTTTGCAGTTGCGCCCAACGGTCTGCCCAAAACCACTGACTGGGAGCCGGATCTCCCCCACCAGGCCAAGCGTACCACTGAGCAACGGCGAAAGTTTGGGTTGCATTCCAAGCTTTAAAGACTTGCATCTCCACTTCAACGGGGTCTACTTCTGGATCGGTGGACTTCAGAGCAAATCGATCTCGACGGGAAGAGTCTGTTTTCCATCCCAAAAATCCATTAATATCCATCCATTCCACTTGGGGATGATCTTTATAATAACCTTGGGTTTTTAAGAGTACGGTTGCGATTTGATCATCCCGTTTAACTTGTTGTTGCAGCCATTCTTTAGCCCCAATTCTAATCTGTTGAACTTTAACAGTTTGCCACCCTGGAATGGTTAACCCTTGTTGTTTAATCGCTTTCAGTTGAGGCTGGGTTTTAAGTTGTGGCATATCAGCCCAGGGCCATTTTCCACTGATGTAACTTGGAATTGCAACGCCCATTAACAACACCAGCATAAATAAAACAATGATCAATTTAGATTGTTTTAAGCGCAATTTAATCCATAACAGCATAAATCAGTAATCAGTAATCAGTAATCAGTAATCAGTAATCAGTAATCAGTAATTAGTTAAGAGTTTTTCTACCTCCTGACTCCTGACTCCTCTTCTTAATCCTTAATTCTTATTCTTCCTCTAAATCAGAGAACCAATAGTTTTGAATTGCATTAATCAGAAGCACTAATAAACCCAACATTGAGGCAGAATATAAGTCTCCTCCCCATCCTTCATGGAGCCATGCAAATAAACCATCTTGACCCGTTCCATGAAAAAAAGTTAACAAGGTATTGCGAATAATATTAGCAACAATGCTAATTAATGCTGCACTGATTAAAAATCCAATACTGAGGAGACGATGACTTAAGAGTCCAGTCCAATAGAGTAACATCAACCCTACATAAAGACTCGTAAATAACATTTTTAACCCAGCACAGTGCGGTGCCACTTCTACAATTTGTCCGTTGACAAACAGGTAAATTTGCTCAACGTTAACATCAAAATTAAATTGAGTCAGAATAAATCCGGCAGTGGTCGCAATAAATTTTTGCAGGGGTAACGCTAACGGTTCGATTAGATAGGGTAAATTATTCGGCGTTGCTAATAATACAAAAAGTAAGGCGATCGCTTGTAACTTTAACCCTAGAATTCCTTTAAACCACAGACAAAGACCTGCCAACATTAACGGAAATGAAAGATTCGCTAAATCTGGTAAACCCGTCCAATAAAATAACCCACTGATCAGAAGCAGAATGGCTCCTAGAGGATGAGTTTGATTAGGTAACTGTTTCCATTTATGTCGTTTTGTCCAGGCAATATATCCCGCAAAAGGTAAACCAATTAAACCATGACTAAAATATTCATGTTCAATGCTAATGGTTTTATTAAGCCAGCCATCATACCAATGAATTAAAAGCGGTGCGTATAATAGCAGAATCAACAGCAGGATGGCAGCATTCAGAAAATATTGTTCAATATTGATAGGGACTTTGCGATTAATTTGCATAATTCAGGTGTCCGGTAATTAGCTAGAGACTTGCTTACACGTCCAAAACCGCTTGAATTGTCGTTAACACTTGATTAATTTGCTCGGTACTAATTCCAGGGTACATGGGCAAGGATAAAATTTGTTGGCTGAGGGTTTCAGCATTGGGAAAATCTCCTTGTCTATACCCTAAATATTGATAAGCAGGTTGTAGATGGCAAGGAATCGGATAATGAATTCCGACTTGAATTAAGCGTTCAGTTAACTGATCTTTCAGAGTATCACGGTTCATCGGGCATTCTTCTGTCACCCTCATCACGTATAAATGATAAACATGACCGTCCGCACTTTGATTTTGAATCGGAATTAATCCCTTTTCTCTTAACAGTAACAGAAACGCATCATATTTTTCAGCCGCAAAATTGCGTTCTCGATTCCATTGGATTAAATAAGGTAATTTAACGTTGAGAATGGCAGCCTGAATCGTATCTAAACGGCTATTGGTTCCGGTATCCTGATGAACATATTTTTGCGGGGCGCCATAGTTGCGAAGACTGCGTAATTTTTTGGCAACCTGTTCATTTTGAGTGACCACCATCCCGCCATCCCCAAAACAACCGAGATTTTTACTCGGATAAAAGCTAAACGCCGCCGCTAAACCAACGGTTCCGGCTCGATAATTTTCTCGATCCGCACAATGAGCCTGAGCCGCATCTTCAAAAATCATTAAATTGTGAGTATTGGCAAAGCTAAAGAGTTGATGGGGTGAGACCATCTGACCATATAAATGCACGGGAATAATGGCTTTTGTTTTGGGGGTAACGGCTTTTTCGGCTGCGTTGAGATCGATTAAAGCGGTATTGAGATCGCAGTCTATCAGCACTGGAGTTGCTCCTGAATGGATGACTCCTATTAAAGTGGCGATAAAGGTATTTGCCGGAAGCAAGACTTCATCTCCGGGGCCAATGCCACAGGCTTGTAAGCCCAGAGCGATCGCATCGGTTCCACAGGCGACACCCACCGCATATTCAGCCCCGCAAGCTTTAGCAAAAGCCGTTTCAAATTCAGTCACCGCCTGACCCAAAACAAAATCGCCCTTTTCAATCACGGTTTGGATCGCTTTTTCAATCTCGGCTTGTAACGGTTGGTGAATCCAACTCAGATCCACAAAAGGAACAGGCGTTAGGGTGCTAGTCATAGATCAAGCATCAGCATAGATAGGCAACACCAGCATAGCTTAAGAAGAATTAAGAATTAAGAATTAAGAATTAAGAATTAAGAAAATGGGCAATGGGCAATGGGCAATAGACAATAGGTATTAAAGCAATCATAAATTTCTTCCCCTGCTCCCTCCGCTCAAAGGCGCTCCCTCCGCTCAAAGGCGCTCCCTCCGCTCTTCTTGTCTACTTGAAGGAATAGATAAATAGCTGTATATCTATCAATAGAAAGGGAAAAAATGTTTAAATATCTGTCAATAGAAAGGTAATAAATCTTTGCAAATTAGAATACTATTTGTTACATTCAAAGCATTAGATTTGTGATCACAATTGTAGAGTTCAACCCAAATTTATGAAACCATCTGATCTTCTGCCAACTCCTCCTCCTTTCAAAGAAAAATCTCATGCAAATGACCTTCAAGCCCGCTTGGATTGGGGGGAACCTGCCTTAACCATTATTGACGTTCGGGATCACGATAGCTTTAATAAAATGCACATTATGGGTGCAATTTCTATTCCGTTTGAGCGTCTTCCTGAAGGGGTTTTAGACGCAGTAGAACTGAAACGGGATCTGTATATCTACGGTGACAGTGATGAACAAACCGCTGAAGCCGCAACCTTATTGCGGGGGGCTGGATTTACAAAAGTTGCTGAACTGATTGGCGGTTTACCGGCATGGCAAGCGGGAGATTATCCAGTTGAGGCAATTAGTGCCGTTGTAGGTTAGATTGCAAGAGTCTCCTTTCTAAGAATCGCAATTATACCTAACCTCACGGGACACCCTCCTGTGAGGATTTTTTCCGTGTTAATATAACTGAGACTCCACCAAGTCATGGTTTTTGGCTGTTGTCCTCGCTGTTAGCAAAGCCATAGCACTACGCCTGAAAGTTAGGACACCTTTAACTCCAGCAAACTCATTCACCGCTTACAGTTAAGCTGTTCCCTAGCGTGTAGTGCTATACTCATCGGACTGGAGACTGTGAAAATGCCTTGGTTTGCCAAAATTGAAACAGGAATTGTTGAAAAAGCGGTTTTTGATCAATATGTCCCGGCTCATATTCAATACGTTAAAGACCTGATTGCCAAAGGTCATCAAGCTCGCAGTGGTTACTGGGCGAAGCGAGGAGGCGGAATGTTAATTTTTGAAGCCGCAGACTTGGAAGAAGCCCAAGCCCTTGTTGCGGAAGACCCGTTGGTGAAAAATGGCTGTGTGAGTTACGAACTTTATCAATGGTGTTTAGTTGCGGAATAAAAAATTGTGTTATAGTTATAAATGACCTGGACTTATGCGATTGGAACGCCCAAACCTTGTCAGAACCGGAAGGTAGCAGCAATACGGGATGCTTCTGATAGGCGTAAACTCCGGGTCACTTTTTTCAGGAAACTGGAGTTATTATGCCGGGTTTCGGAGAGATTCTTCAAAAAGCCGTTTACTTGGGGGTGGGTTTAGCCTCCTACGCTACAGAAAAAGCCAGTAAAACCTTAGCCGAATTACGCACAGAAGCCCAAAAACTGGCAGATGAACTGGTCAAACGGGGGGAAATGAGTTCAGAAGAAGCCCGCCGTTTTGTGGACGATCTCGTTCAACAAGCCCAACGTCCACCCGGTGAAGTTCCCCCAGCTTCTAACCCTCCTACCCCCTCAGAACCCCGCCGGATTGAAATTTTAGATGACGACGAATCCGCCACTGCTGATGCTCATGTTGACCAATTAAGGAAACAGGTACAGGACTTACAAGACCAATTACGCCGTTTACAACAAGATTAAGGTAAATCTAAACAATTGTAGAGGCGGATTTGTCTTCGTTGTCAGGTGGGTGAAATTCTGAAGAGATCTCGATCCGATGGGTTGAGTCATTCGTCGTTATCCACCTGCTCGAAGCATTGATGATGGGATTCATCGACCAAAGAGAGATGATCAAGAATGCTATACTAGGGGTGCTAGTGTAGCTTTTTCTCAGCTACAATTTTTATATATTTGTTAATAAAATTTTTTAATCAAGCTCATGGAAGAGTGGTCAAGAAGTCTTGTAGAAGCAATTGAAACGGCTGTTTCTGAAGTAGAGAAATTTGTTACAGACGTGACTGAAGAATTTAATGAAATGTTTAACGAACTCACCCGCCTTTCGGAAGATATCACGGGAGAGGTACAGAATAAAATTCTTCCTGAGTTAGATGAATATTTTAGTGATTTAGTTGAACCCTTCATTGATATTTATTTTGAACTGGATTTTGATGTAGAGGGAGAACATTTTGATCCCTTTGTAACTTATGTTCAACCCACAGAAACAGAACACCCCGTTTGTCGAGGATGCAAACATTATCACGGACAAGTTTATGGGGGAAATTTGTTAGTGTGCGGAATGCACCCCTACGGCGCTGAAGGGGAAAGCTGTGCAGATTGGGAAAAAGATTAAAAGAATCAGTCATCAGTCATCAGTTATCAGTCATCAGTGTAAGAGTTATTAGTTATAGAATAGATAATCAACACTGAGTAAATTGTTAAGGGTTACTACTTGTTAAGGATTAATGTCTAACTCTAAACTAATAACTGATGACTGATGACTGATTCTTTTAATCT
>JBMDYE010000062.1:0-3432 GCA_048595135.1 Planktothrix sp. | reverse complement strand
ACTGATTTAGTCTAGGCTAATTTGAGAACCCCAGATATTTTGAGGGAGAAAAGCGCGATCCATTGGAATAGAAGCAACGGGTTCTGTTAAGGTAAATTGACCAGATTCAATCCATTCTTTTAATTCTTGAGCGACTTGACGAGAACGGGCGATACTGGCAACAGGAGCGGTTCTAACGGTTTTTCCTTCAATAGAAATTCGACCTTTTTTGAGTTGAGCATAACTGACTAAACCAAAGGTAGGACGAACCCGTCGAGGAATGGCAAAATCGATGACAGGCGCAACAATTTCTTTGTCTTCGATCGCACAACGGGCAATTACTTCTTCATTGAAAACGGGCAAGGGAATTCCGACTCCTAACATTAAAGAAGGGCCATGATTTTTGAAATAACAACCCCTCACCCAATAAGAATTCATTTGTTTAGCATCTCCAATTAACGCTAAAGTAGCAGCAGGGCCGATGGGAGTGCGATTTTCTAAGCGTTTTTGCAGGGGAAAATGTTGGGTTCCTTCCCAAGTAATATAACCAATTCCGCCGCCTAAAAAAATCCGAGTTCCAATTCCAATGAGTTGTAAATCGGGGTCATTCAGGAGGGGAGAAATGGCACCTGGGTTAGAATAAACGGCATTCCCTAAATAAGGTTGCAAGGGGCCCAGATAAGTGTAAAGAATGCGATCGCCTCCATTCACCCCCACAATAAAATTTTGATAGGCATTGCGAGGATTAAATAGGTAAAATTGGTTAATCGTCTCACGGGTAATGGTTGTTTCAAAAGAACTGCGGGGATAACAATCAGAGGTGATTCCTATTGCTCTTAAATGAATCGGTTTTCCGGCGATTAAATCTTCAATAATATGACCCCCGCCTCGTTCACGGGTATCTTCCCCATCTTCGACCATTTGAGTCGCGCCTAAATATAAATCCACCGCCCCAAATCCACTGTAAGCGGGAACGCCATCGATCCAACAGGTTCTAATATTAATGGGGGGATCAGTATGGCCTAAATTAATAATGGCTCCCGATGATTCCATGGGTTCAAATGTGCCTGTGGTAATCACATCCACTTCTTGGGCAATTTGCGTCACACTCATTTCTTTGACTCGTGCTTTGAGTTCCTCTACCGTCCAAACCACAGCACGATTTTGCGTAATTTTTTCATTAATTTCAGCAATTGTTTTCATATAGCAGGAGAAGAATTAAGAATTAAGAAAAGGAATCAGGAGTCAGGAGTCAGAAGTCAGGAGTCTTTTACAGTTACCAGTCACCAGTTAATAAATTTTCCCCTTGTCCCCTTGTCTTCTCTAAACTATTCCCTCTTCCCTTCTTTATTATCATAATGTCATTCCTCATCTTCTGGTTTAATTTCTAAAGGATGTTCCCAATGATTCAAGATATCCTTGATTAAAATTTCTTGAATTAAAACTTGTCCAACTACTGTTAAAGGTAAAGCTAACAGTAATCCTAAAAAACCAAAAAAAGTTAAGAAAAATCCTTGGGCTAATAAGGTAACGGCGGGTAAGAGAGAAACTTGTTGAGCCATTAGATAAGGCATTAAAAAATTACTTTCTGCTTGTTGGATAATCACATAAAGGATTAAAACAAACCAAGCTTTCCAAGGGGCATCAAGGAGAGAAATTGCCATCGGTGGAATCACACTTAACGTGGGGCCAATATTCGGAATTAAATTAAAAAATCCGGCTAAGACGGCATTGGCAAAAGCCAGGGGGACTTGTAAAATAGAAAGCCCAATTAAACTACAACAAGCAACAACAATCATATCAATTAAGGCGCCAATCACCCATCGACCTAGAGCAATTTCACATTGATCGAAAATCCCATCAATTCGACGACGATAAAAAGAAGGAATCAGTTGAATAAAGGCTTTGCGATAGGCGAGAGGTTCAGCGAGTAACATTAACGTTAAAACCAGCACTAATAAAAAACTGATTAATCCTCCTAACGTATTACCCACAAACGCGCCAACACCTCCGACAAACTGATTAGCAAGGCGTTGTAATTGTCGAACAATATCATTAATATCTAGATTAACTTGAGATAATTCCTGTACAAATCTTCCAGGGAGTTGTGTTTCTAGATAATCAATTAAACTATTCAGTCGTTGTAATCCTCGTTCTAAACCTTGGGGA
The DNA here is from genome assembly GCA_048595135.1 of Planktothrix sp. Lineage (GTDB taxonomy): Bacteria > Cyanobacteriota > Cyanobacteriia > Cyanobacteriales > Microcoleaceae > JBMDYE01. The sequence continues at coordinate 1,284 of JBMDYE010000062.1, read as the reverse complement.
ACCCGCAAAGTTAGTTCTTGGAGTTGGTTAAAGAGGGGAGGAATAACGAGTAAGAAGACACCAACAAAAAAAAGAACAAACAAGCTAATGGAGAAAAAAATCGCCCAGAAGCGTTTAATCCCAAAGCGCTGTATCCATTTGGCTAGTTGGTTGAGGGAGGTTGCTAAGACAATCGCCGCAAAGACCAGTAACAAGGCTTGTCGGACTTGCCATAAAATATAAGCGGCACAACAAATCGTAATTAAACCCAGCCATTTTCCCAGTGTCATGTTTGAGCGTTGAAATGATGGATATTGACTGGCTCTACAAGTCCTAAAAAAGCTTATCCTAAAAATTTACCTTTTTTTAGGGTAGGGGTTCACAGGGATGTTCTGCTGGGGACATAATGCGATCGCCACCCTTAACCTGAATTATAATAACGATTAACAAGGTTTAAAGCAATGCGATCGCTCATGCCATTAATTTTGTTGTGTAAATCTCGCTAATAGTTCCTCACGAGAGAATTGCATTAACAACGGCAAAAACTCTGGAGGAGAAAGCGACATTAAAGGTTCAACAATAGCCTGTAAAGATTCATCAATTGTTTCAAAACGAAGCGTGAGTAAATTTTCAATCCATTCCCGACGTTCTCTGAGAATCCCTTGTTCAATTCCTTGTTCAATTCCTTGTTGTAAAGTCGTTTGTAATTGTTCTGATAATAAAGGTGATAATCTCATCACTAACTCCCGATCTTCTGGATCTAAATTTGAATTGACTTCTAAGTTACTCCGTAAACTTGAAAGCAATAAAAGTGCATTAGAACGAAATGGATTATTAACCGGAAGTGCGGTAATCTCATCAATCGCTTGTTTTTGAACTTTCCCTCGTCCTAGTAACCTTAACCAAAGGGTTTCAGGAGTTCGGGGTAGCTGATGAATGACCACAATTGCACTTCTCAGGTAGTCGGCTAGAAAGTAGATTCCGGGGATAGGGTTGGCTTCATCTAGTATAGCTCGAAATCCATTTAATGTAGCCTCAGAAGCCGTTGGGGTGAGTATCCAAAGTTTAGGATAGTCCGTTTCAGAAATTCGAGTTTTATTTCGGTTCGCTTCCCGTTGAGACTCGCCTCGAACCTGCAATAGTTTCAGTAAACAACTACAGATTTCATCCGGTGTGGCGGGGTTGCGAAAGGGTTCAAACAAAGCGGGAGTTCTGGCTAAACGTCCTAACAATCCTAAAATTTCTGCATTAACTTCTTTTTCAGGTTGAGGAACAAACCAAACATCAATTTGTCGAACTTCTCCT
>JBMDYE010000061.1:0-25160 GCA_048595135.1 Planktothrix sp. | reverse complement strand
CTTGGATGGTAAAAAGAATATTAGAAGGATTATTAGTGAAAATAGAAGAACAACGTTTAAATTCAATTTCAGAAGCTATAGGTCTTCAATCAGTAATCAGTTAGAAGAAGGCAGCTTTGCTGGAGGCAGCTTTGCTGGAGGCAGGAGGGAGAGAAAAACAAGGGGACAAGGGGACAAGGCCCCAGGGCTGTTTCATTTTAGGCGTAGATTTATTATGACCTCTCCCCCGACCCCTCGACCGCATGGAGAGGGGGGAAGAATTTTTACTATTAAAAATCAAAAATTATTAATTACTCCCTCTTCCGAATCAAAATATTTTTCCTTTCCCCTCTCCTTCTAGGAGAGGGCAGGGAGAGGTCGGGAAGGGGGTTAGGGGGTTAGGTCAGACAGATTTTGGGGAGAAAATGAAACAGCCCTGGGGGGGGAAAGGGGGACAAGAAAACTATTCTTCCTTCCTTCCTCCTCTTACCTCCTGCCCTCTGCCTCCTGCCTCCTGCCTTCAATTCTTAATTTACTGCTGCGGCGCGTTGTTGGGCAACTTGTTGATTTTTGGCATATTGTCCGGCTCGATCTTTCGCAACAGCGACTTTGGGATGATTAGCCGGGACTTTAGCCATGAGTTCGCTGGCTCGTTGCCATTCCGATGCAACTTTCGTCCAATCCGCTTTCGTTTGGGCGGTTTGGGCTAAGTTGGCTGCATTGGTCGCTGCTTTAACGGCTTCTGAGAAGGGATCAGCCACAGGCGCGGGTGGGGAAGCAGGAGCCGGAGAAGCGGGTGCATTCGTCGGCGCAGCACCAGGAGAAGCGGGCGCTTCAGAGGTGGTGGGTTCAGTCTCCTGAGAACCTCCCGGTAGGAACGGTAAACGGAAGACTCCGGTAAAATGTAAGGCGGCTAACGCTGCTAAGAGCGCCAATAAGCCTAATAAACCAAATAACAATAACTTGTTTTTTGCCTGTTCCGGTTCAACTTGGCGGGTTTCTTCTGCTGGCTCATCATCGGGATCATCGTCTTCTTCAGGATTATAGACGGGGTGTGCCTCTGGCTCCTCGTCATCCTCATCGGAAATATAATCGTCGTCGTCAAGATTGTTGTAATTATTATCGATGATCTCGTCATCAATGTCGTAATCGTCGTCTTCCTCATCCTCCACGGGAAGGGGAGTGGATGCAATGGGGGGTTCTTCTTCGCTGGGGAGAGGCGTTTTAATCGGTGGGGTTCTCAGAACAATTTCTTGTTCCCAAACGGGCAGATCATCACCAAACTGACGCCCATACACCTTGATCGTATAAATCGTGTCAATGCCTAACCGTTCTATGCCATTCCGAACGAAGTTGACTAAGGCTTGTTGATTATTAGGGACTTGATCGCCTTCCATCATCACATGGAGACAGCCATTATCCCGCATGACATCGGCACTGATCCCCTTCGGTTTCAGTGAATGGTTAATTGCATCGGCGATCGCTTTTGGATCGCCCTGTTTCGCAAGTTCCCTACGATTTTGGTCTTGTGGTGACATGGCTATACCCTCTTTTCGGGTAACGGTTCAAGCAATTCAATGATACTATCACTCGTCATAAGCTGTGAACCATTTTTGATAAACTTCTGTATTCTGCATCAGAACCCACGGGCTGGGGGGCTGGGAGTCCCAAGCAGGAGGGTTTCTTTTTTAATTATAAATCCTCTGACCTCATCTCCCAAAGAGTCAGGGGTGAGGATTGGACAAGACATTAATAAATAGTTGGAAATATTAATAGAGATTAAATCAGGGATTTTTACGGATGACGCAGATAGCACGGATGATTAACCCTGATGAATACCAGGTTAATCTGTCTCTCGGTTGCCATCCTGTAAACAATTGTAAAGTCTTGCCTAACTCAACCAGGAATTGCGACTCGCTCAATTGTAGATTGCCCAACAGGGGATAAAAATCCCTCCCTGAATGTTAGAACAGAAAAAACCGAACTATCAGAGGACTTAGCTGTTCATCTTAGAGCCTTTTAGTTCCTGATTAACTGCTGAATTATTTACCCCAACCCTATTAATATGAAAACAGCCCTTCATGACCTTTTCAAACTAATTTTTTGGTTGTGGACTCTTATTTTTCTGGGTGTCGTTTACCTGGGCATTCTACCCTGGATTGGCATTCCCTTAATTTTAGCAACCATTTCAGGGGCGATCGAACCCGAATTTTCCTTAACTTTATTCGGTTTAATTGCTGTTCCCACCTTCTGCACGATCCTGGGATTTAGACGTTTCTGTAAAAATGATAGAGATTTAATTCGGTTATTTTATGGCATAGAAGCTCCTTTGTTGTTGCTGTTAACGTTGCGTTTTTTTGTTCTCAGGGAACTCACCCCAGCTAGTAGTTTAATTATAGGAACTATGCTCCTTTGTATTGGAGCTTTTTTTATAGAATTAGGATGGGGATATTTAGGAAACCGAAACCATCGGAATTCTTCTCAGTTAGCTGTTGTGCAACTAGCCACCCATAGTTTAATGCTATTTGTGGGATTATATGCAGGATTATTACTTCTATTTTATGCGGTTCCTACTGCCGTTGTTCTGCTACAAGGATTATTTTATTCCGTTGTTGGTACTACCGTTTTTGTGTTTAAAGAATTCTTTAGCTTTGCCTGGGTACAGAATTTAGGGTCACTGTTACTTTATGGTTTATTAGAAGGTATTTTTAATTTAATAATGTTTGCAATGGGATTGTTGCTTTTTGGGGGAACAGCAACTTTATTTTTAGGAATGCCTTCTGCGCTAACTGCATTATATATTCATTCAGGACAACGAATCTTACGAGCATTTTCTAATCAGTATGGTCGTCAACGAACTGCTTTAATTTCTTTAGGAATTATTAGCATCTGGATCACCTTATTTATTAGCTTTCAAAATCAACCTCAAGTTTGGGCATTCCAACGGTTAGAAAGTCCGATCACAACGGAACAACAACAGCAAGAACGCTTAGATCAATCTGAGTCTATTCGCAAGGGATTAGTTCAGGCTTATCTAGCCTCTTATCGGTATCTCGACTCCGTTGAAAACAGTAACCAAATTCGGATGATGTATCAAAATGTTTTTAACCTACCTGAACCTTTACTAACAACTCTTCAAAACAGTTTTAATCAACTGATTTCCCCGTTTTTATATCAAGGGGATTTAGAAAAAGATTCAGAAAAAGCCGAAAAACTGTATGCTCAATTTTTTGATACATCCATTCAGAAAGGGGAACGATTAGCGATTCAACACGCCCTAAAATCCACATCAATTATCGATGATGCAAAAGCGGGAGTTTTGAATATTAACCAGAAAAAAGTATGGTTAGAAAAACAAGCGGTTACGGTTCAAGAACAGGGAGACTGGGCTGAGGTAGAAATTTATGAAGTTTATCAAAATAAAACGAACGATGTGGAGGAGATTTTTTACTCCTTTTCTTTACCAGAAAGTGCTGTTATTACCGGACTTTGGTTAGGAGATACAAATAATCTTGCAACTCGTTTTCCCTTTACAGTTTCTCCCCGTGGGGCGGCGCAAAAAGTGTATAATTCTCAAGTGCGGCGAGAACGTCCGGTTGATCCGGCTTTATTAGAACAAGTCGGAACCCGACAATACCGTTTACGAGCGTTTCCCATTCCCCCTCAATTTTCAACGAACCCTGACAAAATGCACCTTTGGTTAACTTATAAAGTTTTACGTCAAGGTAATCAATGGTTGCTTCCAAAATTAGGAGAAAAACGCAATATTTTCTGGACAAAAGACACCCAACGGTTTCGGAATCAAAAACGAATAAACGGCTTTGAAACGGATTGGTTAGAAGCCTCTTTACCCGCATCCCCACAGCCTCCTCAGTTACAGAAGGTTAATTTAGAAGGCTATGAAATTACAGCGAAACCTTTGACTAAACAGGATTATATTTTACCCGAAGGGAAACGGTTTGCTATTGTGTTGGATACCTCCCGCAGTATGGGGAATCATAAACAGGAATTAGCGAAAACCTTTGAGGAGTTAAAGCAATATTTAGTTGCTAAAAATCACCTGGATTTGTATGTAACAGGAACGAATAATTTTCCCCCTCAGTTTATTAGCGATATTCGCAGCTTTAACTTGAAGCAAAAAACCTTTTATGGAACGCTCCAAGTTAAGGAAATGTTACGTCAGTTTGTGCAGTTAAGAACTAATCAACAATATGATGGTGTAATCGTCATTACCGATGAGGGAAGTTATGATTTATCGAATGATAAGAAAGAGATTTCTCAGCTTTCTATTCCAATTTGGTTACTGCATTTAGGTTCCCTTGCGCCTGCTTATGAAGATGGAACTTTAAAGGTGATTCAAGATAGTGGAGGTGGTGTGGCGACAGAGAGTTTAGAGCTATTCCAACGCATTGCGACAACGGAGAAATTAGCGAAAGAATTATCAACTCCTCCTGCTAAAAATCAACAGAAATCGGAAGTTCAACCCAAAGTTATTAATGTGGTTGATGGTTATGCTTGGTTCCTGAAACAATCAACGAATCAAACCGCCGGATCTGAAGAATTTAAACCCATTGCTGCGCGAATGTTAGTCAAAGGGTTAAGTCAGGAAATTAATGACCAACAATTAACTGAACTAGATAGAATTCATGCGATCGCAAAAACCCAAAAAATAGTCACGCCTTATTCATCCATGCTGGTTTTAGTCAATGATGAACAACGTCAAGCCTTGAAAGCCGCAGAAGCATCCAGCGATCGCTTTGATCGGAAAGTAGAAAATGGTAAAGAAACCTTGAATAAACCCCAGAATTCACCAGCGAGTATTCCTGAACCTGGGATGACTTTCGGGTTAGGGGCGATCGCCGTATTTTTCCTCATCAATTCTCAACGCAAAAAGCGTTCTAACCCTTTTTAAGTTCATCAACATCCTAGCAACTTGATTTCCTCAGTAGAGACGTTGAATTCAATGTCTCTACATTGCAAAAAACGGTTATCCTAAAATAACGGACTTAAAAACCCGGTTTCTTTGAGAAACCGGGTTTTTAGCCACCGATGAGCTAAATCATGAACCGTTAAACTCTTGTTATCCATGAATCCACCGAACTTAATTGAAAAAATTCGTAAACTGTTAGCCCTCGCCCATTCATCGAATGAAAATGAAGCGGCGGTGGCGGCGGAAAAAGCCTCTTTATTATTAGCGCAATATAATTTAAGTTTAGCGGATATTGGAACGGATCAAGAAACGGAAATTAATCGACAAGTGATTGAACAAACCAGCCGTTATATCACTTGGAAAATGATATTATTAACGGGAATTGCTCAAGGAAATGGTTGTGAAGCCCTCAGAAATAATTATACAGGAATTATGACCGTTGTTGGGACACCAACCAGTTTAATGGTTTGTCAACAATTGTATGATTATTTATCAACAACCATTGAACGCCGCGCCAAATACCGCAAGGGAAGAGGACGAGCGTATTTGAATGCGTTTAGGGTCGGATGTGCGACTCGCTTGAGTGAACGATTAATCGCCCAACGTCAACAAATGGAAGAATCAGGAATTGCAGGGGAAGGGGATATTCCACCGACTCCAGCGTTAGTGGTTCGTTCCATGTTTGAAAAAAATCAACAAGCGATTAATCGCTATTTTGAACAACAAGGAATTCACGTAAAAACCCGTAATATTTCTGAAGTCAGTAGCGAGTTAGGCTATTATTCCGGTTATCAAGTGGGAGATAAAATTAGTTTACATCAACAAGTTCGTTCCAGTGAATCGGTTAAACGATTATCGAGTTTTGATTAGGAATTGAGCTTAATCTAAGTTTTTTAAAGCCGTTTCTAAGTCTTCTGTTAACTGTTTAGCTGCTGTTTTGGAGGATTCTTGTACATAATCTTTAACGGGTAAGGGAGAAGCAATTTTAATTTTAACACGACTGCCTTTTGTAATGGGTGCAGGGCGATCGTAACGAATCCGAATGGGGACAATATTAAGCTCTAAATCAGGTTTTTGAGACAAAGCTTGTAACGCAATTCGCGCGACACCGGATTGAATCGGCTGAATTTCATCTTCTAAAAAAATATGTCCTTCGGGAAATAAAACTAAAGTTTCTTCTTGTTTTAAAAGTTCCAAACTGTAACGAATACTAGAACTACCGGGATGATCTCGATTAACCGGAAATCCCCCCAACCGTTTAATAAACCAACCTTGTATTCCGGTGGTTTGATTCGACAAAACCATATATCTTAAATCTCGTCCCGTGACCCAACGTCCGGCGACATAAGCTAATAAAATAGCATCCCACCGTGACCGATGAGTGGGAGCAAAAATCACCGCACCTTTTTGGGGTAACTGTTCCTGACCTTCAATTTCTACTGATTTAAAATATAACGGAACAATTAAACGAAAACAAACAAAATAAACCAACGGGGTTAACCAAGGAGAAACTTTAAAATCAGACATGGAAGGAATTAAGAATTAGGCAATAGGCAATAGGAATGAAGCACTGATTATTGGGTACGGGCGAAGCATTCGGAACACAATTTATCGGTTTTTCTCCTAGATTACTGCCCGAATGCTTCGCCCCTACTACTGATTATAATTCTAAGTTCTCTTGATATAAACCTTGAACTAAGTTTTCTAATTTTTCTTCTGAACAACATTCGATTAACATTTCAAACGCATCGAGCAATTTAGCAGCGCTATCTCCTAACATCGGACTCATATCCCAAACGTCCTGCGCCCAATCTCGCGGACGTTCATCTTCAAAAATCATCCGTTCTAGGAGTTGTTTTGCTTCAGTTTTAGAAAGGGTCATAATTTTCTTAAAATTGGGAACAGTTAATTGATTTTGATAATAATTTTTGGTCGTATTTTAAACAATTTTTCTAGGGAATATAGGGGGATTAAGTAACATAAAAATCCCCCTCCTAAAGCTCAATTAAAACGCTCCGCTATAGCGTTCTTCTGCCCAAGGTTCCCCCCTTGTATGGTAGCCATTTCGTTCCCAGAACCCCAATTCTTCATGGTCTAAAAATTCTAACTCATTCAGCCATTTTCCACTTTTCCAAGCATATAAATGGGGAACTACTAATCGCAGGGGCCCCCCATGTTCGGCTGATAACGGTTCACCAAATACCGTATGAGCAAAAAAGTTTTCTTCTCTTAAAAAATCTGCTAGTGCAATATTAGTGGTGTAGCCGCCATAACAGTGTTCCATAATATGAACAGCTTTGGGATCAACTTCAACATGACGCATCAAGTCGGTTACTTTAACACCTGTCCACTGTACGTCTAATTTTGACCACCGAGTAACGCAGTGAAAATCTGCTGTAAAATCGCTTTGGGGCATCGCCATAATATCTGACCAAGTAAATACCTGGGTTTTAGCTAATCCCGATATTTTCAATTGCCAATTCTCAATGGAAATTTTGGGTGTTTCCCCGTAGGTTAAGACAGGGAAACCTTTTGTTAAATACTGTCCTGGTGGAACGCGATCGCTTTCTTCTGATTCAGGTTTGCGGAAAAATTTCCCTAACATGGTCAACACTCAAAGAATCTGTCTTATTAGTATAACTTGGGATTTTCATAAACTGAGCTAACCTAGAGCCTAACTCCTCCTCGGTTGTTAGTGAGAACTGCTCAATCAAATGTTAAATTTTAGCGGTCTTTCAGGAACACTGGGAACAAATCTTGTAATCGAGTATACTATGGTGATTATCTTCTAACGCATAAAAACTATGGCTCCTATCTATCTAATTCCTTTGCTGATTAGTTTGATTGCTGCTTGGATTAGTCTGTGCAATCCTCAGTGGAGACTGGATGATCTCCCGAAATTACTAGCAGTCATCATTGGGATAACCTGTCTCATCTGGTTTTTTGTTGCCGCGCCTTGGGTAATTAAACTCACGATTACCATCATCTTGTTAATCGTTGGTAATCTTTTAATCGCCGATACTTCAAAAATCCAGGAATAAAGCTAGAGTTAAGCAGATTTTAATTCAAACTAGAAACCGGTTTTCCCACAATTTTAATCGACATGATCCCCGTCAATCCTAGCTTCCAAACCTGATCATCTCCCTCGCGGAAAAAAATTTTTAGATCTCCATTCATTTGTTCTGTTTTCGGGTCACTTGTCATCCATAGCCAATCATCTGTGTGTTCCCTGGTATTATTAACAATAGACAACAAATAACGTCCAGCATTTAAGGGAATCGGCTTCACAACAGCAACATAATTAAAAACGGGGTGTGAAAATCGTTCAATCCCACTCTCGGTTAATCGAATCTCATCCAACGGTAAATCAATTTTAGGCTGTGTTTCTGGAGTTCCATTAACAATTTCAAAAATTCTCACAGAAAACTGGTTTTTGATCACTTTACCATTGGGAAAATATTGACCACTCCACTGGATTTGTTCCAGTTCAACCGTTTCTTTTAGCAAAAATTCATAACCAATTTGTTGCTGTCCTGAAAAACGATGTCCATCCAAATCACTCAGGAATCCAAAGGAACCATTCCCGCCACCAGACTCAAAAACAATCTCTGCAAACCCGGACACAACGGAAGAAAAAAAGAACGTTAAGCCACTTAAAATCCCAGCCGAAATCAGCTTAATTCGATTCAAAAATAGAACTCCCAGTCGCACTTAGAAAAATTAGATTAACTTTAAAAAGCGTATAACGGGATGGGCAAAAAATCAAGGATCAGGTCAGGATACAGAAAAAAACACTAGAGCCAGTTGCGATAAAATAATCCTTGTTGAGTTCAAAGAGAGCGATCGCATGATCCCTGCACCGTTACCAGAAAATGAAAAAGAACGATTAGCCACACTGTATGAATATCAAATTTTAGATACAGAACCCGAACCCACTTTTGATGAGCTTACTGAATTGGCTGCTTATATTTGCAAAACTCCCATTGCTTTAATTAGTTTAATCGATACCGATCGGCAATGGTTCAAGTCTAGATACGGCCCGATGCCTTTCCAAACCCCTAGAGATATTGCATTTTGTAGTTACTGTATTTTACAAAATGATCTCTTTATTGTTCCCAATACCTTAGAAGATGAACGGTTTATTGATAATCCCTTAGTCACTTCAGAACCTCAAATTCGGTTTTATGGGGGTGTTCCTTTAATCACCGATGAAGGGTTTGCCATTGGCAGTTTATGCGTGCTGGATTTTATGCAGAGAAATTTGGCGATGTCTCAAACAGAATCTTTAAAATTAGTCGGTCGTCAAGTCATGCGCCATTTCAACACCCGTCGCAATTTAACAACCCTTGCTCAAGCGGTGGAAAATTGTATGAAAGCGATTCAATCTTAATTTTCATTAAAGTTAAATTAAGTTTTAATAGCAAACCGGTTGGTGAGTTAATTTTTCACGGGGAGACGATCTACAATAAAATTGAATCCCTATTCAGTTCAGAGGGATGGGAAATCAATGACTCCTTCAAAAGAACCCGATTGATCCTCTGTAACTTCCAGGTAGGGTGACTCTCTCACACCGTCAGGCGACAGAAAAGTTTGACGAATGTAATCAACGTGAGGTGAAATGATGAATCACAAGCCTGTCGTTTACACGTGGATGGGGCTTTTGGCAGGAAGTACAGCAACCGCCCTGATTTTAACCCTGAATCCATTGTCTCAAGTTTCTCAAGCTTATCCTCAGCCCTCCCCAACGGTTCCAGGGATGCGGGGGGGGATGATGGGACAACCGGAACAACATTTTATTGTGATGATGACTCCCCATCACCAAGGGGCGATCGCAATGGCTGACTTAGCGTTGAAGCGATCGCAACGTCCCGAAATTCGCACTTTAGCAGAATCGATTAAAACCAGCCAATCTCGCGAAATTGAGCAAATGCGGACTTTGTATCAGCAATGGTATAACGCGGATGTTCCTCAGTGGACTCCGGGGATGGGAATGCAGCGTCATGGGAGAGGGAGACAACCGATCGCCCAAGCTAACGGGCCATTGGGGATGGGCTGTATGGGTGGAATGATGATGGGGAATACAGCCGCGTTGGAAAATGCCACAGATTTTGATCGCGCCTTCATTGAAGAAATGATTCCCCATCACCAAATGGGAGTGAGGATGGCGCAAATGGTACTGGTTCATAGCTCACGCCCCGAAATCCGAGAACTCGCACAAGCCATGATTGATGTTCAGACCGCAGAAATTAACCAGATGCAGCAATGGTATCAAGAATGGTATTAGGAAAACGTTGTTTACTTTCGCTTTAAAACATTCAATGGTTGCCTATTTTTTGCAAACTGCAACAACTCTATTCCTGAGCTTTAATCTGAATTTAGCCCCACTTCCTCCTGCTTTTTCGACGGTTTTGGTTCAACAGCCTTCAGCCGATCAATTATATGAAACGGGAATGAAACAGTTGGAACAGGCAACCGTTGAGTCCAGAAACCAAGCGATCGCCAGCTTTGAAGCCGCCGCAAAACAGTATCAAAAAGCAGGAAATATCAAATTAACCGCCCGTAGTTTACAAATGGTGGGGCTAGTCTATTTTTCCCTCGGAGAATACGAACAAACCTTAAACTATTATCAACAAGCGTTACCCCTTTGGCAAAGCCTTGAGGATCGTTCAGGAACCGCTTATTTATTAGCATCAACGGGAATGGTTCATTCTAATTTAAGTCAACATTCCCAAGCCTTTGACACCTTAAATCAAGCGGTTCAGCTTTTACGAGAATTACAGGATGTTGGGGGAGAAGCTTTAGCATTAAATATTTTAGCAGAAGCTTATTTTAAAATCGGAGAAACGGCAAAAGCGATTAATTTTTTTAATCAAGTTTTAACCTTGCAAAAACAAGCGAATGATATAGCCTCTCAAGCGGAAACCTTACAAAGTATTACCCGACTTTATCTTGAACTCGGCGATCTCCCGAAAGCTAGAGAAATTTTAAATCAGTTAAAAGCTTTACAACCCAATTTTGAAGACAAAGCTGGGCTTTCTGAACTGTTAGAAAATGTGGCAAACGGTCAAACCACATTAGCAGAAAATTTACTAACTTTAGAACAAGTTCAACAATTTTTAGCTTTGCAACAAAATCAAGGGAACCAACCCAATATTGGTGAAGCTAATACCATCATCGCCATCTTACAATCCGGTCGCGGAGAGTATCAAAAAGGATTAGACGCTTATCAAGAGGCTTTACAGATTTTTCGTCAAATTAAACTCCGAGATCGAGAAGCCAAAATATTAGTGGGAATGGGGGAAATTTATGAAAACTTAGGACAATATCAAAAAAGTTTAGATCTCTATACCCAAGCGTTACAACTCCAAGACGAAATTAGCGATCGCACCGGACAAACAAACACCCTGCGAAATCTGGCTCAACTTTATAACAGTTTAGGGGATTATGACCGCAGTTTAGCCGCCTATAATCAAGCCTTAATTTATGCGAAAGCCAGAGGCGATCGCATGGTAGAAGCACAAATTTTAGATAGTATTTCTACGCTTTATCGCTTTATAAAAGATTATCCAAAATCCTTAGAATTTGCTCAACAAGCCTTAACACTTTGGCAAAAATACGACATTTTCTTTGGACAAGTTGCCACCCTTTCCACCCTCGCACGAACTTATGAAGAAATGGGAGATTATCCCCAAGCGTTAGAAACAGCAAAACAACTACAATTACTAGGGCAAAAAACTCAAGATCCCTTTGCAGAGGGGGTGGGATGGCAATTTATGAGTCGGGTTTATTTTGCAATGGGAGAACCTCAACAAGCGCTAAATCCTGCCACTCAAGCTTTATCCTTATTCCAAAAGGTCAATAAAAAACCTGCGATCGTTCCCGTACTGAATCAGATGGGTAAAGTTTATTCCGCTTTAAACCAACCACAACAAGCGTTAGAAACGTTTAATCAAGCGATGGTTTTGTGGAAAGAATTAGGCGATCGCAGTGGAGAAGCAGACACCCTTTATAATTTAGCTAAATTCAACCAAAATCAAGGAGATTTATTAACAGCAAAAACTAATATTGAATCGGCTTTAACCATTATCGAAGATTTACGCAGGAATGTTAGCAGCCAAGAGCTACGCCAAACTTATTTTTCAACGGTTCAAGATTACTATGAATTTTATATTGATTTATTAATGCAGTTGCATAAACAGGAGACTGAAAAAGGCTTTGATGCCTTAGCCTTACACGCATCAGAACGCGCTAAAGCCAGAAGTTTAATCGAACTGTTAGCAGAAGCCAATATTGATATTCGTCAAGGGGTTGATCCCCAATTGTTAGATCAAGAAAAGCGTTTACAAGCACAACTCAATACCCTTGAAAAGTTGCGAGTAGAACAACTGAGTCGGAAAGCCCCCGAATCCCAAATAAAATCATTAGATCAACAACGACAAACTTTAAATCAACAGTATGAAACCTTATTAGATCAAATCCGAGCAAAAAGTCCTCGCTATGCTGCATTAACTCAACCGCAACCCTTAACAGTTACAGAGATTCAGCAACAACTTTTAGATGAAAATACAGTTCTATTAGAATATTCATTAGGGAAAGAACGCAGTTATATTTGGGTGGTGACTAAAAATAGCCTTCGTAGTTATGAACTTCCCCCTAAAGCGAAAATAGAAACGGCGATTCGGGAGTTTAGGACAGCATTATCAACCAAAATTCGGTTAGAAAAAATTAATCAAACGGCTCAAGAAATTAGTAATTTAATCTTAGCTCCTTTTGCCACCGAGTTAGGAAATCAACGGTTAGTGATTGTGGCGGATGGCGCGTTACAATATATTCCCTTTGCCGCCTTACCGCACCCCCAAACTCAACAACCTTTAATTGTTAATCATGAAATTATTAATTTACCGTCTGCCTCTACTTTAGCTGTCATTCGTAAAGAAAACCAATCCCGGTCTCCGGCTTCTAAAACTCTGGCAATTTTAGCTGATCCCATCTTTAATTCTGAAGATGAACGAGTCACCAGTCAAATTCCGAATTCATCTGTTGTTGCGGCTTTACCGTTAGAATCTCAACAAATCTCAAGGGCGGCAAAAGATGCAGGAATTGACTGGGATCGACTCCCAGGAACCCGTCAAGAAGCAGAAGGGATTGAAGCTTTAGTTCCTGAAACAGAACGAATTGCTTCTTTTGATTTTCAAGCGAATCGAGAGTGGGTAATGAGTTCTAATTTAGGCAATTATAAAATTATTCATTTTGCCACTCATGGCTTTGCGAATTCTAAAAATCCTGAATTATCGGGAATTGTTTTATCCTTAATTAATCAACAAGGTCAACCGGAAAATGGATTTTTACGATTACGAGATATTTATAATCTGAATTTACCCGTTGAGTTAGTGGTTTTAAGCGCTTGTCAAACGGGGTTAGGACAAGTCATGCGCGGAGAAGGAATCATTGGTTTAACACGGGGTTTTATGTATGCGGGTTCTTCCCGTGTTGTCACCAGTTTATGGAATGTTGATGATCAAGGAACCGCTTTATTAATGTCGATTTTTTATCAAAAAATGTTGAAAGAAAATTTATCTCCGGCTGCCGCATTAAGGGCTGCACAGATGACTTTATTACAACAAGAAAAATGGCGATCGCCTTATTATTGGGCAGCATTTAGTTTACAAGGAGAATGGTAAAAAACCAGATTTTTTAACCCTTAAATAGAGCCTAAAAAACCCGGTCTCTTTAAGAAACCGGGTTTTGGTTGGTACCCACTCTAAGACAGTTTTTTAATTAAATTTCCGAGGGTTTTCATGGCTTGTTCTAACTCATTTGACCACGGTAAACCACAATTTAACCGAAAACAATTTTGATAAGCTCCTGATGCAGAAAACATGGAACCAGGAGCAATACTAATTTTGTGTTGATAGGCTTGTTCATATAATAGCATAGAATCAAATTCTGGGGGTAATTCCACCCACAAAACATGACCTCCGACGGGACGAGAGACTTTCGTTTCTGGGGGGAAATAATCATAAATGGCTTGGGTCATTTGCATCACTTGTTCAGAATAACATCGGCGTAACTGTCGTAAATGTCGGTCATAACCCCCATTGGCTAGAAAAGAAGCGATCGCCAATTGATTCACCGTTGCGGTGGCAATATTCGTAAATAATTTTAACTGTTCTACTTGGGTTTGATAGCGTCCGGCTACCGCCCAACCGACCCTTAAACCAGGGGATAAAGTTTTACTACAAGAGGCACAATATAACACTAATCCGCTTTGATCAAAGGCTTTAATTGCTTTTGGGCGCTCGCCTTGAAACGGTAAATCACCATAAATATCATCTTCCACTAACGGAATATTATATTTTTGCAAGATTTCCACTAATTGTTTTTTATGACTATCACTCATGCAAGTTCCCAACGGATTACTAAAATTAGAAACCAACGCACAAGCGGCAACTTGACCTTTTTCTAAGGCATTTTCTAATGCTGATAAGGATAACCCGTCACGGGGATGGGTAGGTAATTCTAACGCCCGTAAATGTAAGGATGCTAAGACTTCTAATAAGCCATAATAAGCAGGAGATTCAATCGCAACGGTATCCCCTGGTTTGGTAACAGCCCGTAAGGATATATACAGAGCTTCTGTAGTGCCATTCGTAATTAAAATTTGATCCGGCGTGACAGAACATCCCGCATCCATTAACCGCCTTGCTACTTCATGGCGCAACGGTTCACAGCCTGGTAAAACATCATAAGCGTGACAAATATCGGAGTAATTTTTTAAGGTTTGACTGATTAAACGGTTGAGGGTTGCTGTTGGAAATAAGGACGGATCAGCCACCGCCGCCCCCAATTTAATCATATTGGGTTCCCGCAGACTTTTATTAATCCGAAATGCCAGAGACGTATCAACATTAAGAGCAGTTCGGGGTGGGGCGGATGGGTTCGGTTCATCGCGATGGGAAAGCAGTTTTTGCCGCACAAAATACCCCGACTGCGGACGCGCCCCAATTAACCCCCGATCTTCTAATAACCGATAGGCTTCTAACACCGTTGAGATGCTGACATTCATCTGTTGGTGCATTTTTCTAACGGAAGGAATGCGATCGCCCGGTTGCAAGGTTCCTTCTGCAATTAAGCCTTGAATGCGATGGGCAACTTGTTCATATAAATTCGTTCCTTCTTCCGTTTCAAGGGGTCTAACTTTCATTATTCCTCCGCCCTCCTACCAGTACAGTTTGAGGATTAATCCACCATAACAGTTGAAATTGTCTAAACTGTTATGGTTACAATTTACCACAACTGCATCTGTTAGGTTTTGATGGGATTTGCAAAAATAAAAATAGAACAAACAAGTTTCTGGGTTTTCAATCCAGAAGCGAAACATTAAGTTTTACTCCTGTTAGATATCCTCTGATCTAACGCCATTTCTGCTGAATTGGTGTGGGTTTGAATTGGGGATAAATAACGGCGGATTTTTAGTGAGGTGTATTGAGATGAAATTAACCAAAACTTCATCATTTGCAACGATTGAAACCCCATTTCCAACTTTCTCTCGTCCTAATCCGAAATTCTTGGGAATTGGGCAAAAAATTATTAATCTTGCCAAAATAATAACAGAAGCTTTTTGCAATTCATTAGTGTTAGATTCTGAACCGAAGATTTGGAAAAAAACAGACGCAGAAGGGAATATTTTCTGGAAAACTTACGACCCCATGACGGGATCTACGGCTTCGTTTGATACGGAACATCAAGTCAGAGTTTGGTTAGAAGAACGTTATAACGCTTAAGGGATAAATGAGACCTAACCCCCCTGCCCCCTTCCCGACCTCTCCCTACCCTCTCCTGCAAGGAGAGGGACAAGGAAAAATATTGTTATTTGGAAGGGGGAGTAATAAATACTTTTAGATCTCTATATTTAATATGAACAATTCTTTCCCCCTCGCCTCGCAGGAGAGGGGGTTAGGGGGAGAGGTCAAATCTACATTTCCACAATCATCAAACCCGCCTGGGAAGAAAATTTCTGGGCGGGTTGATCATTTTGTGTTAGAACTGGATAGCAGCCTGAACAACAGCGTTTAAGGGCAAAGTCAACCCCAGATCATCTCATATTCCCCCCTTAAATCGGTTCTATAGATGATCCCTAAACCTCACGTAGAGACGCGCCAGGGCGCGTCTCTACACCAGACAGATGTGTAGCAAACATTTAAGGATTTCATCCCCAATTTTTTATAACCAGTTGTGAATCTCCCAGGAGTCATCTTAATGAGTAGTAGTAGTCGTAGGAAGAAAACGATTTTATTTTTAGCTGCCAATCCGAAATCTTCTACCCCGTTACGTTTAGATGAAGAAGTCAAAGAAATTGAAGACGGATTAAAACGGTCTAAAAAAAGAGCAGAATTTAATTTAGAACAAAAATGGGCAGTGACTCCCAGAGATATGCAGCGTGCTGTCCTAGAATTAAATCCACAAATTATTCATTTTTCGGGTCATGGCGTAGGAGAAGGGGGGTTAGCTTTAGAAGATGGAAACGGACAAGTTAAACTGGTGAGTTCTAAGGGATTAGCGAGTTTATTTAAACTATTTAGTGAACAAATCGAATGTGTGGTTTTAAATGCTTGTTATTCTGAATTTCAAGCCCAAGGAATTGTTCATCATGTTCCCTATGTGATTGGCATGAAAAAAGCGGTGGGGGATAAAGCTGCGATTGAATTCGCGATTGGGTTTTATGATGCTTTGGGAGCCGGAAAAAGCTTTGAATTTGCTTATAATTATGGCTGTACAAGCATTAGTATGGCGGGAATCTCGGAAGATCTCACCCCGATTATTAGACGACAGAGTGATTTAGCTCCTTTAATCGAAATAGAAACCTTAGATATTATTACTAATAGTGATCATGCGAACCAGCTTGAATTCATTGAACCTGAAATGATTGAAAATCCCCGTTCTTTAACAGAATCACCCGTTTGTTCTCAAAGTTTGGATAGTCCAGAAGGGTCGGTGAGTTTGGATTGTTCCCTTTATATTGAACGTCCTCCCATTGAATCAGATTGTTATGAAACGATCTTAAAAACAGGGGCATTAATTAGGATTAAAGCACCTCGACAAATGGGAAAAACCTCTTTAATGCAGCGCATTCTTAAGTTTGGTCAACAACATGAGCATAAAACCGCTTATCTGAATTTTCAAGAATTTGATCACGATTGTCTCAATAGTATTGATTCACTTTTACAGGCATTTTGTGCGAATGTTGCCAATGCTTTAGAGTTGGATGATAAATTAACGGATTTGTGGAAAGGCTCTTTGGGCAGTAAAATTAAATGTAGTAACTATTTCCAACGGTATTTATTGAAAACGATTTCTGAACCGTTAACCTTGGGATTGGATGAAGTGGATGAGGTGTTTCAATGCCGCGAAGTGGCTCAAGAATTTTTTGCGTTACTGCGAACTTGGCACGAAAAGGGCAAAAATGAACCCTTATGGCAACGGTTACGGCTGGTGATTGCCCATTCTAAAGAGGTTTATATTCCCTTAAATATTAATCAATCTCCCTTTAATGTGGGTCTACCGATTGAATTACCAGAATTAACGGTAGAACAAGTTACAGATTTAGTTATACGGCATCATTTAAACTGGTCAAATTCAGAAATAGAAACGTTAATGGGTATGGTAGATGGACACCCCTATTTAGTGAGAAAAGCGTTGTATGAGATGGCGCGATCGCATTTAAACTTAGAACAATTTATTAAGATTTCTCCAACGGAAGAAGGGTTATATAGTGATCATTTACGTCGTCTTTTATTTAACCTTAATAAAGATGATGGGGAATTAGCAACGGCGATGAAAAAAGTTGTTGCTTCTGACAAACCTGTCCGACTAGAAGGGAATTTAGGTTTTAATTTGAGAAGTATGGGTTTAGTGAAATTTCGCGGCAATGATGTGATTCCGTTGTGTAATCTGTATCGGCTTTATTTTTGCGATCGCTTGGGGGTATAATTTATGAATAATAATCCTCCATCTCGCTATGATTATCAAGTGGGGGGGAGTCTTCCCGTTGATGCTCCCACCTATATTAAAAGAGTCGCTGATGATGAATTTTATGAAGCATTAAAACAGGGAGATTTTTGTTACGTTCTCAACTGTCGGCAAATGGGGAAATCCAGTTTAAGGGTTCAAACCATGCGACGGTTAGAACAGGAGGGATATGCTTGTGTTGCCATTGATATTACCTCCATTGGAACCTTAGAAATTACCCCCGAACAGTGGTATCGAGGAATTATTGAAGAAATTAGTAATAGCTTAGAATTGTATGAGGAATTTGACTCGGAGGAATGGTGGGAAAATCATGATCATTTATCCTATACGCAACGGTTTGGCAGATTTTTAGAAGAAATTCTCCTACAATTAATTACAAAACCGATTATTATTTTTATTGATGAAATTGATAGCATTTTAAGTCTACCCTTTAAAATGGATGACTTTTTTGCTTTAATTCGAGATTGTTATAATCATCGCGCAGATCAACCGATTTATCAACGGTTAACCTTTGCGTTATTAGGGGTGACAACACCACCGGATTTAATCCAAGATAAACGACGCACCCCTTTTAATATTGGTCGGGCGATTGAATTAACGGGATTTCAGTTAACAGAATCCGATCCCCTGGCGGATGGGTTTAGAACTCAAACGGATCACTCTGAAAACGTATTAAAAGCAATTTTATCTTGGACGGGAGGACAACCGTTTTTAACGCAAAAAATCTGTAAACTCATTCGAGAAAGTAATCAAACTATTCCCCCAAATCAAGAGGCGGAATGGGTGGAAAATTTAGTGCAAGAGCGAATCATTACCAACTGGGAAGGACAGGACACCCCCGAACATTTAAGAACCATTCGCGATCGCATTCTTTATGCTGGGCATCAAAGCACGGGACGGCTTCTGGGACTCTATCAACAAATTTTACAACAGCAAGGAATTCCTGCGGAAGATAACCCCGATCAAGTCATGTTGCGACTATCGGGGTTAGTGGTAAAACATGATGGAAAACTCAATGTTTATAATCAAATTTATGCAGAAGTTTTTAATTTAACTTGGGTAGAAAAAGCCTTGGCGGATTTACGACCCTACTCAGAAGCTTTTAATGCCTGGGAAAAGTCAGAACGTCAGGATGAGTCGCGGTTATTGCAGGGGGAAGCGTTAAAAGAAGCGAACAAATGGGCAGAGGGAAAAAGCCTCAGTAGTGAAGATTATCAATATTTAGCAGCAAGTCAGGAGTTAGAAAAACGGGGAATTGAAGCGGAGAAACAGTTCATCCAAACAACTTTAGAAAAGGAAAAAGAAGCGAATCAAAAAATGCAGGCTGTTTTAGAAAAAGAAAAAAAAGCGAATAAAATTTTATCCACAGCTAAACGTCGAGCGTCTATAATTAGCTTGGTTTCAATTGGAGCCTTGGTTCTGTCTTTAGGTGCAGCAACGATAGCTACTACTAATTTTAATCAAGCGAAAGGAGAAGCATCTAAAGCAAATAAACAAGCATCTAAAGCGAAACAAGAAGCTGATTCTGCTCAAAAAAAGCAATCTGAAGCTCACCGAAAATTAGAACAACTTAATAAAAAGATGTCAGACGCTAAAACTGAACAGGAAAAATCAGTTTTAGAAGCTCATAAAGCTAAAGCTGAAAGTCAAAAAGCTAAGAAGGAAATTCAAAAAGCTAAAGCTGAAAGTCAAGTCGCACAACAACAACTTGAAGAAGCAGCGCAACAAGCTGAACAAGCTTTGAATCAGAAAAAGAATGCAGAAAAGGCAGCTTTAGAAGCCCAACAACAGAAGCAACAAGCCCAACAACAAATGGATGGCGTTCAGCAACAGTTAGAACAAACCAAGCAGCAGCAGGACAAAGCAACAAAAGCTTTGGAAGCTGCTAACACAGAAAAGAAACAAGCAGATTTAAAAATCCAAGAGGCAGATTTAAAACTCCAACAGGCAAAATTACAACTCAGAAAGACAGAATTAAGTAGCAACATTGCGTCTTCTAATTTCTCATGGTTGAAGGGCTACCAATTAATCGCTATCTTGGAAGGGTTAAAAACAGGAAAACAACTCAAACAGTCAGAGCCGGAAATCAGGGAGGATAAGGCACTACAGTTAGAAATCATCACCAGGCTTCTGAAGATGTTGTGCGAAGTGAAAGAGCGTAATAGTTTGGAAGTCAATAGTCCGGTCATGAGTGTGAGTTGGAGTCCCGACGGCCAAACCCTGGCTTCTGGCAGTGGAGACATTGACAGTTCAGACAACACCATCAAGCTGTGGACGATTAGTTTGGATTTAGATCAATTAATGGTTTGGAGTTGTGAGTGGATGAAGGATTATCTGGAGAATAATTCGAGTGTGAGTGAGGAAGATAGACGTTTGTGTGATGGGGTGACGGTGAAGCCGAATTCCAAACCTTAAAATAAATTTCAGGCTAAAAGCAAATTATAATAAAATTTGAAACCTTAAAGGATAAAGGCGATGATGCAGACCGTATCAATCCAACTCCCTGAAAGCGTTTTTTCTGCATTGCGGAAAGATCCGGAAGAATTAGGCAAAGAAATGAGAATTGCTGCGGCAGTCAAATGGTATGAACTCGGGGAAATTTCCCAAGGGAAAGCGGCAGAAATTGCAGGTCTAACTCGGTTAGAATTTATTAATCTTCTCTCCCGTTATCACGTTTCACCGTTTCAATATACCCCTGAAGAGATTACTGAGGAGTTAGCTAGTATTAATGCAGAAAGTCGTGATTAATAGTTCCCCTTTAATTGTCTTATTCAAAAGTCAATTAATTAATATACTCCCCCAAGTTTGTCAAGAAATTATTATTCCTAATGCAGTTTGGTCAGAAGTGGTAGAAGCGGGTAAAAACGATCTACCCTCTCAGCAACTTCCTCAAATGACCTGGGGCAAAAAAGTTGATTTAGTCTCTGTGTCTCCTACAATTACCGCATGGGGATTAGATCCAGGTGAAACTGAGGTATTAAGTTTTGCCTGGGAAAATAAAGGTTATCGTGCCATTATTGATGATGCCGCCGGGAGACGAGTTGCCCGTACTTTAAATATACCGTTGGTTGGTACAGCAGGGTTATTATTATATGCTAAACAAAAGGGTTTTCTGGATTCTATGACGACCGCAATTCAATTATTAAAAAATTCTGGTTTGTGGTTATCAGATGATTTAGTCAAATATTTAATAGAACAAGCTGGAGAATAATCCAACCTATTGTTTTAATTTAATGGCTTATTCTTTAGAGAAACTTTTTTATTTCCATTCAATTGATTATGACTTCCACACCCCAACCCAACGCTACAACCTATCAATTTTGGATTGACCGAGGCGGCACCTTTACCGATATTGTTGCCCGCAAACCCGATGGAAGTTTAACCACCCATAAATTATTATCAGAAAATCCCCAACGCTATTCCGATGCTGTGATTCAAGGCATCCGAGAAATCTTAGACTTATCCCCAGAGCAACTTATTCCCAGTGAATTAATTTCTGAAGTGAAAATGGGAACCACCGTTGCCACCAATGCCTTATTAGAACGAAAAGGCGATCGCACTCTTTTAATAATAACCCAAGGCTTCAAAGATGCGTTAAGAATCGGCTATCAAAATCGCCCCAATATCTTCGCCCGTAATATTATTTTACCGGAAATGCTCTATGAACAAGTGATCGAAGTCGAAGAACGATATACCGCCCAAGGCAAAGAATTAATCCCCCTTAACTTAGAACCATTAAAACCCCAATTAGAACAAGCGTATCAAACCGGAATTAGAAGCTGTGCCATTGTCTTAATGCACGGTTATCGCTATCCTCACCACGAACAACAAATCGCCACCTTAGCCCAAGAAATCGGCTTTACTCAAGTTTCCGTTTCCCATCAAATTAGCCCCTTAATGAAATTAGTCAGCCGAGGGGATACCACCGTTGTTGATGCTTATTTATCGCCTATTTTAAAACGTTATATTAATCAAGTTGCGTCTCAATTAAATAGTAATGCTGAGAAGTTGCGACCTAACCCCCCTGCCCCCTTCCCTGCAAGGGAAGGGGGAGTAAGAGGGGTTGGAGGAGAGGTCAAAACCACAATTGTTCCCCCCTCTCCTGGGAGGAGAGGGACAGGGGGAGAGGTCAAACCAACTAGAGACTTAATATCAAAAATTCTTCCCCCCTCTCCTCCCAGGAGAGGGGCTGGGGGAGAGGTCAAACCAAACGCCATTAAATTAATGTTCATGCAATCCAATGGCGGCTTAACGAATGCCCAAAAATTCCAAGGAAAAGATAGCATCTTATCAGGGCCAGCCGGAGGAATTGTTGGGGCAGTTCAAACCAGTTTAAAAGCCGGATTTAACGCTATTATTACCTTCGATATGGGCGGAACATCCACCGACGTTGCCCATTTTAACGGCGAATATGAACGCCAATTTGAAACAGAAATAGCCGGAGTTAGAATGCGAACTCCCATCATGGCAATTCATACCGTCGCGGCGGGAGGCGGTTCAATTTTAACCTTTGATGGGTCAAGATATCGCGTTGGGCCAGAGTCCGCCGGGGCAAATCCTGGGCCAGCTTGTTATCGTTTAGGAGGGCCGTTAACCGTTACCGACGCTAACGTCATGTTAGGGAAAATTCAGCCCCAATTCTTCCCGAAAGTATTTGGAAAAAACGGTGATTTGCCCTTAGATACAGAAATTGTTCAACAAAAATTTAAGGAATTCGCAACAGCAATTCAAACCCAAACGGGAGATAACAAAACACCGGAAGAAGTCGCCACCGGATTTATTATTATTGCCGTTGAAAATATGGCAAATGCGATTAAAAAAATCTCCCTACAACGGGGTTATGATGTTTCTAACTATACCCTATGTTGTTTTGGCGGTGCAGGCGGTCAACACGCTTGTTTAATTGCCGATACATTAGGGATTAAACAGATTTTTATTCATCCCTACGCCGGAGTTTTATCTGCTTATGGCATGGGTTTAGCCGATGTGCGAATCTTACGAGAAAAAGCGGTTGAAAATCAATTAACCGTTGAATTAGTTTCTGAACTAGAACAGATTTTTTCTACCTTAGTAATAGAAGCCAAAGCCGAATTAGAACATCCTGAACTAAAAACCGACGTTATTTTTAAGCTTTATCTCAAATATGAAGGAACAGATTCCACCTTATCCGTTAATTTTGTTTCTAATCTATCCGCTTTAATCCAACAATTTGAACAAGAACATCAAACCCGCTATGGCTTTATAAAACCCGAAAAAGCGTTAATTGTTGAATCCATCACCGTTGAAATTATTCAACAAATGGATACCCCCGAAGAACCGATATTAACCCGCACTCGCACTGAACCTCCTACAGCGATCGCAACCGTTAATATTTATACCCATAACGAGTGGAAAAATACCCCCGTTTTTCAACGCAATGAGTTACAACCTGGCGATATTATTAACGGCCCTGCTATTATTATCGAATCGATTGGCACGAATATTATTGAACCAGGATGGCAAGCGGAATTAACAGAACGAAATTATTTAATTCTAAAATCCAACAATACTGTTAACCCTCCCTTAATTCAAGAAGAGAAAGCGATAAAAGCTGACCCGGTAAAATTAGAAATCTTTAAAAATTTATTTCAATTTATCGCCGAACAAATGGGAATCACCCTACAAAATACCGCAGCCTCCGTTAATATTAAAGAACGCCTCGATTTCTCCTGTGCAATTTTTGATCAACATGGTCAATTAGTCGCTAATGCACCCCATATTCCCGTTCATTTAGGGTCAATGAGTGAGAGTGTGGAAAGTTTAATTGCCGCGAAAGGAGAAACCTTAAAACCTGGGGATGTTTATATGTTAAATAATCCCTATAATGGCGGCACTCATTTACCCGATGTCACCGTCATTACTCCTGTTTTTAATGATTCCGGCGAACAACTATTATTTTACGTTGCTTCACGGGGACATCAAGCGGATATTGGCGGAATAACCCCAGGTTCCATGCCTCCCAATAGTACAACGATAGAAGAAGAAGGGATTTTAATTGATAATTTTCAACTCGTTAAAGAAGGTAATTTTTTAGAAACCGAACTGTTAACCCTCTTAACATCAAGTCGTTATCCAGTGCGAAATCCTGCCACCAATCTTGCTGATTTACAAGCGCAAATTGCAGCGAATGAAAAAGGTGTTCAAGAACTACAAAAAATGGTAATGCAATATGGCTTAACGATGGTTCAAACCTATATGCAATATGTTCAGGATAATGCCGAAGAATCCGTGCGTCGGGCAATTGATGTGTTAACGGATGGTGAATTTACCTATCAAATGGATAACGGCGGAATCATTCAAGTTACCATTGAAATTGATAAAACTAACCGCACTGCTAAAATTGATTTTACCGGAACTTCTGCCCAACTTCCTACTAATTTTAACGCCCCAAAAGCGGTTTGTAAAGCTGCTGTTTTATATGTGTTTAGAACCTTAGTAGAAGATAATATTCCCCTGAATGCAGGCTGTTTAAAACCCTTAGATATTATTATTCCTGAAGGTTGCTTTTTAAACCCTCGTTATCCGGCGGCTGTGGTGGCTGGAAATGTCGAAACGTCTCAAGCGATAGTTGATGCGTTATATGGCGCATTAAACGTGATGGCAGCTTCCCAAGGTACGATGAATAACTTTACTTTTGGTAATCAAAATTATCAATATTATGAAACGATTTGTGGCGGTTCTGGTGCAGGAATAAACTATAATGGAACTGATGCCGTTCATACCCACATGACTAACTCCCGTTTAACTGATCCTGAAGTGTTAGAATGGCGTTATCCGGTGTTATTACAAGAATTTAGGATTCGAGAAAATAGCGGGGGTTTAGGACAATTTAAAGGCGGAAATGGAATTATTAGAAAAGTACAATTTTTTGAACCCATGACCGCCGGAATCTTATCAGAACATCGGGTTATTCCTCCTTTCGGGTTAAATGGTGGACAACCGGGGTTAGTGGGGAAAAATTATGTAATTCGCAACGATAAAACGGTAGAAGAATTAGACAGTACCGCCACGGTTGAAATGAATATAAACGATATTTTTGTCATAGAAACCCCAGGAGGAGGTGGGTATAACAGTCACCCGTAGGGGCGAAGCATTCGGGCAAATATCTAGGGTAAAAACCGATATCTTACCTTCCGAATGCTTCGCCCGTACTTCGTCATTGTGTAGAGACGCGCCATGGCGC
>JBMDYE010000060.1:0-5644 GCA_048595135.1 Planktothrix sp. | reverse complement strand
TAATATTTTGGCTGTTTTTACCTGGCTGTGGAACCAAAATTTCCTTATTTTCTATCGTCTTGGCAGGAATTTTTATGCTTAATTTTTCTCCTGATCTTAAATTAATCGTTGCTTCGCCTCCAGTTCTTGCGGTTGTATAATTAAGGAAAATATGATATTTATTGATTGAATAAGAATTGTTTTTTAACTCCTCATTTCCGGCGATCGCACGTTCAGAAAACAAAATATCCTTGGTTAACAAACTTGCAGTTGTTAATAACAAACCCTGTACAAGCTGACGACGGGTTAGTTGGAGCGTATTCGGCTTATTCATGATGATTTCCTTTATTCCCATTGGGAATTTAACTCTTGTAATTGATGGAAAGAGCTTAATTAAATGTATTGAGGAAAATGTAATAGCGAATATATTATACCATGAACCCTTCGCTGATTTAACAACTAACAGAGAAATTTGTTGATCAACTGAGATAATTCTATAACTGTCCTAGTGGAAGACCTGAAGGAAGTTAAGCTTTTTCAGCCTTCGATACATTAAAGGATTGTGCCTGAACTTGACAATAACACTAATAAAGACTGCGAGGCGTTGCGATCGCTTTTGGATTTTCAGAAGTTGAAACAGATGACATTGTTAAGGATCAATAAAGTTAACCTGAATTTTGTTTTCAAGGATTGGGAAAATGAACAATTAACAAAGAAGCTTGTCGATGAAGACGAGCGAGGGTTTCTGGATCATTTCCTAACGTCGGTTGTCCTAAACGGTGAGTTGTCGCCATCAAAATCACCAAATCATTTGTTTTCAGGAACTGAGAAATTTTCCCCACAAAATTTCCCCGAATTTGCTGTATCCAAACTTGACCCTGAACCCCCTTTAACTCCAACCCTGAAGACTTCGGATATTGATCCGAAAAAATCTGTAAGACTTGTAAGGTTGCTTTCAACTCCGCCGACAAACTTTGAGCCAAGCTGAAGGTTTGACGGAACGCCCAAGAGTCCAGATCCATTTCCCCCACTGCTAACAGAACACGCTCTGTATTCTGAATCGGTTGCGGAAAACGAGTAATCAAAACCGGGATAGTGGCTAACCCGACAACCATGTCAATCATGCCACCAAAAAAGTTTTCCTGATACGTTGAATACCCTTTCCAACCACAAATAATCAAACTTGCATCCCGTTCATCGGCGGTGCGAACAATTCCCAAACCCACAGAATTATCAACTCGACCAATCGCCTCTACCGGAGTAACCGCCGCATGAGCAACCTGTTCAGCCAATGCGAGTAACTGTTGTTGTTGGGCTTTTGCCCCCGGTGGAATCGGTCGCTGTTGGTCAGAGATAATATGTAACGGTAGCAACGTCCCTCCCGCACTTTTCGCCAAAATCAGCGCCAATTGCAACAGATTATCTTCGGTATTCGGGTTCGCCACCGGAACTAAAATCCGATCGCCCATGGAGAAATTCCCTGGTTTTTCGCCCAATGGAGCCTGATTTTGTCCTTGAACCGACACCGGATCAGGCTGAACTTTTGCCCCCCAACGGGCTGTAATCCAGGGAGACGCCACGCAACTAATTAAAATCATGGCGATGGTTCCATTCACCGTTAACTCATCCACCAGATTGATTTTCAAAGCAACGGTAATCGCTGCCAGGGTTGAAGCCGCCTGAGCCACGGATAGCCCAAACATCACCATGACATTTGGAAAGCGCCAGCCAAACAATGTTCCGGGCCCCCAAGCTGCTAAAAACTTACTCAGAAATTCCGCCCCAATCATCACCGCCGCCACCATAATCGCACGGGGTTCCTTCACTAAGATCAAAGGATCAACCAGCATTCCCACTGAAATGAGGAAGAAGGGGACAAACAGGGTATTTCCGATAAACTGAATTCGATTCATTAACGGACTCAGTTGCGGAACCAGTGAAGTAATCGCCACTCCCGCTAAAAACGCCCCAACAATCGGTTCAATTTCAATCAAGCTGGCAATATAGGACACTACAAACAAAGCCGCCAGCACAAACATAAACTCGGCGCCTTCATCATGTCCAAACCGTCGGAAAAACCAGCGTCCCAGTTTAGGAATTCCCCATAGGGTGGCAAAGGTATAAATAGCCAGGGAGGGAATTAAAAACAGCCAAAAACTCAGGGTTAAACTGCCTTGATTGGCTTTAACGACGATGGCTAGCACCAACAAGGCCAGCACGTTAGTAATTAGCGTTCCGCCCAAAGTGGCGGTGACAGCCTTACTACGGATAATCCCCAATTTACTGAGAATCGGTAAGGCCACCAACGTATGGGACGCAAAGCAGGACGCCACCAAAATCGCTGCTAAGAAATCGTATTGCAGTGATAACATCGCCACCGTTCCGATCAGCATCGGTAGCGAGAAGGTGGCTAACCCAAAGATCACGGCTTTGTCAGCGTTGCGTTTGAGGTCATCGAGACTGGTTTCTAACCCCCCTAGAAACATGAGAAACAGCAACCCAACCGTACCGAGCAGTTCAATCGTGCGATCGCGCGCTAATAACCCAAATCCGTGGGGGCCAACCACAACTCCGGCTAAAATTAAACCGATAATCCCAGGCATTTTTAACCGTTCAAACAGTAACGGCGCCACGAGCATAATTGCCAAAATCACTAAGAATACCGCAACGGGGTCTCTAATCGGTTCAGATAGCTGGGCTAACGTTGGCGCAAACACAAGAAGTTCGTTCAACTGATATCCTAAACTTGCCCAATACTGCCAAAGGTGATCCATCATTGCGTTTCTAACACTTCAACAAGGGTTATCTTTGCACTCTACCTATCTTAGGTTAGGGATTAGCGATCGCTCTGTACCTTAACGTTTAGTATCATTCTTGAGAAATCAATTTAAATTCTTTTAAAGCGGGTAAAAAGTTTTTATTTTCATGACTCGGACGACTCAGTTTAATTAACGCAAATCGTTGAATAGGCGTCAGATTTTGCCATTGTTCTAAGGTGAGATTAACCCCCAATTCTCCCGCTTTTTCTTGAACCGTATCCGCCATTTTTTCTGAATTTAACCAAGCGGGATTTTCTTCAATGGGTAAATCTTTCAGGGGAATCTCCGTATATTGTTCGGCATATTGATATAATAAATTACGATAATTTGTAATTTCTTCTGGGGTATTAATCGGTTCTGTTACTAACTGTTGCCGTGCCTCTTGACTAAATTTATTCCAATGTTCTAACTTTAACTTCACCCCACAAGTATCTAATTTATATCGTACCCCCATCGGAATACAACGCAACGACGTCACAAAATCTTCTTCAAACTTAAAAAAATCTTTCATCCTGTCGGATGGGCATAGCCCATCAATAAACAATTAGTAATAAAAGCAAAGCGTATCCAGCTTGACTCATGAATCTCTGAAAAAATTAGGTGTTTAAAATTCAGCCCTATAGTGATGGGCATAGCCCATCCTACAGCTTTTTATTTTTGCTCAGGATGGGCGGCTTCTGGAGCAGCAAAACCCATTTTATTGATGGTATAAATCATTTGATACAATCGCCCCACCCGACGTTGATTAAAATAAAAGACCAAACGGGGTAATTCCTCCGTTTCATCTCCAAATTCTTCAGGAAAGGCAACGGTTTTTTCAATTCGTCCTTTCACCAACATATCCTTAAACTCATCATTGAGTTGTTCCACTTGCTCGTCGGATAATTCTAATTTTAACCGCACCACAAACCGATCCTTAACAAAGCGACTGGAATGATAAACGCGGTAAAAATCAGCGATCGCATTACAAGCCACCCCTAAATCATCCGTCATCGTATAGAAACTCGGATCATCAACGGAAATTAATCCTCGCCTCAGCATTTGTTTTTCAATAAATTGGTGGAGATCATGCCAATAATCTCCCCCCGGACGATCCACCAAAATTAATGGTGCAGGGCCGAATTTTCCCGTTTGTATTAACGTTAAACATTCAAAGGTTTCATCTAAGGTTCCAAACCCCCCTGGAAACATCGCCAAAGCATCACTCTCTCGCAGAAAAAAGAGCTTACGGGTAAAGAAATATTTGAACATAATCGCTTTCGGATTCCCATGAATATAGGGATTAGACGATTGTTCAAACGGAAGCTGAATATTTAACCCAAACGAATGCTCCAGTCCGGCGCCTTCATTTCCCGCCTGCATAATGCCACCGCCACCCCCAGTTAAGACCATAAATTTCTGCTGGATGACACATCGGGCAAAATCTGCCGCCATTTGATATTCTTCTGATTCTGGAGAAATGCGAGCCGAACCAAAAATACAAATTTTCCGAACATGGCGATAGGGATAAAATATCGTAAAGCCACGCTCTAAATCCAATAACGAAGCAGAAAGGATTTTCCAGTCAAGGGTTTCAAATTCTTCCCCAGCCATGCGGACTAGGCTGGAAAGTGACCGTGAAATCCATTTTTTATGCTTCAAATTCGGCAATTGATCCACTAACTGGATAATATCGGCTTGCAGAGAATCGACCGCTTGACTGATTTCTGAGGAGTTCATAACGATTTCGTAACATACAACAACGCGCCTCAGACCCAATGTACCAAGGCGCGACACCTGTGAATGATGAGCTTGAGGCTAACAACGGTAAAACCGTGTTATGAGCTTCACGTTTTAAATGTACTTTTCTATGGTAGTAGACAGTGTACTTTTGGGAACTGCACCCACCACCATATCCACTTTTTGACCTCCTTTGAAAATCATCAGAGTCGGAATACTGCGAATACCATATTTGCTAGCAACACTAGGATTGTCATCAGTATTGACCTTGACAACTTTCATTTGGCCTTTATACTGTTCGGCAATTTCTTCCACAACGGGAGCGACCATCCGGCAAGGCCCACACCAAGGTGCCCAGAAGTCCACTAGCACCGGAAGTTCGCTGTCAAGCACCTCTTCCTTAAAACTAGCGTCAGTTACTTGTAAGGCGTTCGACATCCTTAGAAATCCTTATAAATAAAACTATCTCAAGTTGACAGTCTCATCATCGACACTACGAGAGCGACAATGAGATTCTTGCTTCATAGACTCTTAACCGAAACCGTCTAACCTTAAGTCAAACTGTGCCAATTAGATCGTCTCCACAAGCGTTTTAATTGTACGTCTACTGGTTGCCTAAGACTAGACAAACTCAGAGAGTATGTCCTTTCAGAGTTGAATGGATTTTGTGATGCCTCTAGCTCCTTAAGAGAAAGTCAAAACAAAGCCATAACTCCTAACAGGGATTGGGTCGGCACTTTAGCCTGATTCCTATTTTATCCTAACGGGATAGTCTCCTTGAGTAATGTCTTCTAGCATGAAGATTCATTACAAAAGCGGGTGAACACCTGACCCAATTCAAGGGGATTTTGCTACATTCTCCTGATTTTACTGCAACTGGGTTGCAAAAAGTCAGAACGCAGGAGGCAGGAGGCAGGAGGCAGGAAGAAGGAAGGAAAAATAGTCCCCTTGTCCCCTTGTCCCCTTGTCCCCCCTTCCCCTTGTCCCCTTGTCCCCCCTTCCCCTTGTCCCCTATATTGACTTCTGATTAGAAAAATTTTTGACCAGAGGGTTGCGGAAATGAGCAGTTATCCTTATCCTTAGAGCAAGTTCACGTGAAGGGGTGGAGCCAAAGACTAAGAAACCGC